>NZ_CP026378.1:2769719-3077466 GCF_002953215.1 Mixta calida
TCTGCAAACGACACCACGGAATGCAAAAAGGGTTTTGACATAAGCGCGGAAATCAGTAATATGCGCGCCATCAACCGATTCCTCTGTAGTTCAGTCGGTAGAACGGCGGACTGTTAATCCGTATGTCACTGGTTCGAGTCCAGTCAGAGGAGCCAAATTCAGAAAAGCCTGCTTTCGAGCAGGCTTTTCGCTTTTTGTCTCTCCGGGCGTTTCAGAGCCGGTCAACCGCAGCATCGCTTGTATTTCTTTCCGCTTCCGCACGGACACAGATCGTTACGCCCTACCGCTTCGGCTGCTTTGGGCGTGTTCTGCGCCAGCCACGGCATGATCGCGGAGGGTGGATAACCTTGAGCCAGCAGCTCGCGCCATACATTCATATAGCGGCTGATATGCTGGAAAAAATGTTGATAGCCCGCGCAAAGGTAGTTATGGCTGGGAAGGCCGGACGGCGATACTGCAAAACGATGTTTCGGACAACCACCGTGACAGGCAAAGCGATAATCACAGCGCCGACAATCCGCGGTTAACCGCTCCCGTTTCGCCTCGCCAAAAACGATGGCCCGCTCGCTGTTATTCATCGCCTGGATGCTCTGTTGATGAATATTGCCCAGCAGGTGTTCCGGATAGACATAATGGTCGCAGTTATAGAGATCGCCATTTGCTTCCAGCGCAAACGCATGACCGCAGGTTTCTGCATGCACGCACAGCACAGGAGGCTGCCCCATCCAGGCGGCCAGCGCGAGATCAAACATCTGGACATAGACACGATCTACGTCACGACGAACCCAGACATCAAAAATCTGATTAAGGAACTCGCCGTACTGCCAGGCGGGTACCGTCCAGGGCGCCAGCGTCGCAGCGCTTTCCCCCGGCATCACCAGTTTCAACCGGCTGGACGCGTTGATGCTTATCCGCTCCACCAGCGGGATAAACTGAATATAACGGGAACCCGCCGCCAGCAAAAAATCATACACTTCCCGCGCATGGTCAACGTTATGTTTGCCCACCACCGTCAGGGTATTGAATTCGACCTTATGTGCCTTCAGCAGCGCCATCGCCGCCATTGTTTGTGCGTGCGTCCCCTTTCCGGCGCGATTGACCCGATACTGGTTATGCAGATGTGCCGGGCCGTCAAGCGACAGGCCAATCAGAAAATTTTCTTCTGCGAAGAAAGCCGCCCACGCCTCATTGAGCAGGATCCCGTTGGTTTGCAGTGTATGTGTCATTCTCCTGCCGTTAGCGTATTGCTTACACAGCGCCACCACGCGCTGGAAAAACGACAATCCCATCAGTGTCGGCTCGCCGCCCTGCCAGGCAAAATTAATCTGCTCGTCACGCTGCGCGGCGATATGCTGGCGGATAAACTGCTCCAGCGTCTCATCCGTCATGCGCCAGTTTTTATTGCGCTCCGGGTAAAGCGCCGCTTTTTCAAGATAGAAGCAGTAGGTGCAATCAATATTGCAGACCGCGCCGCTCGGTTTCGCCATCACGTGACAATCCGCAACCACCATGTCCGATCTCCTTATTATCTGTTACCGCTGTAAAACGGCGCAACGGGATAGCACAATGGCCTGTGTACCGTTTTTCAATGCCGGTAAAAAATAGCCCTGTTATACGTTAACCCCGCCTAAACCTTTTTTTTGCTGCGCAGACAATACCTCAATTAATTAGATTATTTTACGCCTTTATTTAACACGACCGTTTAATTACAAATTTTTATGCATAACGACCCGTGGGCGTCAGCATAAAATAATAACTTACACGCCACGACAACATGCCAGTTATTCCGCAACCTTGTTATAAATCAATCTTTACCATTAAAAATAACAAAGCCTATGAAGGAGATCACAATAATAAACCCCATACTTGCAATTTAATTTAAAAAGCGGATGTTAACGAGGCGATCGTAACTCAAATTATGAGGCGAAACCTGATGCTGGCCCATATGTGCCATCGTCAGGTTTTTTTATGCTCGCAATAAATATCTTCAGGGAATAACGCATAAACCATTTTATCTGCTGTTTTAAACATTAACCGATACAGGACTGATTCATTGTACGCATTAACGTTACTGTAAAAGGGAGAAAACATGAACGCTAAATTAAGCCTGGCGGCGGTAAGTCTGGCATTAATAGCGGCGCCTGCGCTGGCAAGCCCTGCGGCTGCGCCAGCCCGCCCGAATATTATTTTACTGTTTGCTGATGATATGGGCTGGGCCGATATCTCCGTTCAGGGTGCGAAAACCCCTACCGTGCATCTTGACCAGCTGGCGGCGACCGGTCAGCGCTGGACCCATTTTTATGTCTCTTCCCCGGTCTGTTCGCCCAGCCGTGGCGGGCTGATGACCGGCAGACTGGAGACGCGCACCGGGCTGTACGGCGCACAAACGCCGGTGCTGCTGGAAAAAGATCCCGACGGTTTTCCCGCCGATGAAATAACCATCGCCGACTCACTGCGACAAAATGGCTACCACACCATCATGTACGGAAAATGGCATCTGGGTAATCAAGCGCAGGATTTCCCTACCCGCCACGGCTTTGATGAGTGGTTCGGCATTCCCATCAGCAACGACTGCTATAGCACCCAGGTCGATCTGTTTGACGGTTTAACCTCCTCCGACCCGCAAATATTTAAAAATACCCTTGCGGTGGTGGAAAAGAGCAACAGCCAGCCGCGTCAGGCGTACTGGAACGTTCCGCTCTATCACTCTTATCGTTATAAAGGCAAGCAGGTCGACTATCTGATACCGCAGGGTTTTCAGCAGTCCAGTTTTACGAAAGTGGTCACCGAGAAAGCGGTCAACTACATCGGCGAGAACAAGAACCGCCCTTTCTTTATGTATATGGCCTACCCGCAAACCCATGTGCCGCTGTTTGGCTCGCCAGAGTTTAAAGGCAAAGGCCATAACCGCTACGGCGATATCATGCTGGAGATTGACTGGTCGGTAGGCCAGATCCGGCAGGCGCTGAAGAAAAATAATCTGGCGGAGAACACCATTATTATCTTTACCTCCGACAATGGCCCCTGGCTGATGTATGACAAATATGGCATCTCCGGCTCGGCGCTGCCGCTGCGTGATGGGAAGAGTACGCCCTGGGAAGGCGGCCAGCGCGTGCCGTTTATCATTAACTGGCCTGGCAAAATCAAGCCTGCCGTGGTGGAAGATATCGGCAGCACGCTCGATCTGCTGCCTACGCTAATGAAGATCACCGGCAGCACTCATGCCCAGAAAACCCTGGACGGCTTTGATTTAAGCGCCGCCTTTTTACAGCGTCAGCCCAGCCCACGTACCTTTATGCCCTATTTTTACAAAGGCGAAATGGAGGCGTGGCGCGAAGGCGATTATAAGCTGGTCTTTACGCAGTATGACGGCGGGCAGCCGAAACGCCTGCAACAGCCGCTGATGTTTAATCTGCGCACCGATAGCAGCGAGCAGCATAATATCGCCGCGCAGGAGCCAGAGCGTTATCAACGCCTGATAAAGAACGCGCAGGACTATCTGCAGTCGCTGGGAGAAAAGCGCGCGCCCCTGTTTGATATTTAACGACATCCGCCCGCTCAGCTTTCCTGGGCGGGCAATGATTTCCTCCTGAAACAGTCCCTGAAGAAGAGAAAGTTCTCGCTTTAGGAATAATTTTCATTATCATTTAACCCGACCATTAATTACTGAAAACACAACAATAATTTTTATGAAGGGTAGCGTTAAATGAAGAGAGCCATCTGCGCAGCAGGGTTAATGTTTGCCTCAGTCAGTTCTGCGTTTGCCACCACTTACCCGCTGACCATTGAAAATTGCGGCTATCAACAAACCTTTGCCGCCGCGCCCGAACGCGTGGTCGCATTAGGCCAAAACACCGCAGAAATTTTAATGCTGCTGGGGCTACAGGATAAAATGGTGGCCACCGCCTTTTGGCCGTCGAAAGTGTTGCCTCAGCTGGCGGAAAAAAACAGTA
Source organism: Mixta calida (assembly GCF_002953215.1). Classification (NCBI taxonomy): domain Bacteria; kingdom Pseudomonadati; phylum Pseudomonadota; class Gammaproteobacteria; order Enterobacterales; family Erwiniaceae; genus Mixta; species Mixta calida. The sequence goes on from NZ_CP026378.1 coordinate 2,773,673, forward strand.
AAATAAAAACATTAACCGTTGAAATCCCTACCCTTGAATCGGTTCTGGCGCAAAATCCTGATTTTGTCGCCGCGCAGCTGCCCCTGCTCATGGGACCAGAAAGTAAAGTCGTTAAACGTGAAGACCTCGCCACTTTAGGCGTAAACAGTTATATGTCGCCGGGCATGTGCGCCACGAAAAAAGCTGTCGGGGATATGTATGGCAGCCGCCAGAAACTGTGGGATATGACTTATCTCTATAAAGAGATAGAAGATTTCGCGAAAATTTTTAATGTGGAAGCGCGTGGTCAGGCGTTAATTGCCGATTTTAAACAACGTGAGATAAATTTACGTCAGGAGTTTGCCAACCATAAGAATCGCGCTTTTGTTTTCTGGTTTTCCAGTTCCTCGCCCTCTGCTGACGCTTACGTCGGCGGAAAAAACAGCGCGTCAGGCTTTATCGCTAATGTGTTAGGCGGCCATAACGCGATAACCTCCGAGGCGGAATGGCCAACCGTTGGCTGGGAAAGCATTATTGCCGCCAATCCCGATGTGATTGTGGTTTCCAGTCTCGATCGTAATCGCTGGGCGCTCGACAATGCGCAAGAAAAAATCAAATTTCTTAACAGCGATCCTACCGTCAGTCAGCTTGATGCGGTGAAAAAAGGTCACATTGTGGTTATGGATGGCCAGGCGATGAACCCGACTATCCGCACCCTGTATGGCGCTGAACAGATCGGCGAACAGCTTAGAAAAATGGAATTGAATTAATGGCCACTGTTGTTCAACAGGCGCGACGCGGCCTGTTTCTGACGCTGTCTGGCGTGCTTTCATTGGTGCTGTTAGCGCTGGTTATTGCGCTTGGGGTGAGCGTTGGCGAGCTCTCTATTCCGCTCAGCAGCGTAGTAGGCGCGCTGGGTAATAAAACAGGCTTAACCCATGTTCCGCTGAATCGTATCCATGAAAGCGTCATTTGGGATTTTCGCTTAAGCCGGGCGCTGGTGGCCGCCTGCTGCGGCGCCGGGCTGGCTATTTGCGGCGCGGTATTGCAAAGCCTGCTGAAAAACGCCCTTGCCGAACCCTATGTGCTGGGCGTCTCCGCGGGCGCGTCAACCGGCGCGGTCTCGGTGGTGGTGTTGGGTATCGGCTCTGGCGCCGTCACGCTTTCAGCGGGCGCCTTTGCCGGCGCCTTCGCCGCCTTCGCCTTTGTTGCGTTTCTGACCAACGGCGCGCGTGGTGGTAATGAGCGCACTATCCTCGCTGGCGTCGCCGCGTCACAGCTTTTTAATGCCATTACCGCCTATACCATCAGTACTTCCGCCAGCGCTCAGCAGGCGCGCGACGTCATGTTCTGGCTGCTTGGCAGCTTTAGCGGCGTAAGATGGCCTGAATTTCAGCTGGTGCTGGTGGTGGTGCTGGTCGGCCTGGCTATCTGCCTTTACTACTCACGGGCGCTTGATGCCTTTACCTTTGGCGACGATGCCGCGCTTTCGCTTGGCATCCCTGTCGCCTGGGTACGGCTAAGCCTGTTTACCACCACCGCGCTGATTACCGCCACCATTGTCAGCATGGCCGGATCGATTGGCTTTGTGGGATTGGTTGTCCCGCATGTTATGCGCTTCTTTTTCGGCCCGCTGCATCGCACCTTGCTGCTCGCCAGCGCGCTGGCCGGCGCGATTCTGATGGTATTAGCGGATATCGCTTCGCGCCTGCTAATCGCCCCGCAAAGCCTGCCGGTTGGCGTGGTTACCGCCCTGGTCGGCGTGCCGTTTTTTGCCATCATTATTTACCGTTCAGGGAGCAAGTCATGAGTATCGGCGCTGAAAACGTCTCCTGGAAGGTCGGTAACAAAGTTATCGTCGACAATGTCTCGCTCACGGTTTCCCCAGGCACAACCGTCGGGCTACTCGGCCCTAATGGCTCTGGAAAGTCTTCACTGTTGCGCCTGCTTGCTGGCATTCGTCGCCCGCACGCGGGTACGGTTACGCTGGATGGCAAGGCGATGCGCCATATTGCCAAAAAACAGCTGGCCCGCCGTATCGCCTACGTTGAGCAGCACGCAGCAACCGAGGCGAATATGCGGGTGCGGGAGGTGGTGAAATTGGGCCGCATCCCGCATCACTCTCCCTTTTCCAGCTGGAGCCGGGAGGACGATAAGATTGTCGATGAAGCGCTGGAAAGAGTGGATATGCTGAAATGCAGCGATCGGGGATGGCAAAGCCTGTCGGGCGGTGAGCGTCAAAGGGTGCATATCGCCAGAGCCCTGGCGCAAACGCCCGGCGAGATATTGTTAGATGAACCGACCAATCATTTGGATATCCATCACCAAATCCAGTTAATGAAGCTTATCAGCGAGCTGGCGGTAACCAGTATCGTCGCTATTCACGATCTCAACCATGCTGCAATGTTTTGCGATGCGCTGATCGTCATGCAGAATGGCAACGTTATCGCCAGAGGAACGCCGGAACAGGTGCTTACCGAGTCACTGCTGTGGCAGGTGTTTCAGGTGGAAACGCGTATTGAGGTTTCCCCTTACCATGGCAAAAAACATATCCACTTTATTTCGTAACAGCAGGTCATTTCATGTTTTTGCCTTCCCTGCGACCGATGACGCAAATCTGGCCGCCTGTTTTATTAGGCAGCCAGTTTGTTTTCAATATTGGTTTTTATGCGGTTGTGCCCTTTTTAGCTCTGTTCCTGCGCGACGATATGCTGTTATCCGGCGGCGTCATCGGACTGGTGCTTGGGTTGCGCACTTTTTCACAGCAGGGGATGTTTATCGTCGGCGGGGCGCTATCGGATCGCTTTGGCGCGCGTATCGTTATACTTTGGGGCTGTTTTATCCGCATAGCAGGATTTCTGCTGCTGGCGTTGGGGCACTCCCTTTGGCCAATTGTACTTGGCGCCTGCCTGACCGGCGTTGGCGGAGCGTTGTTTTCCCCCTCTATTGAAGCGTTGCTCGCTAAAGCGGGCCAGCAAAGCGAGGCTAGCGGTAAACGCAGCCGCGCCGAATGGTTCGCTCTTTTTGCCGTATGCGGCGAACTGGGCGCGGTATTAGGCCCGGTATTGGGGGCGCTATTTGCCGGGCTGGGCTTTCGTCTGGTTGCGTTCGCCGGCGCCGCTGTTTTTTTACTGGCGCTGATCGTGCTCTCTTTTTCACTGCCGCCCACACAGAAAAAACCCGCTTCCATGCGGCCCATTCCCTGGTGGACCGCATTGCGCCAGCCGCGGTTTGTCGCGTTTATTGTTGCGTACAGCGCCTGGTTATTAAGTTACAACCAGCTTTATCTGGCTTTGCCGGTGGAAATACAACGCGTCGGCGGAAGCGAAAAAGATCTGGGGCCGCTGTTTATGCTGGCCTCGTTATTAATCATTACCTTTCAACTGCCGCTGGCCCGTTTGGCTCGCGTCGTCGGGCCGGTCTGGAGTCTGCCCACGGGCTTTGCGTTGGTATCCGCCTCTTTTCTGAGCGTGGCGTTTTTCGCCGCCGATGCTCCCTCAACCAGCGGGCTTCGCCTGCTGCCTGCGGCTTGCTTTGTCACCTTACTCACCGTAGGGCAAATGCTGCTGGTACCTGCGGCGAAAGACCTTATTCCGCATTTTGCTGAAGAAGCCACACTCGGCGCGCACTATGGCGCCCTTGCCAGTGCCGGCGGTTGCGCGGTGCTGATCGGCAACTTTCTCTTTGGCAGCCTGCTGGATCTTGCGCTGGTGCCGTCTGCGCAGGCCAGCTATCCCTGGCTGCTACTGGCGCTGTTTCCGCTGTGTAGCGCCGGGGTATTACTGGTCATTTGTCGCCGGATGCGCGAACAGATCGGTCATAGCAGACTGGGTAACTGACCGCTTCTGCCGGGCAAAAGCCGCAGACAAAAAAGCCCGCTCAGGCAACCGTGAGCGGGCTTTTTATCACTGGCGCGTTTATGGCATCAGGCCAGCACTTTCAGTTTTGTTACCTGTAGTTCGGCGCGATCTTTAATGGTTTCCATCAGACGCAGGAACGGCGCCGCTTCACTGTGCTGCTGAATATGCGCTTCTGATTCCCAGCGCTCCAGCAAAACAAAGTGTTGCGGATTTTCCAGATCCTGATGCAGCTGATACTGCTGGCAGCCCGGCTCGCCCTGTACTTCGCGCTCTACGGTGCGCAGCGCCTGCTCAACCACATCCGCCTCGCCTGCTTTCGGGATCACGGTGGCGACAATAGCGATAACTTCACTCATTTTGTTTCTCCTTCGATCGGTTTGATACATTGCGTCAGGTCAGAATAGACGATATTGCGCCGCAATCGCATAGCGATTCCCGCAAGGAGGCACGCAGCGCTTAAATTTACGAATGACTGCTGATTTTTTATGCTTGAAATTCCTTGATTGGCCAATATATAGCGTTCAGGATTATCTGGAATTCGTTTGTCAGGAGCCTCGCGTATGAAACCGTGCGATGAAACCTTATCTCAGCAGCCGCAGAAAATCGTTGCGGCCGCGAATCAGGACTCCGTCCAGGAGCTGTTAAGCCTGCTGCAACAGCAAAATATGCCGCCGGAAACCGCGCTGGCTAACCTGGCGGTGGCGATGTCGCAACTGATGGCCAGCACCGGCTGCCATCAGTTTGTGCTCAGCAATCCGCTGTCGCAGCTGCTGGTGCTGCTGCAAACCGGCGCACCTGGGCACAGCCATATGATTCATTAATTCGCGCGCCGTCCCTACCCTTGCGGACGGCTGCGCCATCTTTTGCCGCCCCTGCGCGGCGGCTCGCGCCTGCCGCTTCCCCTGTTCGCCCACAGAGCGTCTACACTTATCCCTTTACATAATAAGGTCGCTACAGCGGCCCTTTTCGCTCTCTTTTGAACGCAATGTGGACAGCGTTGCCCGGCGCTGAAGCGCGACGGCCGCCGTCATCCTCCATCCTGTAACCGGAGTTCGATATGGCTCAGCAACGAGTGATGCGGCTGCGCATCAACGGCAAAGATCATCCTCTCGCGCTGGATACGCGAGTCACCCTCCTTGACGCCCTGCGCGAACACGCCCACCTCACCGGCGCGAAAAAAGGCTGCGATCACGGGCAATGCGGCGCCTGTACGGTGCATATTGACGGCGAACGCGTACTGAGCTGCCTGACGCTGGCGGCACAGGCGGAAGATCGCGAGATCACCACTATCGAAGGGCTTTCCGGGCCGGACGCGACCCTGCATGCGGTGCAGGCGGCCTTTTTACGCCACGACGCTTTCCAGTGCGGCTACTGCACGCCGGGCCAGATTATGTCCGCCGTCGCCTGCATCAACGAAGGCCATGCCAACAGCGACGATGAGATCCGCGAATACATGAGCGGCAATATCTGCCGCTGCGGCGCTTATCCCTTTATCGTCGCCGCGGTACGCGAAGCGGCGCAGCAGCTGAAAGAGGAGCAGACGGCATGAGAGAATTTGACTATCAGCGCGCCGCCGATATCAGCGAGGCGACCGTGGCCGCCAGCGCGCCGGGCCATCGCCTGCTGGCGGGCGGCACCACGCTTATCGACCTGATGAAGTGCGACGTGGAACAGCCCGACGCGCTCATCGATATCACCCGGCTGACCGGCCTTGCAGAGATCGCGGTCAGCGACAGCCTTATCCGCATCGGCAGCCTGAGCAAAATGAGCCAGGTGGAGCAGCACGCCGCGCTGCAAAAGGCGGCGCCGGCGCTGACGCAAAGCCTCACCAGCGCCGCCTCCGCGCAGCTGCGCAATATGGCGACCATCGGCGGCAACATCATGCAGCGCACGCGTTGCAGCTATTTCCGCGACGCGCACGGCTATCACGCCTGCAATAAACGTCAGCCCGGTTCGGGCTGCGCCGCCCTGAGCGGTCATAACGCGAACCATGCGGTGCTGGGCAACAGCGATCGGTGCGTGGCGGTCTATCCCGGCGACCTGGCGGTAGCGCTGACCGCCTTCGACGCCACCCTGCTGCTGCGGGCGCCGGACGGCAGCGAACGCCGCGTGGCGGTGGAAGACTTTCTGCTGCTGCCGGGCGACCGACCCGATCTGGAGCAGGATCTGCATGCGGGCGAGATCATTACCGCCGTCGAGCTGCCGGTCACGCCCGCGCTGCGTCGCTCGCACTATCTGAAAGTGCGCGATCGCAGCAGCTATGAATTCGCTACCGCCAGCGCCGCCGTCGGGCTGGCGCTGGAAGAGGATGGCGTCACGCTGCGCGATGTGCGCATCGCGCTGGGCGGCGTGGCGACCAAACCCTGGCGCGCCCGCGCGCTGGAGCAGGCGCTGCGCGGCAAACCCTTTAATGAGCAGCAGCTGCGCGATCTGGCGCCGCTGGCGATGCAGGACGCCTGCGCGCTGGCGGATAACGGCTATAAAATCACCCTGGCGCCGCGCGTGATCGTGCGGGCGCTGCTGGCGGCGGGAGGCCAGGCATGAGCGACATTCTGACGCAGCGCAACATCGCCAACGGCGAAGCGATGATTGAAGGGCTGGGCGCGCGCCGCGATCGCGCCGACGGCCGGCTAAAAGTTCAGGGGCTGGCGCGCTACGCCGTAGATCATCCGGTGGAGAATCTTTGCCACGCCATAGTGGTGCAATCCACGATTCCTGAAGGAGAAATTACCCATATCGATTGTGACGCCGCGCGTCAGATGCCCGGCGTGCTGGCAGTTTACACCCACGAAAGCGGGCTGACGATTCATCCGGCGGCCACCTTCGCCAGCGGCGGCGCGGCGGCGCAATCTTTCGTGCCGCTACAGGGGCCGGGCGTGCGCTGGAACGGGCAGCATGTGGCGCTGGTAGTGGCGGAAACGCTGGAACAGGCGAAAGCGGCGGCGGCCACCATCCATATCGACTATGAGGTGCGGCCCGCCATTATTCATCCTGACGACCCTCTCGCTCAACCGAAACCGGTCGGGGATTTGGATATTGAGTGGGGCGACGCGCAGCAGGCGCTGCGTGAGGCGAGCGTGACGGTCAGCGGCGTCTACACCACGCCGCGTGAATATAATCTGCCGATTGAGCTGCACGGCTGCATCGCCGACTGGCGCGACGGTGAAATCACGCTTTGGGAGCCGAGCCAGTGGGTCGGCGGCGCGCGCAGCGTGGTGGCGCAGTGGATGGGCATCGATATTGAGAAAGTGCGCGTGCTGTCGCCCTTCACCGGCGGCGGTTTCGGCTCGAAGGGCGGCATCCAGCCCCACTCCGCGCTGGCATGCGCCGCCTCGCGCGCGCTGGGCCGTCCGGTGAAGCTGGTGCTGACGCGCGGGCAGACCTTTACCGGCTTCGGCGGGCGACCGCGCACGCGCCAGGCATTGCAGCTGGCTGCCGACAGCGAGGGCAAACTTCAGGCGATCGTCCATGAAAGCTGGAATGAAACCGCGCGCGACGATACCCATCTGGAACCCTGCAACTCGGTCACCGCCATTATGTATGCGGTGCCTAATTTTATCTCCCGCCATCAACTGGTGCCGGTCAACACCGTTAATCCCGGCTGGATGCGCGCGCCGGGCGAAAACCCCAGCAGCTGGGCGATTGAGGTGGCGATGGACGAGCTGGCGTACGCGCTGAAGCTTGACCCGCTTGAGCTGCGGCTGCGCAACTATGCGGATGAAGATCCGCAGGCGAAGATCCCCTGGAGTTCGCGGCGGCTGCGCGAGGCGTATCAGGCCGGGGCGCAGGCCTTCGGCTGGGCGCAGCGCCCGCAGGAACCAGGCACGTTGCGTGAAGGCCGTCAGCGCATCGGCTGGGGCATGGCCTCCGGCAGCTACCCGGTGCGGCGTACCCCCGGCGAGGCGGCCATCCGGCTGAATCAGGACGGCACGCTGGAGGTGCGCAGCAGCGGTGCCGACATCGGCACCGGCACCTACACCATTCTGGCGCAGACCGCCGCCGAGGTGTTGAGCGTCGCCTCCGATCGCATCAGCGTCAGCCTCGGCGATACCGATCTGCCGCGCGCGCCGGTAGCAGGCGGCTCGCAGCTGGCGAACCTGCTGACCGCGGCAGTGTATAAAACCGCGCTGAAGCTGCGCGAGGAGCTGATTACGCTGGCGGTCGGCAGCGCCGAATCGCCGCTGTTCGGCGCACGCCGCGAAGATGTCATTCTTGAGCAGGGCCAGCTGCGGCTGTTCAGTCAGCCCGGCAGCAGCCTGAGCTTCGCCGATCTGCTGCGCTGCGCCGGACGCGACGCGCTGGAGACGCATGCCGACACTTTTCCGCCCGACGCCACGCAGCAGGATCGCGAGGCGGCCGACCGCACCTCGTCGAAGATGATTCCACCAACCGCAGGCGGCTACTCCGCGCACAGCTGGAGCGCCATTTTTGTCGAGGTAGCGGTGGATGAAGATTTCGGCACGGTGCGTGTGCGGCGTATTGTCGGCGCCTTCGACAGCGGCCGTCTCTATAATCCGAAACTGGCGGAAAGCCAGTGGATCGGCGCGATGGTGATGGGCATCGGCCAGGCGCTGCTGGAAGAAGGCGAGATCGACGATGGCAACGGCCGCATTCTCAATGCCAGCCTGGCGGACTATCTGGTGGCGGTTAACGCCGATATCCCGGATATGGCGGTGATCAACGTCGGCGAGCCGGACTATCAGGCAAGCGCGCTGGGCGGCAAGGCGGTGGGCGAACTGGGAATAGTCGGCGTGGCGGCGGCGATCGCCAACGCGGTATTTCATGCCACCGGCAAACGCATTCGCGATCTGCCGATTACGCTGGAAAAAATGTTAGCCGACTAATCGGTATCAGCGGAATGGTTCTAAGCTATAGTGCAACGCAGAGCTGAAAACCTGAGGAGGCACAATGGCCACTGCCCATTCCGCTAATGGATTAACCACCGCGCAGGCGCTGGAGCGACTGGATGCACTTTACTACCAGGCCGTAAACGCCCTGCGCAATGCGATTAAAACCTTTATTGAAGAAGGCTCGCTACCCGACGCGCAGGCGCGCGCCGACGGCCTGTTTGTTTACCCGGAGCTGCGCATCAGCTGGGACGGCGCTTCGCCGCATAAAAACCGCAGCCGCGCCTGGGGTCGATTCAGCCATGCCGGTAGCTACGCCACCACCATTACCCGCCCGGAACTGCTGCGCCACTATCTGCGCGAACAGCTGTCGGTAATCGAGCGCGACTATGAGGTGACGATCGAAGTGTGCCCTTCGCGTCAGGAGATCCCCTTCCCTTACGTGATTGACGGTTCCGATCTCGAACTGGATCGCACCATGAGCAGCGCGCTGTCGAAGCATTTTCCTACGACCGATCTGGCAAATATCGGCGATGAAACGGCGGACGGTATCTTCAATACCACCAGCATTTTCCCGCTCAGCCATTTCGACGCGCTGCGCACCGACTTTTCGCTGGCGCGCCTGCGCCACTACACCGGCACGCCGCCGGAGCATTTTCAGCCCTTCGTACTGTTTACCAACTACACGCGCTACGTCGATGAGTTTGTGCGCTGGGCCTGCGAGCAGATCGCCGATGAAAACAGCCCTTATACCGCACTCTCCTGCGCTGGCGGCGCCTTTATCACCAAAGATACCGAAAATGCGGAAGCGGCGCTCTCCGATCTGGCGTGGAAAAAGCATCAGATGCCCGCCTGGCACCTGACCGCGCCCGACAGACGCGGCATTACGCTGGTGAATATCGGCGTCGGCCCCTCCAACGCCAAAACCATCTGCGATCATCTGGCGGTGCTGCGTCCGCACGCCTGGCTGATGATTGGTCACTGCGGCGGCCTGCGCGAAAGCCAGCAGATCGGCGACTACGTGCTGGCGCACGCCTATCTGCGCGACGATCATGTGCTGGACGCGGTGCTGCCGCCCGATATCCCGATCCCCAGCATCGCCGAGGTGCAGCGCGCGCTGTATGACGCCACCAAGGAGATCAGCGGCATGCCGGGCGAGGAGGTCAAAATGCGGCTGCGCACCGGTACGGTGGTGACCACCGACGACCGCAACTGGGAGCTGCGCTACTCCGCATCCGCGCTGCGTTTTAACCTCAGCCGCGCGGTCGCCGTCGATATGGAAAGCGCCACTATCGCCGCTCAGGGCTATCGCTTCCGCGTGCCCTACGGCACCATGCTGTGCGTTTCCGATAAGCCGCTGCATGGCGAAATTAAGCTGCCGGGTCAGGCGAACCGCTTTTATGAAGGGGCGATCTCCGAACATTTGCAGATCGGCATTCGGGCTGTAGAGCTGCTGCGCGCCGAAGGCGACAAGCTGCACTCGCGTAAGCTGCGCACCTTTAACGAGCCGCCGTTTCGCTAAGCGTTTCTTACTTTTCGCCAGGCATAAGCATCCACAAAAAAAGCGCCCACGGGCGCTTTTTTATGTACGACGCTGAGCGCGCCGGGATGAGGGCGCTCTCTGTCGTGCTGTCACGTCAGGGAGCGTCCGGCGCGTCAGGCCAGCTTGATCATCATCATGCCGATCAGCAGCAGCGACAGACCAATCCAGCCGCGTGGACGCAAACGCTGACCAAACAGAATCCAGCCCGCCGCCAGCGTAGCGAGCACGCCGAAGCCGCCCCACAGCGCATAGGCGACCGCCAGATCGATCCCTTTAACCGCCTGGCCCAACGCGGTGAACGCGCCCATTACCAGCAGCAGCGACAGCAGGCCCGGCAGCCGTTTACGGAAGCCGTCCGAATATTTCAGGAAAATATTGGCGGCGATCTCCAGCACCACCGCCAGCATTAAAAACGCGATATGACCGTAATTAAGCGTTTGCATGGTGGCCTCCTTTTTCCGCTTTACGCGCACGCGTTTTCTCCGTGCCGCCGTTCAGCAGCACGATGCCCGCAATCAGCACCAGCAAACCGCACGCTTTCAACAGCGGCAGCGGCTCCGCAAACCAGGCGACGCTGCACAGCGTAATCAGCAGCACGCCGATCCCTTCCCACAGCGCATAGGCTACCCCAGCGCGATGCGCTTGATCGCCATCGACAGCGCAATATAGGAGAGCGTCACCATGACATACATCACCAGATGACCGGCCTGTCCGCCGTACAGGCTGGCAAACTTCATCGACAGCGTACCCGTCACTTCCGCAACGATCGAAAAAAGTAAAAATAACCAATACTTCATTCTCTTGACCTCAAAACGATAAAAAACAACCAAACACTCCCCTGAAGCCGACAGAAAGCCGCCCGACAATGGGAAATGAATAAAAAATCCAGAATGTTGGATAGCTAGCCAGTCACTCCGCAGGGGCGATGCGCCAGGCATTCAGCCGCGCAGGCGGGCGGTGGCTAAAGAGAAATGAAGAAAGCTACAGCTCGCTGCACCAGTGGGTTTCGCAAAGGAAGGCCGGGGCAGCCAGGATGAATACGGAGACGTTAGGGGAAAATCTCTTACTACCTGTCAGCATATTTTTTCACTGTGTCAGTAAGTAAAAATGACCTGTTTCAGTGCCTCATTAATTGATTAAATAACGTTTTATGCAGCAAATATAGCATGAAACCGCTGTTTAAGTAAGCCTGCCATTATTAATGGTTATTTTTACTGACCTGCGTCAATGAATACTGGGCTTTTTCCGGCAAGAGAGAACGTCAAAAAATGGGCAGCGGAACGTTGCCGCGCGCGGCTTATCAGACTGACATAAGCGCTACAATAGCGGCCTCAGAAGGGAGAAACAGGCCGCCGGAAGAACGCGGCGGCCAAAGGGATCAGGCGCTCAGCCAGCCGAGTTTAATGACAAACAGCGCTGACAGTACGATCAGCGCGGCGTTGAGCTCATGACGACGCCCGCTCAGCAGCTTCACCAGCGTCCAGGTGATAAAGCCGAAGGCGATGCCGTTAGCGATCGAGTAGGTCAGCGGCATGGTCAACGCGGTAACGGTCACCGGCGCGGCGGTAGTGATATCTTTCCAGTCGATCTCCGCCAGGCCGGAGGTCATCAGCACGGCGATAAACAGTAGCGCGGGCGCGGTAGCGTAGACCGGTACGCTGGAGGCGAGCGGCGCGAAGAACAGGCTCAGCAGAAACAGCGCGGCGACGACAACCGCCGTCAGCCCGGTGCGGCCGCCAGCGCTGACGCCCGCCGCCGATTCGATATAGCTGGTGGTGGTGGAGGTGCCCAGCAGCGAGCCAAACAGCGCGGCGGCGCTGTCTGCGATCAGCGCTTTGCCCATTTTCGGGATATTACCCTGCTCGTCCGCCAGCCCGGCGCGTTTCGTCACGCCGATCAGCGTCCCGGAGTTATCGAAGACATCGACAAACAGGAAGGCGAAGATCACGCCCACCAGCGAAATATCGAGCGCGCCTTTGATATCAAGCTGCATAAAGGTCGGCGCGATAGAGGGCGGCGCAGAAAAGACGCCCGCAAAGGGCGACAGACCGAGCGCCATTGAGAGAAAAGTTACCGCCAGAATGCCGATCAGCACTGCGCCGGTTACGCGCCGCGCTTCCAGCACCACGATGATGATAAAGCCCAGCATCGCCAGCAGCGGGCCGGGCTTCGTGAGGTCGCCGATGCCCACCAGCGTCGCCGGATTGCCGATCACGATGCCTGCACCCTGCAGGGCGATGATCGCCAGAAACAGGCCGATGCCCGCCGCGATGCCGGATCGCAGCGGCAGCGGAATGCTGGCGATGATCCATTCACGGATTTTAAAAATGGAGAGCGCAAAAAAGATCAGCGCTGACAGAAATACCGCGCCCAGCGCGATCTGCCATGTGTAGCCCATATGCAGCACGACGGTATAGGTAAAAAAGGCGTTCAGCCCCATGCCCGGCGCCAGCGCAATAGGATAATTAGCGATCAGTCCCATCAGCAGCGATCCGATTGCCGCCGCCAGGCAGGTCGCGACGAATACCGCGCCTTTGTCCATTCCGGTGGCGCTGAGAATGGTGGGGTTAACAAACAGGATATAGGCCATCGCCAGGAAGGTGGTGAAACCGGCTATTACTTCGGTGCGCACCGTGGTGTTGTGTGCTTTTAATTGAAATAGTTTTTCTGGCATGCTGCTTCTCTCGTAGCGTTAGCGTGGTCACTTGCGTGAGGTTTCTCTTGCCGAAATAAAAGGAATAAGAGCATTCCTGATTAGCAAGCGCTATGCCACAGCTGTCGCCCTGCCTTGCCCTTTGTCACGCCGTTCACCTTACAGAGACCCTGCACCACAACAAGGCCCCCAAAATGCGCATTGCACTAAAAGGGAGAACAACCTATGCCGCCGAAGCAAATCTTACTACAGCAGCGGGTTCCATCCTCTCTTATACGTCTGGCGGCTTATTCGCAGCTAAAAGCGCACGGTAGCTTTATATTTATTATTAACAAGATAAAAATCTTATCGTGCTGATTCAGATATTTTTAATGATAAATCCAGGTTATTACACTCTTTTTATCTTGTTAACGTCAAATTAATAAACCTCGTCATAAATCATAAAGTCGCCCCGATTAATCGTCCTGAACAATCAATAACGTAATTAATAACAATAATTTGATTCGTTATTTTAACCTTATGTTTACATTGCTCTTTTTGACATCAGCGTAATCGTCTATTACTGTTAACTGGATATTTAAGACAAATCTTAAATATCGCTTAAGGAGAGAAAAGGAAAGAACAATAAAAATGGAGACCTGATTATTATGCCAATCCCCTGCTTCCCGTTTCGATTTTCTTTATTAGCCCGCTTTGTTTCTTCAACCCTGGGCCTGACTATAGCGTTATCCGCGCCTGCCCAGGCGAACGGCCTGCTCTGTTTTAATAACAGTTCGTGCCACCAGATCGAAGACTGGATCGCCTCCGGGTATAAATTTGTAACGGGCGTGAACGAGAGTTCGCCAGACCCGGAATTTCCCGACAATACGGTTTACTCGCTAAATATTGTTAACGAAGCAGAGAACCTGGGCATGGTTTTTGAAAGCGATGCGACGCTTATCCTCAACGCAGGCGACCTGTTAACGCTTAACGATCAGGGTAAAGCGGTGAATGCTCCCGGCACGCTGACGGTCGGCACTGCGGCGACGAATGGAAAACTGGAGCTGGCCAGCAACGTGACCATTATCTCATCAAGAGAAAACCTCGCTGAAAAAAATAACAGCCCTTATTCAAATTCTGGCGTCTATTTAATGACGGGAAGCAAGCTGTCCATTGGCGGTAACCTGAACCTCCATAATCAGTTTGAAACGCAGGGCATTAATAACGAGAACGGTAATCTGCGCGTTCAGGGTGGCGTCAGCGTACAACGACAGCCGGGAGAACAGTTTCAGGCGCCGGAAAAGTTTACTGCGATTGAAAACACAGGAAATATCGATATTGGCGGCATGCTCACCCTGCTCTCAAAGCCAGCGAGCGCAACCGACAGCGGCGCGTTCTATGGTATCAAGAATAACGGCGGGAAAATCACCGTCGGCGGCCTTTTGGCTGTGGATGTAACCAATAGCGCCGCCAGTCAAACCTATTACGGCTTAAAAAACAGCGGCGACGTCAGCTTAACCGGCATGGCCGCCGTGCTGTCACGCGCGCAGGAAAACGACGAAGGCAAGCGCGATTTTTACCATATTGATAACAGCGGCACGCTCGATATTAACGGTCAGGTTTTTCTCGACAGCCAAAGCCTGGTGAATGCGGAGCGTAACGATCGCTTTATCAATGACGTTTACGCCATTTATTCAACGGGCGAAACCACCCTCAACGCCACCAGCCTGCTGCTGAATGGCAAAATGGTTGCCGACGGCGGTGCCATCACTCTCGCCAACGACCCGGCCTACAGCGGTTATATTACCGGTCTGACCGAAACGCAAAACGGCGGCACGATTAATATGACGCTCGCAGGCGCAAACAGCATCTGGGCGATGACGGGCGACAGCTCGCTGACTAACCTGAGCCTCAATAACGGCGCAACGCTCAATTTCGGCGGCAACCAAAGCGCCGTGTTCCGCACGCTAACGGTGGAAGGCAACTACCATGGCGACGATGCGCTGCTGGTGATGAATACCCAGCTGGGCGGCGATGCTTCGCCCACTGACAGGCTGGTTATTCAGGGCGACACGTCCGGCAGAACCTTTGTGCAGATCAATAACCTTAACGGTCTGGGAAGCGAGACGGAAAACGGGATAGAGTTGATTAGCGTCGGCGGCGTTTCAGCAGGCACGTTCGATCAGAAAGGCCGTACTACCGCCGGACTGTATGATTACTTCCTGCGGAAGAAAGAGAACAATTGGTATTTAACCAGCCAGTATGAGACGCCGGAGCCAGAGCCAACCCCTGAACCTGCGCCGGAACCGGCACCTGAACCCGCGCCTGTGCCCGCGCCTGAACCTGCGCCCAAACCTGACCCGGCGCCCGCGCCTGAACCCGCGCCCGCACCTGAACCTGCGCCCGCACCTGAACCCGCGCCCGCGCCTGAACCCGCTCCCGCACCTGAACCCGCTCCCGCACCTGAACCTGCGCCCGCACCTGAACCCGCGCTCGCGCCGGAACCGACGCCCGCGCCCGCCAAACGGGCCTGGCGACCGGAAAGCGGAAGCTATATGGCAAACATCGCCGCAATGAACAGCCTGTTTTTGCTGCAATATCACGATCGCCTCGCGCAGCAAACGCGTCAGAGTCTGGCGAACGGGGAAACCCACGGCGCGCTGTGGCTGCGTCAGACCGGCGGCCGCGACCGCAACATCGATCTTAGCGGCCAGCTAACGACGCGCGGCAACAGCTATGTGACGCAGCTCGGCAGCGATCTGCTGACGTTCAGCCACGGCGAAAGCGCCTTCACCGTCGGCGCCTTTGCCGGATATGGCCACCACCGCAATCATACCCGCGCGTCGCTCACCGGTTACCGCTCACGCGGCCAGGTGAACGGCTACAGCCTCGGCCTTTACGGCAGCTGGCTGAACAACGGCGCTTATATCGACAGCTGGCTTCAACACACCTGGTTTAACGGCAGCGTGAAAGGCGATGAGCTGGAGAATCAGGTCTATAAAGCCAAAGGCTACCTGGCCTCTATAGAGAGCGGCTACGCAATGCGCGCCGGCGCCGTCACCCTGACGCCTAAAGCGCAGCTGGCCTGGCTGGGCGTCAAGGCGGATACCTTTACAGATAGCCAGGGAACCCGAGTAAAAAGCAAAGGCGACGGCAGCCTGTTGACCCGCCTGGGGGCGCGCGTCGCGCTGACCGAAGGCAGCCTCGTCACGCCCTACATCGAGGCCAACTGGCGGCATCACACACAGCCTTTCGCCGTGCAGATGGGCACCGGCGAAAACCAGCCGTCAGGCGCGCGTAATCTGGCGGAAGTGAAACTGGGAGGAGAAGCGCGTCTGGCGCAGCGGCTGACTGGCTCTGTCGATGTGACGCACGCGGCGGGCGCGCATCGTTATCAGGAAACCTCAGGAAGGCTGAATCTGAGCTGGACGTTCTGAAAGCGGCAGCAGGCCCCCGACTAAGGGGGCCTGCTCTGCCCCCTTTTCACCAGGCGCGCGGCGATGAATTAGCATACGGCGACCTGAGCGGTGCGCGGCAGCACCATCATCATTTCGCCACAGGTCAGCATCAAATTCACGCCCTGGCCGTTAAGCGGCCATTCGCGCAGGAAAGCGAGCGTCTTCGGCGGCAGCTGCGGCGCGATGGCGCGGCGTTCCTGAATGCCCGGACCGCGCAGACGCAGCGTCAACCCACCGTTCAGCGCAGGCACTTCCAGAATTACCGTCGCGCCAGGCGCGCAGATTGCCGCCAGGTCAGGATCGCTGTCGCTGTGCAGCAGCGCAAATGCAGCAGGTTGTTCCGAGGTCAACGGCGCGCCGTTGTTCCGATGCAGGCTGTCGCGCAGCGCGGACGTCTCCAGCATAGGATCAATAAACAGCGGCGTATCCGCCTCATTCAGCGTGGTCAACAGCGCAGTAGCAGCCGGAGAGATGCCCGCCCACTGTTCTGTGCAGGGCAGCATAACCGCTGCGCCGGGTTCGCTCATCGCTTTCAAAATACGACGCAGCACGGGCTGCGTTTCAACTACGGGGCGGTTTAAGCTCGCCAGTAAACTCATTGTTCTTCTCCATTATTCTTCGCCGAATGCTCAAGCGTTAATTCTGTCATATCGCCGCGCGCCAGGCTGACGGCATATTCCGCCAGGCGGCCATCGGCGGCCCGGCTCAGGGTGCGGACGGAGAGCAGCGGCGCCTGTAGCGGCACGGCCAGCAGTCGACACTCTTTCGCCTGCGCGCGACGTGTAGTGATACGGGTTTGCACTAAAGTAAGCGGCTGGTCGCGCTGCTGCAAAAAGTCATGCAGCGCGCCGCTGCGGTAGTGCTGAAGCTGCGGCCACCAGGCAAGCTGAGGCAGGAAATGGTTGGTCACGCAGACCGGAACGCCCTCCATCCGACGCAGCGTGCGCAGATGGATAACCTGTTCGCCTTCCCTGCAGGCCAGTGCGGCCGCCACTTCCTGGCTGGCCGGACGCAGCACCGCCAGCAGGCGTTCGCTGGCGGCATCGCTACCCTGCTGCCGTAAATCATGGCTAAAGCGGGCGCGCGTATAGTGAGGATAGTTGACGGAATGCATCAGCACCAGTACGCCAACGCCGGGACGACGTAAAACCAGACCTTTACTTACCAGCTCATCCACCGCCCGACGCAGCGTATGCCGGTTTACCGCAAAGCGCGTCGCCAGCTGCTGCTCCGGCGGCAGATAGTCGCCCGATTGATAACGGCTCAGCACCTCCTGCTCCAGCTGTGCGGCAATGGCCTGATAAACGCTGGTCGGATGTCTGGATAGCTCGTTCATAACCGATTCCTCATGCCGCCGCGTCCGGTTCGGCGCGGCTTATGACGCTACTCTGGCGGGACAACATGACAGACGGGTGACGCGCCGGTGGCAGCGCGATGAATTTGCGTTAAGTTTGATTAGCTGAACGCAAAAAAAATTAGCCATATTAATCAGTAATTATATATTGCTGACAGCCTGAGCCAACCTCATTTCAGCGGGTGCGCCTGATGTAGCAAAGCGAAGCCCCCTTTTGTATGTCACACTTAAAGAACGGTTTTTGGTACAGCGAGAGCTTGAATGTTTAATAAAGATCAACACCCAGAAAGTTTTCGCCACGAGTTTGTTCGGGAGGTCCTCTTTCCGTTAGTGGCGGTGCTGATCATTATCTGGTCTGCCGCCAGCTTTAGCCTGCTATGGACCTCGCATCACAATAACGCTGAGGCGGTGACGCAGCAGGAAAGTATTATTAAAACCGCCTTCGTGCAGAGCATGACGGAGCATCAACGTCAGCTGCACAGCCTGACCAACTGGCCGCCGTTTGGCCAGCTTTTGCAACAGCCGCAGATCGATCTGGGCTGGCTGGATGATAATGTCGGCCGCTGGCTGTATGAGATGTTCGGCCATCAGGACATTTTCATTATCGATCCGCAGGAAACGATTCTGGCGGGCTGGCAAAACGGCCAGCGCATCGACAACAGCCGTTGGCCCGCGTTTGAAAAGGCGTTGGCGCCATGGCTACAGGGTCACAGCACGGAAGATAAAGTGGATTTCACGCGCGTTCAGCAGCGAGCCGCGATGGTCGCCATCGGCGATATCAGCGCTGGTGCCAGCGAAAGCGGCTATCGGCTGGTCAGCATTAAGTATCTGGACGATGGCTTTTTGAAAGCGTTAGCGCAGCGCAGTCTAATCAAACACCTGCACTATATCGGCGACGCCGCCGCGCCGCCGGGCCTGGCGCGCTTTGAGCTTTTCTCGCGTCTCGGCATATCGGCGGGCTATTTTGCCTGGACGCCGGAGCGGCCTGGCACAGAGATGCTGAAGCTGCTGATCCCGCTGCTGGCGGCCGTGCTGCTGTTAACCACGCTGGTGTGCGTGGTGATGATGTATCGCCTGTGGCGCCTGCGGCTGCGGCTGTCGCAGTCGATGCTGCAACTGGGCGCCAGCGAAGCGCAGGCGCAGCACCTGGCGTTTCATGATGTGCTGACCGGGCTGGCCAACCGCGCGCTAGTCGAGGAGCGTCTGACGCAGGCGCTGGCGCGCGCCATGCGCAACGGCAGCCAGACGGCGCTGCTGCTGCTTGACCTCGATCGCTTTAAAAATATCAACGATACCTATGGTCATCACGCCGGAGACGATCTGATTATCTCGGTGGCGCATCGTCTCTCCGCCCTGCTACGCGAAAGCGATACCGTCGGACGCAGCGGCGGCGATGAATTTGTTATCGTACTGGAAGATATTGCGGAGATAGATGAGGTCGACCGGCTATGTCAGGGGGTTATCGATGCGCTGGGACAACCTTATATTCTGCTTGGCAGCGAAACCTGGGTCGGCGTCAGCATTGGCGTCGCGATCGCGCCGCAGGACGGTCTGGATCGTCAGGAGCTGATGCGCAAGGCGGATATCGCGCTCTACGAAGCGAAAAACGAAGGGCGCGGCCAGTATCGCCTGTTTGCGCGCGCGATGGATGAATCGGTGCAAACGCGTCAACAGATCGCCGCCGATCTGCGCATCGCACTCCAACAGCAAGAGGGGCTGGAAGTATGGTATCAACCCCTGATGGATGTGACCGGCGAGCAAATTGTCGGTTTTGAAGCGCTGCTGCGCTGGCACCATGCGCAACGCGGCGCCATTCCGCCCTCCGAATTTATTCCCATCGCCGAAGAGACGGGGTTGATTTTACCGATTGGCGAATGGGTACTGCGCGAAGCGTGCCGCGTTGCGCTACGCTGGCCTGCGCTGATCATCGCCGTCAACGTATCGCCGATACAGTTTCGCGCCTCCGGGTTTGTGCAGCGTTTTAAAGAGATCGTGCTGGCGGAAGGCGCCGAGCCGCGCCACATTGAACTGGAGATTACCGAAGGGGTGCTGATCGAGGATGAGCGCGAGGCGCGCAATATCATTATCGCGCTGCGCGAGGCGGGCTTCCGTATTGCGCTGGATGATTTCGGCACAGGCTACTCCAGCCTCAACTACCTGAGCAACTTTCCGGTGGACAAAATTAAGATCGACCGCTCTTTTACCCAGTCGCTGGGCATTGCGGAAAATTCAACGGCAATTATCGAATCGGTGGTGCGGCTGGGTCATGCGATGGGATTGACCGTCACGGCGGAAGGGGTGGAAACCAGCGGGCAGATGTCGGCGCTGGCGGAGGCGGGCTGCAACCAGCTGCAGGGCTATCTGTTCAGCAAGGCGGTGCCGCCTGAGAAAATTGCGGCGATGCTGGAAAAACGTAAGGCGGGATAAAAACGCATCCCGCCTTAACGCGTCGGACGGGAAGCCCGCCCGGTTTCAGCCGTCACTGTCACTCAGGAAAGTCGGTGCCGAGAGTGGTCTCTTTCCACGCTTCAATCTGCGCCAGCCGCTCGCGCAGCTTGCTGGTCACCGCCTCGAAGCCAAACGCGCCCATCACCAGATGGCGCGGCGGATTCTCCTGTTCGGTAATGGCGATCATCGCCGCCGCCGCCCGCGCCGGATCGCCCGGCTGTTTGCCGCTGTAGCCTGCGGTGTTTTTCATCCGCGCGCCGGCGGTTTCCGCATAATCCGCGATGCGGTTTTCAGTCTGATGCAGCGAGCGCCCCGCCCAGTCGGTGCGGAACGGGCCCGGCTCGACGCAGGTGACTTTAATCCCCAGCGGCGCGCCCTCTACTGCCAGCGCGTCAGACCAGCCTTCCACCGCATGTTTGCTGGCGGCGTAATAGCCGGAGCCGGGGAAGCCGATCAGCCCGGCGACGGAGGTGATATTGATGATATGTCCGCGGCGCGCCTGGCGCATCGCTGGCAGCACCGCGCGCGTCATGGCGAACAGGCCGAAGACGTTAGCGTCGAACTGCGCGCGGATTTCCGCCTCTACGCCCTCTTCCACCGAAGACTGATAGCCGTAGCCAGCGTTATTCACCAGCACGTCGATGGCGCCGAATTTCTCCAGCGCCGCCTTGACCGCGCTGTCGATGGTGGCGCTGTCGGTCACGTCAAGCGCCAACGCCAGCGCGTGCTGTTCGTTGCCCTGCACCAGGTCGGCGACTTTCTGCACGTCGCGCGCCGTCACCACCACGTTAAAGCCGCGCTCGATCGCCTGTTGCGCCAGTTCACGGCCAAAGCCGGTTGAGCAGCCGGTAATCAGCCAGACCGGGGTGTTTGCCTTCATTAAGTTATCCTCTTTCAGGGTATCTTTTCTGTCTCACGATAGGCCCAACCGCGCAGGCGGCCAGGCTAACGAGCAGCATACGCTATCGCCACCGCCCGTTAATAAGCGTCTGATGCGTCGGATTATTTCTTCTTGCCCGGCAACACTTCGTTCAGCAGCTGGCTGGCGGTATCGCCAATCACCTGCGCGGCGCCGCGATCGCCTTTGACCATGGAAGCCATAAAGGCTTTTGCCTGTTTAAAGGTGATATGCGGCGGCAGCGGCGCGACTTCAGGATCGGTTTTCACCTCCAGCACCACTGGCCGGTCGCTGGTTAATGCTTCCTGCCAGGCGCCGCTCAGCTTTTCGGGATCGTCAACGTAGATGCCTTTCAAACCGAGCATTTCGGCGAAAGCGGCATAGTGCACGTTGGGGATAGACTGGCTGGCTTCAAAACGCGGGTTGCCTTCCATTACGCGCTGCTCCCAGGTGACCTGATTCAGGTCCTGGTTATTGAACACGCAGACCACCAGCCGTCCGTCGCCCCAGCTCTTCCAGTATTTCTGGATGGTGATCAGCTCCGCCATGTTGTTCATCTGCATCGCGCCGTCGCCGACCAGCGCCACCACCGGCCGGTTGGGGTAAGCAAACTTCGCGGCGATAGCATAGGGCACCGCCGCGCCCATACAGGCGAGGCCGCCGGAGAGCGTGGCGCGCTGTCCCTGTTTCACCCGATAGTCGCGGGCAAACCAGTTGGCGCAGGAGCCGGAGTCGGAGGTGACGATGGCGTCTTCCGGTAGCAGCGGCGACATCTCCCACACCACGCGCTGCGGGTTGACCGGGCTGGCGGGCGCCATCGCTCTCTCTTCCATCACCTGCCACCAATCCTGCACCTGGCGTGCGATATCCTCCTGCCAGCTGCGGTCTTCTTTACGTTTCAGCAGCGGCAGCAGCGCGCGCAACGTTTCCGCCGCATCGCCATGCAGATTCACTTCGCAGGGATAGCGCAGGCCGAGCATTGCCGGATCGATATCGATCTGTACGCCGCGCGCTTTGCCCTCTTCCGGCAGGAACTCGGTCCAGGGGAAGCCGCTGCCGATCATCAGCAGCGTATCGCAGTTTTTCATCATCTCTGATGACGGCTTCGTGCCCAGCAGACCGATGGAGCCGGTGACGAACGGCGCATCGTCCGGCAAGACATCTTTGCCCAGCAGCGCCTTCGCCACGCCTGCACCAAGCAGGTTAGCCGCCTGCACCACTTCTACCGCCGCGCCGCGCGCGCCGGAACCGATCAGAATCGCCACTTTTTTACCGGCGTTCAGCACCTCGGCGGCGC
This sequence comes from Mixta calida, assembly GCF_002953215.1. Taxonomy (NCBI): domain Bacteria; kingdom Pseudomonadati; phylum Pseudomonadota; class Gammaproteobacteria; order Enterobacterales; family Erwiniaceae; genus Mixta; species Mixta calida. The sequence continues at coordinate 2,795,989 of NZ_CP026378.1, forward strand.
GCAGCAGATCCTCATGGTAAGGGACAATTTTCGGCCGCTGATAGCCGGGGCCGGAGTGAGTAAAGCCGTGCAGATGCTGCGGCGCCTGCCAGGGCTCATCCTGTAAGTCCTTCGGTAGGATCAGCACCGCCACGCCGTTTTGCGCTTTGGCGATGCGCACGCCGCGATCGACCAGATGCTGTACCTGCGCCGGGGCCGCCGCCTCCTGAACAAAGTTCGCCACGTCGGAAAAGACGCGATCAAGATTCAGTTCCTGCTGATAGCTGGCGGCGCGGGAGGTGGTTTCCGCCTGGCCGGAGATCGCCAGCACCGGCGCATGGTCAAGTTTGGCATCATACAGGCCGGTCAACAGATGGGTGGCGCCGGGGCCGCCGGTAGAGAGGCAGACGCCCAGCTCGCCGGTGAATTTGGCATGGCCCGCCGCCATAAACGCCGCCATCTCTTCATGGCGCACCTGAATAAATTCGATGCCCGCGCCCTTTTTATTGGCGCGCTGGATGGCCCCCAGGACGCCGTTAATGCCGTCGCCGGGGTAGCCGTAAATGCGGGTTACGCCCCACGCTTTCAGGCGCTGCACGAAAAAATCGCTGGTCTTCATTGCCATCGTCTGTCTCTCCCTCTCAGATTACACAGACTTTAAGCATAGCCGACCTCGTCAGAAGGCAACCGCAGCGATTAGCCCATCGCCTGACTCATGACGCTCCAGGCAATCATTCCCTGCGGCCGCCACTCTTGTCCGCGCACCATGCGCAGCGGCGCGTCCACCGGTTGCAGGCCGCAGCGTTGCAGCCAGGGCCCTAAGCCGCAGCTGCGGCTGCTGTCGATGCGCACGAACCCGCCCGCCAGCGGCTGCATCGCCTGCGCAATCAGTCGCTGCGCGTCTGACGCGTCGGCGGCGATCGTCGGACCAATCACATAACCATGACCAAAGCGCCTGGTGACCGCAAAGCCGGTCGGCACGTCGTTTTGGCGCGTGACAATAATGCTGGCGCCGTCGGCGAACAGCCGCTCCAGCAGCGCCAGACGCTGAAAGCCGTTAGCACGGTAGTCGAGCTGCGCCAGCGCGGGCAGATCGCCGCGCCTCGCCAACTGCGGCGGCTCAGCCGGCGGCGGCGGGATTAATGATGGGGTTTGATACTGGATAATCTCGCCGGTTTCGACAAATCCGACCCGACGATAGAGCGGCGCGCCCGCCTCGGTAGCGTGCAGATGCAGTTCCATACCCGCCAGCCGTTCGAGCGTCTGCCGCAGCAGCGCGCCGCCGACGCCCTGACCGCGCGCGGCCTCCGCCACGATAATCACGCCGATGCTGGCGCGCTGCGCTCCCCAGCGCCAGAAAAGGGTGCTGCCGATAACCTGGCTATCCTGCTCCGCCACCAGCCCTTCGCCCAGCGCCAGCATCAGCTGCCAGTCGGCGAGGCGGTGCGGCCATTTAACTTCCTGCGTCAGCGCCACGCAGGCGGCGAGATCCTGCGGCGTCATGGTACGTATTTTCATTGTCGGCGCGCTCCGTTAAGGTAAAAAAACACCTTAATCGCTGTGGCGAAGAACGGCAATGCGCGTCAGATCTGAAAATCGATCGCCGGCTCCTCCTCCTGGGTATTCAGCGCCTGACGTTTCATCTCCTCCAGCGACAGGTTGGCGTTGCAGAGTTCAAGGAATTGCCAGACGTAGTTGCGTTGCAGCTGTCCGCGTTTCAGGGCGAGCCAGACGGTGCTGGGCTCAAACAGATGGCGCGCGTCGATGCGCGTCAACGCCGCCTCCGCCGCCAGCTGGCACGCCTGATCCGCCAGGATGCCGACGCCCAGCCCCAGCTCGACATAGGTTTTCACCACGTCCGAATCCTGCGCGCTGAGCACGATGTCGGGCTTCAGTCCGGCGGCGTGAAAGGCGCGGTCGACGCGCGAACGGCCGGTGATGCCCTGACGGTAAGTGATCAGCGGATAGCGGCTGAGCGCGGCGAGGGAAACAGGGCTCTCCTGTTCCAGCGCGTGCCCTTTCGGCACCAGCAGCGCGTGGTGCCAGTTAAACCAGGGAAAGGCGGCCAGCGACGGCTGATTGACCAGCTGTTCGCTGGCGATGCCGATATCCGCCTCGCCAGCGGTGACCATGGCGACAATCTCCTGCGGCGAGCCCTGATTCAGCTCCAGCCGCACCTGGGGCCAGATGGCGCGAAAGGCTTTAATCACCTTCGGCAGGCTGTAGCGCGCCTGGGTGTGGGTGGTGGCGATGGTCAGCACGCCGCTGGTCTCATTGGTGAAAACATCCGCCAGCCGCCGCACCCGGCTCGCCTCGTCAAGAATGCGTTCGGCGATGGTAAGCAAGGCTTTGCCCGGCTCCGTCATACCCAGCAGCCGCTTGCCGCGCCGTACGAAGATATCCACGCCCAGCTCATCTTCCAGATCGCGTATATGTCGGCTGACGCCGGACTGAGAGGTAAAGAGCGTGTTCGCCACTTCCGTCAGGTTAAATTCACAGCGCGCAGCCTCACGAATAATTTTAAGCTGTTGAAAGTTCATAGCGCCTCTCCTTCTCTTCCGGTCAATGTTGCCTTTATGTTATGCAGGCACATTGATAGCAACAAATAATAAAAAAGGGTTTGTTATGCAATTAAGTGATAAAGGGAGCGGCGCGGCGGGCATAAAAAAGGCGCACCGGGTGCGCCTGTAGAAGCGGTAGAAAAGAAAGAAATTAGCTAACCAGCATGAGTTCGCGCGCCTCCGGCATCGGCCGGTTCTGCAACGTCAGCAGAATATTTTTTACCGCCTGCGCCGATGGCGACAGCGGCAAACGCGAGGAGATATTCAGCGACAGCGGCAGATTCAGCGAGGGAGAACTGATGCGCGCCATCCAGCCGTTAGTGGCGTTGACCAGCGCCCGCGCCGCCGATTCCGGCAGTACGGTGACGCCCATGCCGCTGGAGAGAGCGGCAGTCAGCGTCGAGAGCGATTCGATTTCGCCGATAATGCGCGCGCTCATACGGCGCAGGGAAAAGGCCTCGTCCACCCGCTTGCGCACTGCGCTGTAGTCGCGCGGCAGGAAGAGGTTCATTTGCGCCACCTCGGCCAGATCGACCGTTGCGCCGGGGGCGTCGTGGGCGCCTACCAGCCAGAGCTCCTCTTTCATCAGCGGCGTGCTGGCGATACCGGCCGTCGGCGTGCGGTCATACAGCACCGCCATATCAAGCTGGCCATTCATCACTTTTTCATTTAACGAGCTGCCGCTGTTTTCATGCAGGTAAACCAGAATATCAGGATGCTGTTCGCGCACCGTCTGCAACAGCGGCATGGTCAGCGACGAGGCGGCGGCGCCCGGCGCCAGGCCAATGGAAACCTGTCCGTTGAGCGTCTGGCCGGCATTGCTGACTGCCGCCTGCGCCTGTTCGCACTGGCGTAAAATCGTGCGCGCATGAGCATAGAGGATCTTGCCCGCCTCGGTGGGCGTGACGCCGCGCTTGGTGCGGATCAGCAGTTGCTGATCCAGCTCATTTTCCAGCGTGGCAACCTGCTGACTCAGCGCCGGTTGCGCAATGTGCAGGACCTCCGCTGCCTGAGTCAGGCTGCCGATATCGACGATTTTCACAAAGTATTTCAGTCGTCTTAAGTTCATATTGCCTCCATCACGGGTTCCCGCATGCTGTAAAGGAAGTGTCGCGCCTGGCGCGGCTGTGAAGAAGGATTGCAATATGCAGGCCACTTTTTTCAACCGGACTTCTGACCTTAAAACCGCTGCCCTAACCCCCGATAAAATAAGAGAAACTGATTACCTCGCAAGAGGTAATCGCCGTTCATAAACAGCGCGCCGTACAGATTAACGCCGATGTTGCACCATTAGCGTGCGGCCGCTGCGTTGGTGCCGTGCAGGTGCCGACGACGCTTTTTTGCGGATCGCAGTCACAAAACGATGATGCCGTACCGTTCAAAACATGAGTTCCGTCACTTTCTCCGGTTTGCCGCATGGCAAATGTAAAATTTATGTTATTACTTTATTTCATAAAATAATTTGAAAAACAGCGAGTTATTACAAATGAAACGATTACTTAGTTAACATTTCCCATCGCCTGCCGGTGCTTCGATAACTTTACGTCATGTCTGGCGTTCCCTCGCCATGCAATACAAGCGGTATTGCGCTTTCTGTTTTCCGCTACTTCAGAAGGAAAGAATTTTGCTGACTGTGCTGGGTTTTTCGATGGTGATCTGCTTTATGTATCTGATCATGACCAGGCGGATGTCGGCGCTGATCGCGCTGATTATCGTGCCAACGCTGTTTGCGCTGATTGGCGGTTACTGGCATGGTCTGGGCGAAATGATGCTTAACGGCGTGAAGACGCTGGCGCCGACCGGCGTGATGCTGACCTTCTCCATTCTCTACTTTGGCCTGATGATCGACGCCGGTCTGTTCGATCCGCTGGTACGCCTGATTTTAAAAATCGTGCGCGGCGATCCGCTTAAGGTGCTGGTCGGCACTGCGGTGCTGACGCTGCTGGTTTCCCTTGATGGCGACAGCTCCACCACCTATATGATTGCGATTGCGGCCTTTTTACCGCTCTATCGGCGTCTGGGGATGAATGTGCTGGCGATGACCTGTCTGGTCAACCTCGCCAGCGGCATCATGAATCTGTCGCCGTGGGGCGGCCCTACCGCGCGCGCGGCTGCGGCGCTGCGCATCGACGCGCTCGATATCTTTATTCCGATGATCCCGGCGATGCTGCTCGCCTGCTTTACGCTGGTGGGCATGGCGACGCTGTTCGGCATCCGCGAGCGCCGTCGTCTCGGCATAATGACCATGGAAAGTCATCATCTGGAGTCGATCAGCCTGGGGCTGGGCGACGAGGATGAGTGCGCCGCCAACCGTCGGCCGAAGATGTTCTGGCCCAACTTTATCCTGACTACCGCGCTGTTGGTGTTGCTGGTAGTTGGCCTGATGCCGATCCATATTCTGTTTATGCTGGCGTTCGCCATTGCGGTGATGCTGAACTATCCCTCGCTGGAGCAGCAGAAGGCGCGCATCGGCGCCCATGCGGCAAACGTGCTGGCGGTCACCTCGCTGATTTTCGCCGCCGGGGTCTTCACCGGCATTCTTTCCGGCACCGGCATGGTGGATGCGATGGCGAAAAGCCTACTGTCGGTGATCCCGCACAGCTTCGGGCCTTATCTGGCGGTGTTTACCGCCGTGGTCAGCCTGCCGTTCACCTTCTTTATGTCTAACGACGCTTTCTACTTCGGCATTCTGCCGGTAATTGCGCAGACGGCGGCGGGCTACGGCATCAGCGCCGAAGAGATTGCGCGCGCTTCGATTATCGGGCAGCCGTTCCACCTGCTCAGCCCACTGGTGCCGTCGATTTATCTGCTGGTCGGTCTGGCGAAGGTGGATATCGGCGATCATCAACGTTTTGCGATTAAGTGGGGGATTCTGGTGAGCATGGCGCTGCTGGCGGGTGGCGTGCTGTTCGGCGCGTTCCCACTCTACCACCGTTAAGGCTTAGTCGCCGCTGGAGAAGTAAAACGTCCCGCGCCAGTAACGGCGCGGGACGGACTGTGGAAGGGATATATTGGCGGTCAGCGACGCGGCCCTCTGCCATGCCTCTGTCCTCTCGCCGCCGGGCGGCTCCAGCTAGCGTTTTTTGCGGTTACGGTGCATATCAATCGACACCGCCGCAACGATAATCACCCCTTTGATAATATCCTGCACGTAGGCGTCAACGCCGACAAAGGTAAAGCCGCTTTTTATCAGTCCCAGAATCACCGCGCCGATCAGCGTGCCGGTAATACGTCCCACGCCGCCCATCAGGCTGCTGCCGCCGATCACCGCCGCGGCGATAGCGTCCAGCTCATAGGAAAGCCCCATGCTCGACTGGCCGGTGCTGACGCGCGCCGCCAGCACCACGCCCGCCAGCCCGGCGAGGCCGCCGGCGATGGTATAGACGATGACCAGATACTTATTCACGTTGATGCCGGAAACGCGCGCCGACGTCATATTGCCGCCGATGGCGTAGACATATTTGCCGTAGCGAGTATGTTTCAGCGCGATATGAAAAATCACCGCCACCACCAGGAAAATCACCACCGGCATCGCGCCCTGTCCGATAGCGGTAAAGCCGTCGGACAAAAAGCTGATCGGGTTGCCCTGCGTGTAATACTGCGCCAGACCGCGCGCCGAGACCATCATGCCGAGCGTGGCGATAAAGGGCGGAATGCCGGTTCTGGTGATCAGTACGCCGTTGATTAAGCCGCATAGCGTACCGACGCCGATGCCGGCAACAATCGGCACCGCGGCGGGCAGATCCACCAGCGCCGGATACATCGGCGACAGACTGTCGGACGTTTGCGCCAGGCTGGCGGCCACCACCGCCGTCAGGGCGATCAGCGAGCCGGAGGAGAGATCGATGCCGGTGGTAATGATCACCTGCGTCACCCCCACCGCGATAATGCCGATAATAGCGACCTGAAGAACAATCAATACCAGCCGGTTGGTGTTCAGCAGGAAAGATTGATCGCGCACATACCAGCCCGCCAGTTCAAAAATCAACGCGATGCCCAGCATCACGATGAAAATACCGGTGTCTTTCGGCAGCCTGCCGCGCAGATGTCCGAACGGCGACGGGCGCGCCGCGTGCGGCTGTTGCGTACTTATCTTAACGTTGCTCATAACATTCTCCCGTCTCACTCAGATGCCAGCGACATAATGGTTTCCTGATCGGCCTCTTCTTTATTGAGGATGCCGGTAATCCGCCCTTCGTGCATGACCATCACCCGGTCGCTCATGCCAAGAATTTCCGGCAGCTCCGAGGAGACCATGATGACCGCCACGCCGCGATTGGCCAGCTCGCTGATCAGACGATAGATCTCCGCCTTGGCGCCGACATCGATGCCGCGCGTCGGCTCGTCCAGAATCAGAATTTTGGGCTGCGCCAGCAGCCAGCGCGCAATCAGCACCTTCTGCTGGTTGCCGCCGCTGAGGTTATTGATGATCTGATCCATGGTCGGCGTCTTGATATTGAGCCGCCGTATCTGTTCCATGCAGTCCTGGGCCATCTGCACATGGCTGACGAAGCCGCCCCGACTGCTGTACTCCGGCATATTGACGATACTCATGTTCTCCAGCACCGACAGCACCAGAAACAGGCCGGACTTTTTACGATCTTCGGTCAGAAACGCCATGCCCTTTTCAATCGCCGTGGAGGGCGAATCGATAGTGACCGGCACGCCGTCAATCAGCACTTCGCCGCTGTCAGGCGGCGCCATGCCGAACAGGCTCTCCATCACTTCGCTGCGCCCGGCGCCCACCAGCCCGGCGACGCCTAAGATCTCGCCGCGCCGCACGCTGAAGCTAACGTCGGCGAAGGCGCCGCGGCGCGTGAGCTGACGCACCGTCAGCACTTCCTCGCCGATGGCGTTGTTGAATTTTGGAAACAGCTGCGTCAGCTCGCGTCCCACCATTTGGTTGATCAATGACTGGCGCGTATAGCGGCTGGTGCTGTCGCTGCCGACCCAGCTGCCGTCGCGAAAGATGCTGACCTCGTCGGTGATAGCGAAGATTTCATCCATTTTGTGGCTGATATAGATGATGGCCTTCCCCTGCGCGCGCAGGTCGCGGATGATGGTGAACAGGTGGCCCACTTCCCCCTCGGTCAGCGCGGAGGTCGGCTCGTCCATGATCACCACATCGGCGTTCCAGGAGACCGCCTTGGCGATTTCCACCATCTGCTGACTGGCGATGCTTAGATCGCCGACCATCTGCTCCGCCTGTAAACGAATATTGAGTTTGTTCAGCAGCGCCTGCGTTTGCCGGTTGAGCTGGCGGTGATCGACCAGGCCATATTTCACCGGCTCGCGTCCCAGCCAGATGTTTTCCGCGACGGTCATCCAGGGGACCAGATTCAGCTCCTGATGAATCATCGAAATTCCGGCGCGCAGCGCGCCGAGCGTATCGTGAAACGCCACCGGTTCGCCTTTAACGCGAATAGTGCCGTTATCGGGCCGGTAGATACCGATCAGACACTTCATCAGCGTCGATTTACCGGCGCCGTTTTCCCCCATCAGGGCATGCACCGTGCCGGGCCTGACGCGCAGCGAGACGTTATCCAGCGCCTTTACTCCTGGAAAAAATTTACTGATGCCTTCGGCTTCCAGCGCATAAGCAGTCATGCGTTACCTCCGTACCGCGCGTCGCCCGACCGCCAGCGGCGCGGACGGCGGGCAAGCGCTCAGATTTATTTTTGGTTGCGGCTGACGAATGCCTGGTAGTTTTCTTTGGTGATCAGCTGATAGGGGATCATGACGTTTTTCTGCACCTTCTCACCTTTTACCAGCTTGATAGCGGTCTGCACCGCGCCTTCGCCCTGCCCTTTGGCGTCCTGGAAAACGGTGGCGATCATTCTGCCGCTTTTGATCTGCTGTAAGGCGTCAGGCGTGCCGTCGACGCCCGCAATCAGCACCTTGTTGTTTTTGCCCAGCGCCATCAGCGCGCCGATGGCCATCTCATCGTTGTTCGAGGCGATGGCGTCGATCGGGTCGCCAGCGGTCATCCAGTTGCTCACCACATCCACCGCTTCATTACGCATAAATTTCGCGGTCTGCTTCTGCACGATTTTGATCTGCGGATATTTCGCCACCACCGCTTCGACGCCTTTGGTGCGGTCGCGGGTCGCTTCATTCGCCAGGTCGCCCAGCAAAATGGCGACATTGCCTTTTTGGTTCATTGCTTTCGCCAGCGCTTCCATTTGCAGGCGGCCCGCCAGTTCGGAATCGGAGCCGACATAGGCCATTTTGTCGGTCAGCTCCGCCTGCGGGCGGCGATTGACGAACACCAGCGGGATGCCCGCTTTGCTGGCCTGATCCATAATCGGCTTCACCGCGTTGGTATCTACCGGGTTGACAATAATGGCGTCCACGCCCTGACCGATAAAACTCTGTACCTGTTGTAGCTGCTGCGCCACATCGCCTTTCGCATCCTCCATCTGCCCTTTGACCTGCGATTTATCCATCTCTTTTTGCATCTCAGTGCGCACGATGGTCAGAAAGTTGTCATCAAACAGCGCCATCGACACGCCAAGCTGGATATCTTTCGCCAGCGCGGCGGCGGGCAACAGACAGGCGATAACGGACGCGACAATCGCTTTTTTCATCTTCATAACTCACCCTTTTTCATCGTTAAGTTGCGCTGGCGGGCCGGTACCTCGAATGAAAATTATTTTTTACATTCACACAACATCACCAGGGTTTTGGACTGTCAGTAGAGATGAATCGATGCTGGCTTACTGTGCCGGCGTTTAGCCTCCTTCTTTTTTACCCGCCTGTTTCTGTTTGTTTTCATTCAGAAACTGCGTTTCACTTTCCTTAAAGACGGATAATGCAGAGATAAAATGGTTTCTTTGTTTCATAATTTACATAACTGAAATTTTCATAATGAAAGCATTGAAACGCGCGTTTTAAAATTATCAAATAACAAAAATTTGACACGCATCTAACATCGACGGCGAAAAGCGTTTAAAGTGAGATCCATGCGGCAGATTAGAAAAGCAGCAAACGCGCGGCAGTTGCCGGTTTTGCCAGCAAACGCGCGCTAAAACGGGGCACAGGCTTTGACATCATCTCCAGGGCCAGGTAATATTCGCCCCGTTCACACGATTCCTCTGTAGTTCAGTCGGTAGAACGGCGGACTGTTAATCCGTATGTCACTGGTTCGAGTCCAGTCAGAGGAGCCAGATTTAAAAAAAGCAGACGCCTGGCGTCTGCTTTTTTGCTTTCAGTCAACAGCGAACGGCCATCGCCCCTTGTTCCCTCTGTTATTTTTCCCGGTACGAAGCGGCCAGTCCGCCGACCCCCTCACGTGTTTACTGCCTGTCCGGTACCTCGCGCTGTCCGATCCGTAACCCACCGCGCTTTCGTATCTTCCGCCGAAGAAGGTAAAAGAGCGCAGAAACGCAGCCAAAAATAAAATCAGAATAAGCTCAGCTTAAATCGCGTTTTCGGCGCTTTTATTCAGGAACGTCAGCAAAAAATATTCGCGGCGGATTTACTGAAATTTTGCCTGCCCGTTCTGGTGGTGGCGCTGGTATGGACTTTTGTCAGCAATTATAAAGTCAACCTGCATGGGATAATTGCGGCAATTCTTATTTTTACCGCCGTGTCGCGCTTCTCCAGGCGTATTTCAGGCTACCTGCGCCGCTTTATTGAAAATAATTCACGTAAATATCTGGTGGTCATGGGCTGCGTTCACGGCTTATCGAATATGGGCGGCAGCCTGCTTTCCGCTTATGCGGTAACCCGACACCAGATGAAACAGGAAGTGCTGGGCTGCATCGTCACCGGCTATTTGCTTTTCGGTATTGTGCAACTTTGCACGCTGCATTATGTTAATGCATTGAATCTTAATATCACCACCCTGGCTTCCTGCCTGGCCGCCGCCGCCGCGGTTTTTTTACTGGTCGGCAACCGCATTTTAAAGCGCTGAACGACAGTTTTTATCAACATATTTTTTCCGGCTTTATGCTGGTCTATGCGGCTTTGATGATCGTTTTATAAGAGTGACGGAAGAATGAATAAGACGCCAGAAGGCATTATTTTTGATATTGACGGCACGCTGACGCTCCACGGCGAAGCGATCCCCGGCGCGGTCGAGACTATTAACCGGTTAAAAGCGGCAGGCTTCGTTTTACGCTTTATCAGTAATACCACTGGCAAAAGCGCGGCGCAGCTGGCGGAATGTCTGGGCCGGTTGGGTTTTAATATCGAGCGAGGCGAAATAGAAACATCCGTTACCGCCTGTGTTTATTATCTTGGCGCCCACTGCGCGTCGGCGAAAGGATATCTTGCCGTGCCGGAAAATATCCGCAGCCTTTTTTCTTTTGTAGAAACTGACGCGCAGCATCCCGATTTCGTCGTATTAGGCGATCTTGATGAGGCGTTCGATTACGCCATTTTAAATAAGGTATTTAATTTTATCCGCGACGGCGCGCAGCTGATCGTGTTTCATCGCAACCCCTGGTATTTCCGCGCGGGAAAAACCTGGCTCGACAGCGGCGCGTTTACGCTGGCGCTGGAGACAGCCACGCAGCGTCAGGCGGTAGTGACCGGCAAACCATCGCCAGTGCTGTTTAACAGCGCTCTCGCCTCGATGGGGCTGGATAAATCGCAGGCGCTGATGGTGGGTGACGATGTCACCACGGATATCGTCGGCGCCAGAGCGATCGGCCTGCCGACGTTGCTGGTCGGATCCGGCAAGTTCAGACCGGACGACCTTGTCCGCCACGCTATCGCTGACGAGGCCTTCCTGCCGCGGATCGCCGATCTGCCCTCTTTACTCAATCTGAAGGCGTAACGCTATGAAACTGCTTAATCTTGAGGTTACCTCGCATGGAGAGCTATTTCACAGCCGCTATGAGATTTTTCGTGAAAACGGCGCGGAGGTTTATTACCTCACCGCCTCTCAGAATAGCGTGCTCTGGCCCGGCTTCGCCGGCGTACGCGTTTTAACCGATCAAATCATCGATACGCTGATCGCCGCCGCGCGTGCATGGCGTGAGGAAATCCGTTTCGACGCGATACTGACAACTGACGAAGCCTCGGTGATCGCCACGGCCGCCGCGAGCGAGGCCCTTTCCCTGCCGGGGCTCTCCCTTGCCAGCGCCCGTCAATGCCGTAACAAATATGAGATGCGCCTCGCTCATCAACAGCATCAGGCGCCGCATCCGCCGTTCCGGCTGTGCGAAACCGTCGACCAGGCGCTGCAGGCTGGCGCACGTTCCGTTTTTACCCGAACGGCCATATCGAGAGTCAGGTTCACTATCTGTAGCCGTCGGACGGCTGCGCGCGCCGGATCTATTTCGCCAGCAGTCGGTTCACCCTCACGATCGAGCGGGTCAGCATGCTGCCGTAATGCGGATCGCCAAAGTGAAACAGCGCCGTCGCACGCCGGAAAGCGGGATCGCAGACGCCGTTGGCGTGAAAGGATCGATAGCCGTAGAAAAAGTAGATGTTGCCCGGCTGCAAATGCAGGGTCATCGGTTTTACCAGCCGGTGCTTAATCGCCCAGGTCAGCAGATGACGCGACAATGGGTTCTGCATAATGGCCTTTTCAATGACGTTAAAGAGAACGCTGCCGCGAAAGCGCCGCAGGTTGGGAAAAAGGAGCAGATCGCCGCGCGCCTCGCCCTGCTGCGGGATCTCTATCGGCAGCAGGGCGGTGATGACGCTGGCGTCATAGTGAAAAGCATTAGATTTCTTTTTGCCGCTCTGCCCCTGCACGCAGCGCAGCACCGCAAGTATCTGCTGTCTGGCCAGCGAGCGGCCCAGCGATTTTTCCGCCATCTGCCGCATCAGCTGATGAAATTCGACGTTTTCGCTCAGCTCCGCCAGCGGCGTGCGATCGATTTTTTCCACGTCGCCGAAAATGGCGTGGTAACGCTGGCCGGAATTGGCGCTGACCTCCTCAACCCACTGACGAAAACGCATTAATCCTTCCCCGGTGACTGCCTTTTCCAGTACGGCATAACCCTGTGTTTCAATATCCTCAAGTAGCTGAGGAATGCAATGCGGATCGATTGCGGCGATAAGAGACATAGTACCCTGCCCGTTAATTGTTTATGGTGCCGACGTCTGAGCGTCGTCCTGTTGTTTTTTCATATTCCGGTAACAGCTTGATGAAGCATAAAAGGTCTGCCGGATAAGGAAACCATCTGAAGAAAAATAAGAATTATTAACATTTTATGTCTGTTTTTAACTGGTCTCAGTGGGTTTTCTCCGCTGCGCTCCCTCCCCTTCTGCGGTCTGAAATCCTGTCAGCAAAGTGTGAGGCCCTGCTAAAAAAATGCAGCAAATTAAGACCAGTCATTGCTGGTTCACAGAATGTAACGCGCGCTGCGCCTGAACACTATCCAGGTAATCTTCAATCTGTTTTCGCGGCAGCGCAGACGCGGCAGCAGGCTAATCGTTAAAAAGTTAGCTTTTCTCAGCTGACGCACGGCCTTTTCCCTCCCGTCTGCGTTGTCTTTGCCCAGGCAACAGGCTACTCTGCCAGCGGTTTTAATTAACAGGAATTGCGCTCCCAATGGCTGAGCAAGCAAAACGTAAAAACGATCCCGAAGGGCTGAAAAAACGGATTATCGAGGGCGCGCTGAAGGCCTTCGCCGAATATGGCATGCAGGGCGCGCGGCTGGAGCAGATCGCGCTGAATGCGCAAACCACCAAGCGGATGGTGGTTTATCACTTCGGCAATAAAGAGAACCTCTATATTGCGGTGCTGGAGCAGGTTTACCAGCAGATCCGCCAGCATGAAACCGGGCTTAACCTCAAAGCGATGCCGCCGGAAGAGGCGATGACGCGGCTGGTGGAGGAGAGTTTCGATTATCACGCCACGCACGCCGATTTTATGCGGCTGGTATGCAGCGAAAACCTGCTGCGCGGACGCTATATCAGCCAGTCGTCGCGCATTAAGGAACTTAACCGCAGCGCGCTGGACGTGCTGGACGATATTCTGACGCGCGGACAAGCGGCGGGCCTGTTTTACCAGGATGTGAATACTATCGACGTGCATCGTTTGATCAGCAGCATTTGCGTTCACCACGTCTCAAACCGCTACACCTTTAATGCCCTGTTCAGCCCCGATAACAGCGAGGCGGAGAGCATCAAACGCAATCGTCAGCTGGCGGTGACCGCCACTCTGCGCTATCTGCGCCGCAGCGACGCGCCGCGCTGAAACCGAAGCATACCTGACGGACGCGGGCTCCACAGCGCCGCCAGGCAACATTCACAGCAGGTCGCGCCAGGAGAGGATCAGCGCCGCCGGCAGCGGATCGGCGCGCAGCGACGGCGCCGGTTGCCAGCTGTCCCAGGCGCGGAAGGCGGAAAAGTCGAGTCCCGTCAGGCTTTCCAGCCCACTGACGGTGACGCGATACTCGTCTACCTGCGGGGCCGCTTCCGCCTCCGTCCGCGGGATTACCCGCCGCGTCTCATCCAGCAGGTTGGCCTGACTGACCAGCAGCGCCGTTGCCTGCGGCGATCCGTCCGGCCCCAGACGCAGCACCACTTTCCAGTACATCAGCGGCACCTTGACGTCGCCATACTGCCGCCACGCATCGTTCAGCACCGGCCCGGTCAGCACCGTGATCTGCTTTTTCGTTTGCAGCACGCCATATTCCAGAATATAGCGTTCCACGCCCTGCCAGTATTGCAGGCTCTGGTTAAAGCGGAAATGCTGCGGCGAACAGTTGGTGAAGTGAAAGGTGTCCTTGTTGGCGCGAATCGCCTCTTGCGGCGTGCCCCAGGTAGGATGATCGCTACGGCGCGTCAGGTGGCCGCGATCGAACCAGCGGCTGAATTCGCGATAAAAGGACTGCACCAGATAGTAGCGGCTCTCCATGCGGCTGTCTTCATACCAGCTGTCCCCTTCCGGCAGCAGCGACGGCTGGCCGCTGTCGCGGTTGATATTAATATAGCGCGCGCCGTCGATATTGGTGGCGGTGAGAAAAGCGATACGCCGCTCAGCGCAAATCGCCAGCGAAAAATGCTGGTAATCCAGGATCGCTTCCGTGCCGGTGGCGCCTGAACGTAGCGGCGCAATTTCCGCCGCGCGCGGCGCGACAATTTGCGCCAGCGATACCGCGTGGCCGCCGATGAAATCGGCCTGATAGCCGTTGCGGTTAGCATAATTAGCGTCCGGCGCCGCCCGCGCCGCAACCGTCAGCGTTGCGAGCGGCTCGCCGCGCAGCGCGGCGATCAGCCGCTGCCGCGCCGTGGCGTCCAGGCTTATCGCTTCGCCTTTCAGCCAGTCAACCAGCGCGCTGACGCGAATGCCTTCATTTACCGGCGTGCCGCTCTCATCCTCCGCTGCGCCGTGATGCAGCGCCACCAGCTGCCATTCGTCATTGAAAACCGGCGCGCCGGAAGAGCCTCCGTCGGTATCCGCCGTGTAGTGCAGCACGTTGGCCGCCTCGCTCTCCGCCGCGCCGCGCGCCAGCAGAAAGTTATCGCGCAGCGCCACCTGCTGCGGCGCGCCGCCGGGATGCTGAATGATATTCACCGCCATGCCCAGCCGATGTTTATCGGCGCGATCGCTGAGGGCAATCAGCCCTAAATCCGTCAGATCGGCGTCGCCAAAGCGCCTCTCCCCCAGCGCCACCAGCGTGCAGTCCAGCGCCTCCAGCGGGCTGCTCAGCCAGAAGCTGTCGGCATCCAGCGTGTAAAGTGTCGTGGCGGGCGCCTCGCCCTGCGCATTTTGCCAGTAGCCAAACTCCACGCTGTAGCCAGCGGCGCGCTGGCGATCCGGCAGAACGTGAAAACAGGTAAGCAGTAGCCCGCCGCCAATTAAAAAGCCGGTGCCTTTCGGCACGCCATCCTCACGCACCAGCCCAACCGCCCTGGCGCGCTGCATACCTGTTTGCAGGAAATGGGTCGGCAGGAAGTCGTCCTGCGGGCCGATAATCGCCGTCTGCTGCGCCAGACGCTGAAAGGCGTAACGCTGCGCGCGTCGGCTGTCCGGCTCCGCCTCATCCGCCCGGCCTGCGGCGATCGCCTGTACGCTCTGCTTACGCTGCGCCACGGTCAGCGTCAGCCGCTGCCGCACCAGATTTTCCACCTCACTCATCATCTTCCCTTTCGCCTCGCTGTTGAACCGCCTCCCATAACCATAGTCAGCTTTACGCCTGCCGACACGATGGTTCTTTCAGCATCCGCCGCGTGGGTTGCTGAAAAGTTCAGCAGTCAGTGTTTTTTTGCGAAACAGGCTTTGACAACCTTCATCGCCCTCGATATTATGCGCCCCGTTCACACGATTCCTCTGTAGTTCAGTCGGTAGAACGGCGGACTGTTAATCCGTATGTCACTGGTTCGAGTCCAGTCAGAGGAGCCAAATTCAGAAAAGGCAGATGCTCAGGCATCTGCCTTTTTGCTTTCTGCCTTTCCCGCGCTGCCTTGCTCTCCCCCGCTATTGATCTTTCATCGCAGCGAGACGGCGTTGACGTTCAGAGGCTGAAACGAAACCGGGCCGCAAACGCGGCCCGGTGATAGTCGATCGGCAGCATAGCCAACCGCAACGGATTACTGGTTCTGGCCAGGCACTTTGTGTTCGCCCATGGCTTTCAGCTTTTTCGACAGCTCGCGACGCTCTTTAGAGAGGTCGGCATTTTTGATGATATATTCATCCACACGGTCTTCATAGTCGCTGCGCATGCTGGCGATAATTTCCTGAATCGCTTCAACACTCATGCCCGGCTTAATGTACTCACTCAGGTTATCCAGCAGCAGCACACGTTTCTGGTTGTCACGAATTTTCTTCTCAACATCGTGAATTTCGCGCTGCAGCTTGTTTTTACGGCGATACATCCGCACGAACTCCAGCACGTCCTGAAATGATTGCTTTGCATTTTCCATGTTGACACCTTTCATTAGGCCTGCCTGAACAGGCGGTATTGTCGTAGCCTTCAGCTTAGCGTTTCGCCGCGGCCGATGGCAATTTTCACATTCAAATTCGGACTGTGACACATTTTAGCGCGAAATGAGGCGCAGCCACAGCAGGTTATTGCCGAACGGTTATTTGCGCATCGCCAGCCGAATCAGATCGGACAAACGCTCCAGCTGCTTCGCCAGCTCCAGGCTAAGCCAGACATAGCCGTGAATCGGCGTCTCCACCAGCCGATCGCTGTTATTTTCGGCCATCAGCTGACGCAGCTCGCGCGTGATTTCCGCCAGCTCATGATGATTGGCCGCCACGCGATCGGTGTTGCCATTGATCAACATTTCCGCGAGCGCCTTAAAGGTATTTTCCGTCATCTGCTGCGTGCGACGCAGGGCGGATGCGTTCAGCAGAATCAGATGGCTGGCGCGCGACGACCACCAGGCGTTGATTTGCAGCTCCAGCGTGCAGAGGATATTGCGATTGGTGGTCTGGATGCCCTCCAGCACCGATTTGGGAATGCGCGTCTCTTTGCTGGCAGGCTCCAGCAGCGCGCGCATGCGCACCACGTCGGTCAGCAGGCGGCGCAGCGGCTTATCGAGACGCGGCTTTTCCACCAGGTTCGGCGAAAAGCCGGCATGGTAAATCTTCGCCAGCGACGAGAGAGAGTCGGAGAGTTGGATGCGCCAGTGGATATAGGCTTTTTGCGGCCAGATGCTGGTAAACAACAATGCCAGCAGCGAACCGAGGATCACATCCCCGCCGCGCCATAGCGCGGTGTTCATATCCCCCGCCGGCGCGCCGCATACCACCGCCAGCGTAATACCGATTAGCAGCGCCATATAGGGGCGCTTGCCAAGCGTCAGATAGCCGCAGATAAACATCACCAGCGTACACCAGGCCAGCATGAGCGGCAGTGAAATCAGCTCCAGCTTCAGGGCGATCAGCCCGGAAATCGAGCCGAAAACGGTGCCGCCGATGCGTTGTAGCGCGCGCGGAAAAACGTTGCCCCAGGAGGAGATCGGCCCCATCACCACAACCAGGGTAATCAGCGGCCAGCTGCCTTCAGGAATATCGCACAGACGAACCAGCAGAAAGGTCAGCACAAAACCCAGCGCGATGCGCACGCCGTGGACAATGCGATAATGACGATAGATGCTGAACTCGATGGCTGAAAGCGGCTTATCAGGACGCAACGCTACTCTCCGGTTTCCCTGAATAACAAGGGCGCCATGATAACCTGAAGCGGCGTGCGAGATGAGGCTTTCGTCTCTATTTTATCGTTTTCCGGCTTTATTTAACTATTCTGAAAAAACAAATCAACACAATAAAAACATTAACTTTCAGCTGCGTTCGCCTGCCATGATGCAGGCCGCTATTGCCAGGGAGATGCGCAAGAATGCGTTGGAGGTTAACGCGCGCCCGCCGCGAAACAAACGGGCGCGCAATTCAGGTTAGCCTGCGGTCAAACTGGCGGTCACCGCCGCTTGCAGATAGCCTAACAGCGTCGGCGTCAGCCAGGTGCCCTCCATGAGCTGCGGCTCCTGCTGCATCGCCTGACGAATTTTTGCCTGCATCGCCGGATCGTCGCTGGCGTAAGAGCGAAACAGCGCCAGCCAGTGCGCGCCCAGCGCCCGCGCTTCCGCCGCATCCGGCGGTACGCCGCGCGTCATGGCGTCATTCAGCTGCGCCACCAGCGCAGGCCACTCCTGCATACGATCAAAATAGTGCGCCCGCACAAAGGCGTACTCGTGCGGCTCCAGATAGCGCTGGAAAATGCTCAGCTTGCTCTCCGCAAAAGCGCGCGTGATGTATTCCAGCATCGACGGCGTGATGCCCGTTTGTTGCTGCATCGCCGGTTCCGCCAGATGCATGGTGGTCAGCCGCTGTAAAAAGGCCGGGTTATGCGCCGTATCGCGCTCCAGCGTGCGCATCCAGCGCCGCGCCAACTGCTGCGCCTGCGCCGATTCCGGGGCAACGCCGTCATCCTGCAACGTCAGCAATGCCTGCACCATCTGTTGCCATTCCGCCTCGCGTTCGGGATCGGCCTGGTAAAACGGCAGCTGTTTCAGTTCTTCTGCGCTGAAGTAGTTATCGTACATCGTCATCATCTCTAATGTGGTTAGCCAGTCCGTCAGCTCCGGTTCGCCGCCCTGACTCAGCTGCTGATGCAGCTGACCGAGTCGCTGACGCAGCTGCTGCATTTGCGCCAGCTGACGATCGAGAGCCGTGATTTGCTGAGTCAGGATCTGTGGTAACGAGAGCGTGTTATCGTTCAGCAGCGCGCCAATTTCCGCCAGCGGGACGCCAAGACGCTTCAGCGCCAGGATCTGATGCAGGCGTCGGATATCATGGCGGTTATAAAGCCGGTAGCCCGCCTCGCTGCGGGTCGAAGGCACCAGCAGTCCAATGCTGTGGTAATAATGCAGCGCGCGTACCGTAACGCCGGTTCTGCGGGCCAGCTCGCCTGCTTTCAATAACATGACTCTCTCCTTGCTCAACGATGACTAAGGCTAAAGGCTAACGCGGCGTAAGGGTCAAGTCTCGTGCTAAAAAAACGGTTAGCGGAAAAGAGATGCTGGAAAAGAGATAGCGAGAGGTAGCGGAGGCGCAGGGCGCGCCTCCGGGGTGACGTTAAAACTTCTGCTTCAGATAGTCGCCGATTTTGGTGACGATGCCGCCCTCGTCCACCTTGTTTAGCGTCATCAGCGGGTAGCTGGCCAGCACCTTATCTTTATCGACCAGCTGTATGGAGCCCACTTTTTCGCCCTGCTTCAGCGGCGCCTCAAGATCTTTACGGTCGATCACATATTTCGCCTTGATGCTCTGCATTGCGCTGCGCGGCACCGACAGCCAGATGTCCTCGGTCGTGCCGACCTCTACCTGATGCGGGTTGCCGTACCAGACGCTCTCTTTGCCCAGCGGCTTGCCCGCATGGAACAGCTGCACGGTGTCGAAGTTGTTGTTGCCCCAGATCAGCAGTTTCCGCGCCTGTTCTTCACGTCCTTTCGGGCTTTTACCGCCCATAATCACCGCAATCAGGCGGTGACGGCCGTCGAGGCTGGAGGCGATCAGGTTAAAGCCGGCGCTTTCGGTATGGCCGGTTTTCAGACCGTCAACGTGCAGATTTTTGTCCCACAGCAGGCCGTTGCGGTTTTGCTGGGTAATGCCGTTCCAGGTAAGCGATTTTTCGCTGTACATCTGATAGAAGTCGGGCTCGCCGCTGATAATGGCGCGCGACAGCACCGCCAGATCGCGCGCGGTAGTGTGCTGGCCCGGCGCATCCAGACCGTGCACGGTTTCAAAATGAGTATGCGTCAGCCCCAGCTTCGCCGCGTACTCATTCATCATTTTAACGAAGGCGTCCTGACTGCCAGCCACATAGTCGGCCAGCGCCACGCAGGCGTCGTTACCGGAATCGATAATCACGCCGCGGCTGAGATCGCGCACCGACACTTTTTCGCCCGGTTTAAGGAACATGAGCGACGAACCTTTGAAGACCGGATTGCCTGCGCCCCAGGCATCCTGTCCGATGGTGACCATATCGTCGCGGCTGATGCGATGATGATCGATTGCGCGATCGACCACGTAGCCGGTCATCAGCTTGGTCAGGCTGGCGGGATTACGTTCTTCGTCCGCATTGCCTTCAGTCAGTACCTGGCCGGTGGTAGCGTCCATCAATACCCATGAAGCGGCGTCAACCTGCGGCGGCGTCAGCGGAAAAGAGATGGCTGCTTCATCAGCATGGGTCTGTAATGCTAAAAATAATAAACCAGTAAAACTTACAAGCTGACGCCTTTTCAACGGAACACCCTCAGTCATAAACGTGAAATTTGATAAGGGCGTTGTTTTACGGGATTAAGCGGCGTTTTTGCTGAATTAATTGCAAGAAATTATGAATTTACCGCCGGATTATCTGCTGCTTTTATCGCCATTTTGCCGCTATGCGGCAGGTCGGGCGGCAATAATGATTACCGACCTTCATGCGGCTCGCGCGGAATAAAGGCGCGCGGCAGGAAATGTGCCGCGCGCCGCCATAAAAAAAGCCACCCGGAGGTGGCTTTAGCAGATAAGGTGTCAGCAAAAATCAGTGCGGGATTTCCGTCATTGATTTCACGTCGGCACGGTTAATCTGCTGCTCGTTGCCGTTGGCATCTTTATACTTAATCAAACCGGTAGCATTGTCTTCTTTCGGTTTGCCATCGCTGACGATAGTGCGGCCATCGTTAGTATGGATGGTGTAGTTACTGCTGGAGCATCCCGCCAGTGGCAGGGCCGCGGCAAACATAAATGCTAATAACGCGCTCTTTTTCATCATAACCTCCTGTTCAGATAGACTCTTTAATGTTTAGCACAGTTTAATCATTACGCAATTTATCTTCCCGTCGCGCCGCCCGCCCTTTCTGTAATATTTCGAAAGCAATTAGATCCGTTTTTCCTCACGGCTCTAACATGAAGCTGTCTGCGTGTCCTACGCTTTAGTAACAGGACATCAACAGAATGCAGAGAGTTATGAAACATCAGAATCGTACAATTGGTATTGCCCCTTATGGCGGATCGGCTGGCGGCTGGGGCGCGCTGAAAGCCGTTGCCGATGCGTTGCGCGGTCAGATGTCGGTAAAGCAGGACGTTATTGCGCTGTTTAAAGTTAACCAGCCGCAGGGCTTTGACTGTCCCGGCTGCGCCTGGCCCGATCCGCGTCACGCCTCCTCTTTTGAATTTTGCGAAAACGGCGCCAAGGCGGTTTCCTGGGAAGCCACCAGTAAACGCACCACGCCGGAATTTTTCGCCGCGCATCCCGTCAGCGAGCTGTGGCACCGTAACGCCTTTGAGCTGGAAGGCGAAGGTCGCCTGACGCATCCGATGAAATATGATGCGGCCAGCGACACCTACCAACCGATCGACTGGGAGACCGCCTTCCGCGAGATTGGCGAGAGGCTGCAAAGCTACGACGATCCCAACAGCGTGGAGTTTTATACTTCCGGTCGCGCCTCTAACGAGGCGGCGTTTCTTTACCAGCTGTTCGCCCGCGAATATGGCACCAACAACTTTCCCGACTGCTCGAATATGTGTCATGAGCCGACCAGCGTCGGGTTGCCGCAGTCAATCGGCGTCGGCAAAGGCACCGTCGATCTCGAAGATTTCGACCATTGCGATCTGGTGCTGTGCATCGGCCATAACCCCGGTACGAACCACCCGCGTATGCTCGGCACGCTGCGCGAAGTTTCTAAGCGCGGCGCCACCATTGTGGCGATCAACCCGCTGCGCGAGCGCGGTCTGGAGCGATTTACGTCGCCGCAAAGCCCGATTGAGATGCTATCGCTCGGCTCTACCGCCCTCGCCTCCACCTATTACAAAGTGCGCGTCGGCGGCGACGCCGCCATGCTGAAAGGCGTAATGAAGGCGCTGCTGGCGATGCACGATCGCGCCCTGAAAGCCGGCGAGCCTGGCGTGATTGACGAAGCCTTTATCGCCGAACATACGGAAGGCTTTGAGGCGCTGAAACAGGATCTTGATGGCACCGACTGGCAGCATATTCTGAAGGTCTCCGGCATGGACTATGAGGAGATATTGAATATCGCCCGTCTCTATGCCAAATCGGAAAAAACCATTATCTGCTACGGCATGGGCATTACCCAGCATCAGTACGGCACCCAGAACGTGCAGCAGATCGCCAACCTGCTGCTGATGCGCGGCAATATCGGCAAGCAAGGCGCGGGCATCTGTCCGTTGCGCGGCCACTCTAACGTGCAGGGCGACCGTACCGTCGGCATTACTGAGATCCCGTCGCAGGAGCTGCTCGACAGCATCGAAAACGTTTTTGGTTTTAAGCCGCCGCAGGAGCATGGACATGGCGCGGTCGCTGCGATTCAGGCGATGCGCGACGGCAAGGCGAAGGCGCTGCTCTGTCTCGGCGGCAACCTGGCGGAAGCGATTTCCGATCCGCAGGTCACCTTTGAGGCGATGCGCAAGCTCGATCTGGTGGTGCATATGGCCACCAAGCTGAACCGCTCGCATCTGCTGCTTGGCAAGCATAACTATATTCTGCCGGTGCTGGGCCGTACCGAACAGGATGTGCAGGCCTCTGGCGAACAGAGCATTACGGTAGAGGATTCGATGTCGATGGTGCACGCCTCGCGCGGCATGTTGAAGCCCGCATCACCGCACCTGAAATCGGAACCGGCGATCGTGGCCGGGCTGGCGAAGGCGACGCTGCCCAACACAAAAGTGAACTGGGACAGAATGATCGGCGATTACAGCTTTATTCGCGCGGCAATAGAGGCCGTTTTCCCGGCGTTTAAAGATTTTAACCGCCGCATACAACAGCCGGGCGGCTTCAAACTACGTAATGCGGCGGCCCATCGCGAGTGGAATACCCCCTCCGGCCGCGCGCAGTTTATGGTGATGGAAGGGGTGAACGAAGATCCCCGTTCGCTGAAGTGTCACGATTTGGTGCTGACGACGCTGCGCAGCCACGATCAGTACAACACCACGCTTTACGGCCTGAACGACCGCTACCGCGGCGTGACCGGGCGACGCGACGTGTTATTTATCAACGCGGACGAGGCGGAAAAGCGTCAGTTGCGGGTCGGCGATAAGGTGAATATTATCGCTCTCGATCCCGAAGGCAAACGTACTTCGCGCCGTATGGATAACCTGACGATTGTGGTGCTGGATATGGCCCAGGGTTCGGTGGCGGCCTACTACCCGGAAGCGAACGTGATGGTGCCGCTGGACAGCCACGACACGCAGAGCGGTATTCCCGCTTACAAAAGCATTCCGATCGAGATGGAGCCGTGCCTGGAGCCGGCGGAAACCTCCGGCGCGCGCCGCTGATGGAAATAGAGTAAACCGGCGCTGTCGGGCCAGCTGAGGCCGTTTGACTGCCGGTTAAGATAGCGCAACGGCCATCGAAAGATGGCCGTTTTTATTGTCCGAAGGACGCGCCTGAAAGGTACAGATTCTCGCAGATAAGGGCGGTTTGAGAGGAAGCAGGATTCGCCATCAGCCCACGGCGGCCAGCACACACAGCAGGAAACTGCGCCACGTTTCACCCCACAGTTCGGGTTTAAACTCACCTTCCGTTATCAGTGACATGCGATAACCTAAATCTGCATCATCTACCGTTTCAAGCATTCCACTTATTTGCATTTTCAGGATTTGCTGCGCTTCTTTGTAATGGAAATAATACTGATAGCTCTGCATGATTTCTTCAATTGCTTCACCGAAAGCGTCACAATCCTGTGGTGAGAAAAAAACACGAATCATACTACCCAGAGATGAATACTTACGGCGTAGCCGCCATTTTTGTAATCTGTTCATAATAGTTCCGGGTATGCTGTAACAATGTAATATGGCAGGCCCCGGTATTCTTTGCAGACTAACACGACCCGAACATGTGTGGCAGGCCATTTAATTTTACTGCCCTGCCTGAATCCATAACCTGTTTTTGTTCCCGCATTCCAGATTATTACCATGCCAGGACCTCTCTACCGCGCTGAGTATTAGCTCAGTGAATAATTTTAAAGCGGTTAGCCCGCAGTGCGGCGGTGATAATCTTTTCAGCCTGCTGCAAACTTTCAAATGATCAGCTGCGCGGCGTCAGTCTGTATCGTGGGTTCTGGCGCGGGGGCTGTTGTGCGACGTCCACGGCGGCCGGCTGGCCGGGGATCTCAACTCGCTTCTTTGGTCGTGCCATTCTCGCATCTCCTGCTGTTGTGAGATTTTGAATCTGCAACAGATGCGCGGTCGGAATCCTGACCAATGTGCGGGGACAAAACGCGCGTGCGCGCGAGGACAACTGTAATGTTGTTATAAAAAAAGCCCGCATGTAACGGGCTTTTCTGTGGCTGCCTTTGTTATTTGAATAGAAATCGGTAAAAAATGGCGCTCATCAAAACTCCAGTCATTCCGATCTGGAATATATTTTTTAAACTAAAGAAATCCTCAGTTTTAAAATATTTAAAAATTGAGAACATAATTATAAAAAATAATGTGCCACATAACGACTTAATAAATCTCGTTCTCGTTCTCGTTGCTACCACCAGCATGACGCTCCGTAAGTAAGTGCGCCCATGCCCGCGCCAGATATAGCCTCAGATAACCAACCCGGAATTGAACCGACAACGGGAACCGCTACACTCCCCCCGAATGCGCCGACAGCCCCTCCCATTAACGCAGAGGCAATCATATCGTGTGTAAGATCCCGAATATTACAGTTATTTAATTTGGCTGCGACAACCTGGGCAATCTCAAGATTTACTGCCATCTGATAGTTACCACCTGCACCAGCAACTTGTTGGATTTCAGTTGTAGTTAACAGTTCCATGATTATCTCCGTTGTTAAACAGGGAATTCCATATTCCGAACGATATATAAGCAACACAAATCAATTACAGTAATTTGGATGTTTACCTCCGGTAAATTATTTCCGGGGGTATACAAACCGCCTGCCGGTTTTGAATCTGCAACAAATGCGCAGTCGGAAACTTGACCAATGCGCGGGGGCTTGATGCGCAGGGGCAAAACGCGCACGAGGATAAGCTGTATCGCGCATAAAAAAGCCCGCTTGCGCAGGCTTATAATCGTTTCGCCGATATTCTATTTCAGCGCCGCCAGTACACGCAGCAGGAAGCTGCGCCACGTTTCGCCCCACAGTTCGGGATCAAATTGATTTTCAGCCAGCAACTCCATGCGTGTTGTCAGTTGGCCGTCACCTTCGGTTTTTAGCATCTCCATGATTTCATTTTTTAACCACCGCGTTGCGTTCTCCCCGTTCTCACGATAACTCTTAACTACTTCTTCAATAGTTTCACCGAAAATATCGCGATCCTGGTAATGACTCCAACTTATTGATAGTGTTTTATGTTCAGATAATGCCCGATGACTTTGTCATGCAGCTCCACCGATTTTGAGAACGACAGCGACTTCCGTCCCAGCCGTGCCAGGTGCTGCCTCAGATTCAGGTTATGCCGCTCAATTCGCTGCGTATATCGCTTGCTGATTACGTGCAGCTTTCCCTTCAGGCGGGATTCATACAGCGGCCAGCCATCCGTCATCCATATCACCACGTCAAAGGGTGACAGCAGGCTCATAAGACGACCCAGCGTCGCCATAGTGCGTTCACCGAATACGTGCGCAACAACCGTCTTCCGGAGCCTGTCATACGCGTAAAACAGCCAGCGCTGGCGCGATTTAGCCCCGACATAGCCCCACTGTTCGTCCATTTCCGCGCAGACGATGACGTCACTGCCCGGCTGTATGCGCGAGGTTACCGACTGCGGCCTGAGTTTTTTAAGTGACGTAAAATCGTGTTGAGGCCAACGCCCATAATGCGGGCGGTTGCCCGGCATCCAACGCCATTCATGGCCATATCAATGATTTTCTGGTGCGTACCGGGTTGAGAAGCGGTGTAAGTGAACTGCAGTTGCCATGTTTTACGGCAGTGAGAGCAGAGATAGCGCTGATGTCCGGCAGTGCTTTTGCCGTTACGCACCACCCCGTCAGTAGCTGAACAGGAGGGACAGGTGATAGAAACAGAAGCCACTGGAGCACCTCAAAAACACCATCATACACTAAATCAGTAAGTTGGCAGCATCACCCGCGATCCTGACCGAAATATGTTTGCGTCAGGGTGATAAGAGAAGCATTTTTCCGTTTAAAAGCGTTTACTCTCAATTTATCAAGTAATCTCATAGCATTATTCCAGGAACGGGTATGACGTCAAAATAAAATAGGGTTTGCCAAGATACTCTTGTCCTTTTAAAACTACCCGGACGCGACTGACAGCCCACTTAACCTGGCTTCCTTTGCGGAATCTATAGCCGACTGTTGTACCAGCGTCCCACGTAATTTCTAACGGCTTTTCTATTCTTCCCGTATTTGCCCAACGAATAATTTTAATGCGGTTAGCCCGCAATGCGGCACTGACAAACTTTTCGGCCTGCTCCACGCTGTGAAAAGACGTGGCTGAGCGTGCATCACGGCTGTGTGCAAGGCGCGCCAGGAGTTCTTCGTCAGTTTTTGCAATGTGCTTCCTGATGGTATGCCCGCCGATTTTCTTGACGCCTTCATGCTCCGCCAGCTTCAGCGTTCCTGCACGAACATATTTAATCCGCGACACGCCCCAGGCCAGCCCCGCCGCTGCCGGGACGGCAGCATCAACGGTCAACCCGATATACATGGCCGTGCTGTCGCCGGCGCCGGCCTCTTTCGCCAGCTTTTCGGTGAGTCGAAGTGTTGCCGTGCGGGTATCATGTCCGGTCAGGATGCGGTTGGTGGCGGCGTTAATGTTGTCCAGGCTGTGTGCGCCGGTCACCACGCACACCGCTTTTGTCAGCATCGTCGGTTCAGGCACAACGCAAAGTGCGGCGGCGCCCATGAGTTCAACGGTTCCCAGCGCCAGTTCCAGTCCGCCCAGCAATCTGTTGCCGAACGCTTCCGCCTCCGACACCGTGTGGTAGTCCAGCACGCCCGCCAGCTGCACCGGCGAAATGGCGAATTGTAATTCCGCATCCATAAAACGTTCCTTGTTAATCGTCTCTAATTCTCCGGCGCTTCCGTTCCAGCCGCTGTTTTCTTTCCCGCTTCACCCAGCCCTGCGTATTCCGCGAAAACTATCGGCTCTCCTTCCAGCCATCTCAATGCGGTGTTTCGGCAGAGCCTGCATATGGTTTACCATAGAGACCGCGCTTTTTGCGTTACTGATAGCTATAGTCATTTTATCTGCGTCGCCAAAACGCAACGCAGGCCTAACGTCAGCGGACAGTAGAAAACGCAAGCAGGCGCAAACCATCAAAAGCACGCAAAGACACCATCTAAGCAACAGATAAGGGCATTTAAAACCAGTGAGCGATAACGCGAACCAGCCAACCTTCCTCTTCCACGATTACGAGACCTTCGGCAAAAGCCCGGCGCTGGATCGCCCGGCGCAGTTCGCCGGCATTCGCACCGATATGGATTTCAATATCATCGGCGAGCCGGAGGTTTTTTACTGCCAGCCAGCGGACGATTATCTGCCACAGCCGGAGGCGGTGATGATCACCGGCATTACGCCGCAGCTGGCGCAGGCGCGCGGAGTGACTGAAGCGGAATTCGCCCGACGCATTCATGCCCTGTTTACCGTCGAAAACACCTGCGTGGTCGGCTATAACAACGTGCGCTTCGACGATGAAGTGACGCGCAATATTTTTTATCGCAACTTTTACGATCCCTACGCCTGGAGCTGGCAGAACGGCAATTCGCGCTGGGATCTGCTGGATGTCATGCGCGCCTGCTACGCGCTGCGTCCCGACGGCATCAACTGGCCAGAAAATGATGAGGGGCTGCCAAGCTTTAAGCTGGAGCTCCTGACTCAGGCCAACGGCGTGGAACACAATAACGCGCACGACGCGATGTCGGACGTTTACGCCACTATCGCCATGGCGAAGCTGGTGAAAGAGAAACAGCCGAAGCTGTTCGAGTTTCTGTTCCGGCACCGCACGAAGCAGAAGATCAATACTTTGATCGATATTCCGCAGATGAAGCCGCTGGTGCATATCTCCGGCATGTTCGGCGCGCTGAGGGGCAACACCAGCTGGATCGCCCCGCTCGCCTGGCACCCGGAAAACCGCAACGCGCTGATCGTCTGCGATCTGGCGGGAGATATCACTCCGCTGCTGGAACTGGACGCCGACGCGCTACGCGAACGGCTCTATACGCCGCGTCAGGCGCTGGGCGACAACGCGGCGGTGCCGATTAAGTTGGTGCACAGCAATAAATGTCCGGTGTTGGCGCCTGCCAATACGCTGCGCCCGGAAGACGCTGAGCGTCTGGGCATCGACCGACAGCGCTGTCTCGATAACCTGGCGCTGCTGCGCCAGCACGCCGAGGTGCGCGAAAAGGTGGTGGCGATCTATGCCGAAGCGGAGCCGTTTACCCCTTCAGAAGATGTCGACGCCCAGATTTATAACGGCTTCTTCAGCGACGCCGATAAATCGGCGATGACCATTATCCAGAAAACCGCTCCCGCCAACCTGCCGGCGCTCGATCTCACCTTTAACGATGCGCGCATCGAGAAGCTGCTGTTCCGCTATCGCGCGCGCAACTATCCCGGCACGCTGGATGACAGCGAGCAGCAGCGCTGGCTGCAACATCGTCGCGAAGTGTTGAACGGCGAACGCATCGAAGCGTTTCTGTTGGAGCTGGAGTCGCTGGCCAACCTGCACGACGGCGACAAAGAGAAGATGGCGCAGCTGAAGGCGCTGTATGACTACGCGCGCGAACTGGTCTCGTAACGGTACGCCTGCCGCCCGTAAAAAAGCCGCCCACAAAGGCGGCTTTTTTATGCTGAACGAACCTGTCCGTCAGAAGCGCAGCGAAGCGCCAATATAGGGGCCGTCGGCCAGCACGTTGTCTTTACGATCGCCTTTATTGTTCAGCTCGGCATATTTATAGCCGACGCGCACGTTTAACAGGGAGATCGGCGTAAAGCTGATGCCGCCGGAGGCTTCCTGATAGCTGTCGAGGTGATCGGTAAAGGATTCCGGCGAGTAGTAATATTCGCCGTACAGGCCCAGCATTTTGGTGATCGGGAAGCTCACGCCCGCGCCAACTGCCGCCGCGAAGCCATCTTTGCCATCTTCAGGATCGATCCACATCGCTTTGATGCCCGGCGTCAGGAAAACGGAACCGACTTCGATGTTATAGCCCAGACGCAGGCCGGAGACGTCGCCGTCGTGATCGCTGCGCATCCAGTTGCCGGACAGGCTCAGGCCAGGGGAGGTAGTGCCCAGTCCAACGTTCAGGTTGGTGTAATGTTCACCCACATCAACGCTGCCCTCGATAGCCTGCGCCGAACCTGCAACCAACGCCAGCGCCAGACCGCTGCTTACCACTACTTTTTTAAACATTGCCAACTCCATTCATTCAGGCAGTAATTGCTGGCGCAGGGTAGCGGAGCTGACTCTGAGATACAAGGCCGATAAGCGCGAAACAGCAGGATGCCGCCGTGCGACTGTCGACCGGAGAGGGCCGCCCGCCTGCGCGCCAGGCAGAAAAAAGGCCAGACAGCTGTCTGGCCTTGATGGCGTTTAACGCGTCGAATCAGAGCGATTCTTCGCTGTACTGCGGCACCGGATTACGGAAGCTGCGGGTGACGAAGGCCAGGTAAATGATACCGACTGCCGCCCAGATCAGGCCCAGCACCATCGAACTCTCTTCGAGGTTAATCCACAGCGCGCCAACCGTCAGCGCACCGCAGAGCGGCAGCACCAGATAGTTGATGTTGTCCTTCAGCGTATGGCGACGCTTCTCGCGGATCCAGAACTGTGAAATCACCGACAGGTTAACGAAGGTAAAGGCCACCAGCGCGCCGAAGTTGATCAGCGCCGTCGCCGTCACCAGGTCAAAGCGGATCGCCAGCAGCGCGATAGCGCCTACCAGCAACACGTTCAGCGCTGGAGTACGCCATTTCGGATGCACGTAGCCGAAGAAACGCTCCGGGAAGACGCCGTCGCGGCCCATCACGTACATCAGACGACTCACGCCCGCGTGGGCGGCCATACCGGAAGCCAGCACCGTCACGCAGGAGAAAATCAGAATGCCGAACTGGAAGGTTTTACCCGCCACGTAGAGCATGATTTCCGGCTGCGACGCGTCCGGGTCCTTAAAGCGCGAAATATCCGGGAAATAGAGCTGCAGGAAGTAAGACACCACGATAAAGATGATGCCGCCGACCAGCGCCGTCAGGAAGATCGCTTTCGGGATCACGCGCTCCGCATCTTTCGTCTCTTCAGAGAGCGAGCTGATGCCGTCGAAGCCGAGGAACGAGAAGCAGAGAATAGTAGCGCCGGTGATCATCGGCACCACATGCGCATTCTCCGACCAGAACGGGCGGCTGCTGACCAGCGTGCCGGCGCCTTCGCCATGCGCTACGCCGTAAATCACCATGCCCATCAGCACGATCATCACCGCCACCTGCAACACCACAATCAGGCTGTTGAAGTTGGCGACGGTTTTGATGCCGCGCAGGTTGGACAGCGTCATAAAGCCGACCAGCAGCACGACGAAAATCCATGAAGGGAGATCGGGAACCAGCGCTTCAAAATAGATTTTCGCCAGCAGAATGTTGATCATCGGCATAAACAGATAATCAAGCAGCGACGACCAGCCAACCATAAAGCCGACGTGCGGGCTAATGGTTTTCTGCGCGTAGGTATAAGCGGAGCCCGCAGATGGGAAGCGGTGTACCAGCTTACCGTAGCTCAGCGCAGTAAACAGGATGGCGATCAGCGCGAAAGCATAGGCGGTGGCGACATGTCCGTCGGTCAGGCCGGAAACGATACCAAAGGTATCAAACAGCGTCATCGGCTGCATATAGGCGAGACCAATCATCACCACCGGCATTAAAGTCAGTGTTTTTTTCAGGTGGGTACGACGCGGCTGCGCGACGTTGTTGATATTATGCGACATGGTTCAGTCCCCCCATAGCGGCGGCCTGGTGCGGGCGGACCACAGGGAAACTTCGCGTTAAGCGAGAGAGGTTCTTCAGAGGCGTGACAGAGGATGCAGGGCCGAGGCCGATTGCGCCATAATCATCACGGAGTCGAACACCAGCGAACGCTGGTGAGAAATTAACGAGTTGCCCCATCTTTTTTTCCTCAAAACCACACGGTAAACGTGTTCAGTGTGTATCTATCCGGCACGCAGGCCGGCCTCTTTTTAAATTAGCCTGGTTAAATGCAAAAAAATAACCGACGCGTAAAGCGCCGGTTATTTCTCTATTTTGCAGGGCGCATATTTTGCACCACGTGGAGGGAGGATGACAAGATATTGAGACCTTCAGTAACAATTTCTTTTTCGGCGGTAAGCGGAATTAAAAAACGAATCACGTTGGCGCGCACGCCGCAGGCGAGCAATATCAGCCCCTGACGCCCCGCCTCCTGCACCAGTGCCTGAGTCAGCGCCTTCGCCGGGCGTTGCGCGTCGCCCTCTTCCACCAGCTCCATGGCGATCATCGCGCCGACGTGACGCACGTCGCCGATACAGTCGAACTGCTCCGCCAGCTGATGCAGAAACGCCACCACCTGCTCGCCCTGTTCCTGAGCGCGCTGGTTAAGCTGCTCGCGTTCGATAATCTCCAGCACCGCCAGCGCCGCGGCGATGCTGACCGGCGAACCGGCGTAGGTGCCGCCGAGTCCCCCCGCCTGCGCTTTCTGCATCAGCGCGGCGCGGCCGACCACCGCCGACAGTGGAAAGCCGCCGGCCAGGCTTTTCGCCATGGTAATGATATCGGGCTCGACGCCGCTATGCTCGATAGCGAAGGTTTTGCCGGTGCGACAGAAGCCGCTCTGGATCTCATCGGCGATCAGCACGATGCCGTGTTCGTCGCAGATCTGGCGTAGCTGACGCAGAAAGGTCGGCGGCGCGGCGTAAAAGCCGCCCTCTCCCTGCACCGGCTCGATAATGATCGCCGCCACGTCATCCGGCGAGACGTCCGCCGCGAAGATGCCCTGTAGGGCGCCTGACGCCTGGCTTTCGCTGATGCCGGGATAGCTGACCGGATAAGGGGCATGGAAGATACCGCCGGGAAATGGCCCGTACCCTTTTTTATAGGGCTGCACCTTGCCGGTCAGCGCCATCCCCAGCAGCGTGCGGCCGTGAAAGCCGCCACGGAAGGCAATGACGCCGGAGCGTCCGGTGGCGATGCGCGCCACCTTGATCGCGTTTTCCACCGCCTCGGCGCCGGTGGTCATCAGCAGGGTCTGCGCCGGACCGGCGATCGGCGCCAGCGCGTTCAGCTTTTCCGCCAGTTCGACGTAGCTGCCGTATGGCGTCACCTGAAAACAGGGATGAGTAAAGCACTCCAGCTGTCCCTGCACCGCACGCATGACGTCCGGGTGGTTATGGCCGGTATTCAGCACCGCGATGCCGGAGGCGAAATCGATATAGCGTCGCCCTTCCACATCCCAGATTTCCGCGTTGCGCGCTTTCGCAATGTAAACCGGCAGCGCGTTGCCCACGCCGGGCGTTACCGCCGCTTCGCGCCGCGCCTGCCACTGTTGATTCGTTTGCATGATGCTCACCTCAGGCGTTTTTCAACATCCAGTCAATCTCAGTGGCGGTAATCAGCCGTTCAAACTGCATCAGCTCATGGTGTTTGCAGCTGTGCCAGACAAAGCTGAAGCGTTCCCCCAGCAGCTCGCGCAGGGCGCGGCTTTGCGCGAACTCGCCCAGCGCCTCGCTCTGACGCACCGGCAGCGGCGTGCCGTCCGACGTGTGGCCGTTGCCGGTAACCGGCGCGGGCAGCGTCAGCGGAGTATCCAGCCCGTGCAGAATGCCGGCGAAAATCGCCGCCATCACCAGCCAGGGGTTAGCGTCCGCACCGGCGACGCGATACTCAATGCGGCGGTTATCGATATCGCCGCAGGGAATGCGCAACGCCACGGTGCGGTTGTTGTGGCCCCAGGAGGCTTGCAGCGGCACGTAGGATTCGGGAATAAAGCGGCGATAGGCGTTAACGTTCGGCGCCAGCAGGGCCATCGAGGCGGGCATCAGATCGATCATCCCCGCCAGCGCGCGCTTCAGCAGCGGCGAATCGCTGCCGTCGTCGCAGGCGAAGGCATTGTGATCGGCGGCGTCCAGCATGCTGACATGCACATGCATCCCGCTGCCGGCGTACTCCTCATAGGGTTTCGCCATAAAGGTGGCGGTCATGCCGTGGTTTTCCGCCACCTGACGCACCAGCCTTTTCAGCTGTAGCGCATGGTCGCAGGCGCTCAGGACGTTGCGCGTATGATGCAGGTTGATTTCAAACTGGCCGGGCGAGGCTTCCGCCAGCGCGCCGTCGGTAGGAATACCCTGCAGCTTCGCCAGCCGGTCGATATCGCCCAGCACCTCGGCGAAATGGTCCAGGTTGTCGACGGAGTAGACCTGACTCTGCATGCTGCGCTCGTCGCTGCCGGGCGTACAGGGCGGCTGAATATAGCCTTCGGGATCGCGTTGTTTATCGACCAGATAGAACTCCAGCTCTACCGCTACCACCGGAAACAGTCCCCGGTTGCGCAAGCGCTGCCAGAGATTGTTCAGTACATTTCGGGGTTCAACGTCAAAGGGAGTGCCATCTTGATTGCGCATGGTCAACAGCAGTTGCGCAATATGGTCGGGATCGGAAGCGGCGGGAACCAGCGTGCCCTCGACGGGCGTACAGATGTTGTCCGGCTCGCCCAGCGCCTGGCCTAAACCGGCCTGTTCGACGGTGTTGCCAAGAATATCCATTGCAAAGACCGATGCCGGGAAGTAACAACCTTTTTCCAGCCTTGCAAGGCTGCTTACCGGAATACGTTTACCGCGAAAAACACCGTTCAGATCGTTAAGAAGAATATCGACATACTGTGTTTCAGGATGGCGTTCCAGATAGGCTTTTACCTCATTCTGGAACGCGCTGGTTCGCATCTCTTCACTGTGTCGCGTGAAGTCTTCTACTTCCACCAGGTTTGTCATGATCCCACCCGCCATTTACCGTTTATAAAGGTTGTGCGTACTGCTCAAAATAACGGCCACATTTAGAACATAGTCATAAGACAAAAAGTGTGCAAATGTTACAAAGCGGTTTGAATATTGAACAAAGCCTGACTAGATTGAAAATATATTGTACAAATCAGCGTCTCCGCTGCGGTTTTGTCAGAAATATTTGCCAGTTAACGTGAGGGGCAGGATGGAAAGAATAATGGACAAGCCGTTGATCGGCGTCTTGACGTGCCGCACCGTGAAAGATGGCCATCCCGCTTTTGTACTGCACCAGAAATATCTCGACGCCATTATGGATGCGGGCGGCGTTCCCGTGGCGCTGCCGCACCGCCCCGATCTGAGCGAGACTATCGCCAGACGCACGCTGCCGCTGCTGGACGGGCTGTTGCTGCCCGGCAGTCCAAGCAATATTGAACCCTGGCGCTACGCCGAGACCGGCGAGGAGGAGCTCGCCGATCCGGGCCGTGACGCGCTGGCGCTGGCGCTGATCCAGCAGGCGCTGCCGCTCAGGATGCCGCTGCTGGCGATCTGTCGCGGCATGCAGGAGCTGGTGGTCGCCACCGGCGGCACGCTGCGCCGCGCGCTGCCCGCAGAGGCTATCCGTCACCACGCCGACGACGACCGGCCGCTGGCGGAGCAGTATGCGCCGACGCATGCGATAGCGCTGACTGCCGAAGGACGGCTGTCGCAGCTGCTGCGCGGCGCCACCTCCATTGAAGTAAATTCGCTGCATAAACAGGGGGTGCTGCATCCGGGCCCGCTGTTGCAAATCGAGGCGACCGCGCCGGACGGCGTAATCGAAGCGGTCGCCGTACCGAATCATCCGTTCGCCATCGGCGTGCAGTGGCATCCCGAATGGCGCTATCAACATACTGAAGCTTCGACGCAACTGTTCGGGGCTTTTATTCACGCCTGTCATCAATTCACCCGGGAAAAACGGCTATGAACGAAGCCACACTGGCCCCAGGACGTCGGCTGTCACAGATCCGTCAGGAATTAGGTTTATCACAACGGCGCGTCGCGGAGCTTGCCGGACTGACGCACAGCGCCATCAGCACCATTGAACAGGATAAAGTCAGCCCCGCCGTCAGCACGCTACAAAAGCTGCTGAAGGTCTATGGGCTGTCGCTGTCGGAGTTTTTTTCGGAGCCCCTGAAAAATACGCCGCCGAAAATTGTGATCGAGCCGCAGGAGCTGATCGACATCGGCAGTCAGGGCGTCTCGCTGAAGCTGATTCATAACGGCAACGCAAGTCATAATCTGGCGATGCTGCTGGAAACCTATGAGCCGGGCGCCACTACCGGCGAAAAAATTCGTCATCCCGGCGAAGAGACCGGCACGCTGCTGGAGGGAGAAATCACCCTGACCATCGGCGGCCAGAGCTATCAGTTACAGGCCGGGCAGAGCTACGTTATCGATACCGGTCTGCCGCACAGCTTCAGCAATACCTCAACGCGGCCCTGTCGCATCGTCAGCGCCCATACGCCCGCCAGCTTCTGAACCGCTAAGGAGACCCGCCGTGAATTATGTCGACAGCTATTACGCCGCAACGGTTAATCCGCATCAACCCTGGCCGCACCTGGATGGCTCGGTGCAGTGCGACGTTTGCATTATCGGCGCGGGATTCACCGGCCTCTCCTCCGCGCTGTTTCTGACCGAAGCGGGCTATGACGTGGTGGTGCTGGAGGCGGCGCGCGTCGGCTACGGCGCCAGCGGGCGCAACGGCGGCCAGGTGGTTAACTCCTACAGCCGCGACATTGACGTTATTGAACAGCGTTACGGCGTCGACGCAGCGCGTATGCTCGGCAGCATGATGTTTGAGGGCGCGGACATTATCCGCGACCGCATCGATCGTTATGCTATCGCCTGCGACTACCGTCCCGGCGGTATCTTCGCCGCGTTGAATGCACGCCAGATGCAGCATCTGCGCAATCAGCAGCGGCTGTGGGAACGCTACGGCAATCATGAGCTGGAATTGCTGGACGAACGCGGCATTCGCCGTGAAATTGCAACGGAACGCTACGTCGGCGGACTGCTGGATCGTCGCGGCGGCCATCTCCATCCGTTGAATCTGGCGCTGGGCGAGGCGGAGGCGATACGACGGCACGGCGGCCGCATCTATGAACAATCGGCGGTGGAACAGGTCATCTACGGCGCGCCGCATCTGATTAAAACCGCGCGCGGCGACGTCAGCGCCAAATTTGTGATTTTCGCCGGCAACGCCTATCTGGCGCCGGAGCTGGAGCCGCGCCTGAGTCGAAAAAGCATGCCCTGCGGATCGCAGATCGTTACCACCGAGCCGCTCAGCAACGATCAGGCGCTGGCGCTGCTGCCGGACAACTACTGCGTGGAGGATTGCAATTATCTGCTGGACTACTTCCGGCTGACCGCCGACAACCGGCTGCTCTATGGCGGCGGCGTGATTTACGGCGCGCGCGAGCCGCAGGACATTGAGGCGCTGATTCGGCCCAAGCTGTTAAAAACCTTCCCGCAGTTAAAGAACGTCAAGTTGAGTCACTGCTGGAGCGGCAACTTTTTGCTGACGCTGTCGCGCATGCCGCAACTGGGGCGGCTGGAGAAGCAGGCTTACTATATTCAGGGGGACAGCGGACACGGCGTCACCTTTACCCATCTGGCGGGCAAGCTGGTGGCGGAAGCGCTGCGCGGCGACGCCGAGCGTTTCGACGCCTTCGCCAAACTGCCGCATCTCCCCTTCCCCGGCGGCCGACGCTTTAAGGTGCCGCTGACCGCCGTCGGCGCCGCCTGGTACGCGCTGCGCGATCGGCTGGGCGTTTAGCGACGCCTTACGCTGCGACAAACCGCGCTTCGCAGAACAACAGGCGGCCCGCCAGCCGCGCTGTTCCGCTGGCTTTAGCCCAGCGGCATTTTAATCGGATCGGGATAGCGATACTCAAATCCCAGCTCATCGCAAATTTTACTGCCGTCCACCAGCTTGCCCTTCTCACGCGCGGCAGGCGCGAAAGTCGGCGGCGTCAGCCCCAGCTGGCGCGCCACCGATGGATAAAAGTCCTGACGGGAAGGATGCGCCGGCGCGCAGAGATTATAGGTGCGTCCGCCCTTCGGCGTTTGCAGCAACAGAATAATCGCCTCGACCACATCATCCAGATGGACCAGATTAACGCCATGTTCGCCGTCGCGCACCTCAGTCTTGCCCGCCAGAAAGCGGCCCGGATGACGCTTCGGTCCTACCAGTCCCGCCAGCCGCAGAATATCGACCGAAGTGCCGGGCAGATCGTGCAGCCAGTTTTCCAGCTCTACCAGCGTTTTACCGGCGACGGTGACCGGCTGTAACGGGCTATGCTCTTTCACCACGCCATTGCCGTCGCCATAAACCGATGTGGAGCTGGTGAAGATGATGCGCGGCACGCTGAACGCCAGCGCGCTGTCGACCAGGTTTTGCACCGCGCGCAGATAATGTTCGCCGCCCTCCACGGTGCGGCTGGCCGGCAGCGTCACCACCAGCGCGTCCACCGCCAGCAGCGCCTCCAGCTCATCCGCATCGCACTCCAGCTCCGGCGTTAAGGTCAACTGACAGCTTTCAATGCCGCACATGCGCGCCGCCTCGACGCCGTCCGGCGTCGTTTTGCTGCCGGTAACCTGCCAGCCGC
This sequence comes from Mixta calida, assembly GCF_002953215.1. Classification (NCBI taxonomy): domain Bacteria; kingdom Pseudomonadati; phylum Pseudomonadota; class Gammaproteobacteria; order Enterobacterales; family Erwiniaceae; genus Mixta; species Mixta calida. The sequence continues at coordinate 2,833,518 of NZ_CP026378.1, forward strand.
GCGACGTCAGCGCCATCGCCAGCGGCATTCCCAGCCATCCAAGACCTACAATCGCGACTTTTTTCATCTCTGCTCCTGAGGCGTCAGCCTGTTTTCTTCTAAGGCTACGCCACGCTCCTGAGCATGACAATCTTCGTTGAAAAAGAGATTTGCGCCGCGCGCGAAAAAACGGTTGCCAATCGCCCTCTTCTCCGCTAGGTTAATTGACAGGCAAATGAATATACATGCAGAGAATTTTATGACACGCGTTCAGTTCAACCATCACCACCACCATCACCCTGACTAGTCTTTCAGGCGATGTGTGCTGGAAGACAATTGATCTTCCAGTGGTGCAGAGCGCGATAAGAGCCCCGGAAGATCTTCTTCCGGGGGCTTTTTTTTGGCTGACTGCGACCGACCGGATAAATGACAAGAGGACTGGAGAGATGTTAGATAACACCCGTTTACGCATAGCTATGCAAAAATCTGGCCGTTTAAGCGATGAATCGCGCGAGCTTCTGGCGCGCTGCGGCATCAAAATCAACCTGCAGCAGCAGCGCCTGATCGCCTTTGCTGAGAATATGCCGATCGATATTTTGCGCGTGCGTGACGACGATATTCCGGGCCTCGTGATGGACGGCGTGGTGGATCTCGGCATCGTCGGCGAAAACGTGCTGGAAGAAGAGCTGCTGACCCGCCGCGCGCAGGGCGAAGACCCGCGCTACTTTACCCTGCGCCGCCTCGATTTCGGCGGCTGTCGCCTGTCGCTGGCGATGCCGGTGGACGAGGAATATAACGGCGTCCAGTGTCTTCAGGGTTCGCGCATCGCCACCTCCTATCCTCACCTGCTGAAACAGTATCTTGATAAACAGGGCGTCGCTTTTAAATCCTGTCTGCTGAACGGCTCGGTGGAAGTCGCGCCGCGCGCTGGCCTGGCCGATGCCATCTGCGACCTGGTTTCAACCGGCGCGACGCTGGAAGCGAACGGCCTGCGCGAAGTGGAAGTGATTTACCGTTCCAAAGCGGTGCTGATCCAGCGCGACGGCGAACTGTCGGCGGCGAAACAGGAGCTGGTAGATAAATTGATGACGCGCATTCAGGGCGTGATCAAAGCGCGCGAATCGAAATATATCATGCTGCACGCGCCGAGCGAGCGGCTGGAAGAAGTGATCGCGCTGCTGCCGGGCGCCGAGCGTCCGACGGTGCTGCCGCTGGCGGGCGACCAGAGCCGCCTGGCGATGCACATGGTCAGCAGCGAAACCCTGTTCTGGGAAACGATGGAAAAACTGAAGGCGCTGGGCGCCAGTTCGATCCTGGTACTGCCGATTGAGAAGATGATGGAGTAAACCCATGAGCCGCTTTGACACGCTTACCGACTGGCAGCAGTGCGACGAGGCGCAGCAGCAGGCGCTGCTGACCCGCCCGGCGATCTCCGCCTCGGACAATATTACCCAAACGGTGAAAACCATTCTTACCCGCGTCCGCGAAGCGGGCGACACCGCCCTGCGCGAATACAGCGCGGCCTTCGATAAGGCGCAGGTGGACGAACTGCGCGTCGGTCCGGCGCAGATCGCCGCGGCGGCGGAGCGGCTGAGCGACGACGTCAGGCAGGCGATGGCGGCAGCCGTCGCCAATATCGAGACCTTCCACCGCGCCCAGCAGCTGCCTGCCGTGGATATTGAAACCCAGCCCGGCGTGCGCTGTCAGCAGGTGACCCGCCCGATTCGCTCGGTCGGCCTCTATATTCCCGGCGGCTCGGCGCCGCTCTTTTCAACCGTGCTGATGCTGGCGACCCCGGCGCGCATCGCCGGCTGCCAGCGCGTGGTGCTCTGCTCGCCGCCGCCGATCGCCGATGAGATCCTGTACGCCGCGCAATTGTGCGGCGTGGAGGAGGTATTCCAGGTCGGCGGCGCGCAGGCGATCGCCGCGCTGGCCTTCGGTACCGAATCAGTACCGAAAGTCGATAAAATCTTCGGCCCCGGCAACGCGTGGGTGACCGAGGCGAAGCGTCAGGTGAGCCAGCGTCTTGACGGCGCGGCGATCGATATGCCCGCCGGGCCTTCTGAAGTGCTGGTGATTGCCGACGAGGAAGCCACGCCCGCCTTTGTCGCTTCCGATCTGCTGTCGCAGGCGGAGCATGGCCCCGACTCGCAGGTGATTCTGCTGACCCCGTCGCGTCAGCTGGCGCAGGCGGTGGCGGAAGCGGTGGAAGCGCAGCTGGCCCAGCTGCCGCGCGCCGAGACCGCGCGTCAGGCGCTCGCCAGCAGCCGCCTGATCGTGGCGCGCGATTTGCAGCAGTGCGTAGAGATATCCAACCGCTACGGACCGGAGCATTTGATTATTCAGACGCGCCAGCCGCGCGAGCTGGTGGAACAGATCACCAGCGCCGGATCGGTGTTTCTCGGCGACTGGTCGCCGGAATCGGCGGGCGACTACGCCTCCGGCACCAACCATGTGCTGCCGACCTACGGCTATACCGCCACCTGCTCCAGCCTGGGGCTGGCGGATTTCCAGAAGCGCATGACGGTGCAGGAACTGACGCCGCAGGGCTTCCTGAACCTGGCGCCGACCATTGAGACGCTGGCTGCCGCAGAGCAGCTCATCGCCCATAAAAATGCCGTTACGCTGCGCGTCGCCGCGCTGAAGGAGAAAGTATGAGTGACAATATCGTCCGGCTGGCGCGCGCCAACGTGCAGGCGCTGACGCCCTATCAGTCCGCGCGTCGTCTCGGCGGCAACGGCGACGTCTGGCTGAACGCCAACGAATATCCGCTGCCGGTACCGTTCGAGCTGTCGCAGCAGACGCTGAACCGCTACCCGGAATGCCAGCCGAAGCAGGTAATTGAACGCTACGCCGCCTACGCCGGACTGTCGCCGGAGCAGGTGCTGGTCAGCCGCGGCGCGGACGAAGGCATCGAGCTGCTGATGCGCGCCTTCTGCGAGCCGGGTCAGGACGCAATCCTGTTCTGCCCGCCGACCTATGGCATGTACAGCGTCAGCGCCGAAACCATCGGCATCGAATATCGCACCGTGGCGGCGCTGGAGAACTGGCAGCTGAACCTGCCCGCCATCGCCGCCGCGCTGCCGGGCGTCAAGCTGGTCTATATGTGCAGTCCCAACAATCCGACCGGCAACCTGATCAATAGAGACGATATTCGTCAACTGCTGGAGATGACGCGCGGCAAAGCGCTGGTGGTGGCGGACGAAGCCTATATCGAGTTCTGCCCGCAGGCGACGCTTGCGAGCTGGATCGCGGAATATCCGCACCTCGTGGTGCTGCGCACGCTGTCGAAAGCCTTTGCGCTGGCGGGGCTGCGCTGCGGCTTTACCCTAGCGAATCCGGCGGTGATCGCGCTGCTGTTAAAAGTGATCGCGCCCTATCCGCTGTCGACGCCGGTGGCCGATATCGCCGCTCAGGCGCTGAGCGCGGAAGGCATCGCCCTGATGCGCAGCCATGTGGTGGAGCTGAACGCCAACCGCAGCTGGCTGGCGACGACGCTGGCGACGCTGCCCTGCGTCGAGCAGGTCTTTCCCAGCGAGACCAACTATCTTCTGGCGCGCTTTACCGATTCGCCACGGGTATTTAAAACCCTGTGGGACCAGGGCATTATCCTGCGTGACCAGAACAAGAACCCGGGACTTGCCGGATGCCTGCGCATTTCCATCGGCACCCGAACCGAGTGCGAGCGCCTGATCGCCGCACTGCAAACCCTGCCCGGCACCGTGGAGCAAGCATGAGTCAGAAAACCCTTTTTATCGATCGCGACGGCACCCTTATCAGCGAACCGCCGCAGGATTTCCAGGTCGACCGCATGGAGAAGCTGGCCTTTGAGCCGGACGTGATCCCGGCGCTGCTGGCGCTGCAGAAGGCGGGCTACCAGCTGGTGATGATCACCAACCAGGACGGCCTCGGCACCGACAGTTTCCCGCAGGCGGATTTTGACGGCCCGCATAATCTGATGATGCAGATCCTGACCTCGCAGGGCGTGCGCTTCGACGATATTCTGATCTGCCCGCATCTGCCGGCGGATAACTGCGACTGCCGCAAGCCGAAAACCAAACTGGTAGAGGCCTGGCTGGCGGAAGGCGCGCTGGACAAGGCCAACAGCTATGTAATCGGCGATCGCGCCACCGATATCGAGCTGGCGCAGAACATGGGCATCCAGGGGCTGCGCTACAGCCAGGATGGCCTGGACTGGAACGCCATCTGCCAGAAGCTGACGCAGCGCGATCGCTATGCGAAGGTGAACCGCAACACCAAAGAAACGCAGATTGAAATCGAGGTGTGGCTGGACCGCGAAGGCGGCAGCAAAATCAACACCGGCGTCGGCTTTTTCGACCATATGCTGGATCAGATCGCCACGCACGGCGGCCTGCGCATGAACGTCGAGGTGAAAGGCGACCTTTATATCGACGATCACCACACGGTAGAAGATACCGGCCTCGCGCTGGGAGAAGCGTTGCTGAAGGCGCTGGGCGACAAGCGCGGCATCGGCCGCTTCGGCTTCGTGCTGCCGATGGACGAATGCCTGGCGCGCTGCGCGCTGGATATTTCCGGCCGTCCGCACCTGGAGTTCAAGGCGGAGTTTAACTACCAGCGCGTGGGCGATCTCAGCACCGAGATGGTCGAGCACTTTTTCCGCTCGCTCTCCTATTCGATGGCCAGCACACTGCATCTGAAAACCAAAGGCAAAAACGACCATCACCGCGTGGAAAGTCTGTTTAAGGCCTTTGGCCGCACGCTGCGCCAGGCGATTCGCGTGGAAGGCAATACCCTGCCGAGCTCGAAAGGAGTGCTGTAATGAACGTGGTGATCCTTGATACCGGCTGCGCCAATCTCTCCTCGGTAAAGTCCGCCATTCAGCGCCTCGGCTATACGCCGCAGGTCAGCCGCGACGCCGATATCGTGCTGAAGGCGGACAAGCTCTTTCTGCCCGGCGTCGGCACCGCGCAGGCGGCGATGGACCAGCTGGCGGAGCGCGAGCTGATTGAGCTGGTGAAAGCCTGCACCCAGCCGACGCTTGGCATCTGCCTTGGCATGCAGCTGCTCGGCAGCATGAGCGACGAAAGCGGCGGCGTAAAAACCTTAGGCATTATCGATCAGCCGGTTTTGCAGATGCAGGACCGCGGGCTGCCGCTGCCCCATATGGGCTGGAACCGCGTCACCCCGCAGGCGGGACACCACCTGTTTCGCGGCATTGAGGAGGAGAGCTGGTTCTATTTCGTCCACAGCTATGCGATGCCGGTTAACGCCTGCACCATCGCCCAGTGCCTCTACGGCGAACCATTTACCGCCGCGGTGCAGAAAGAGAACTTCTACGGTGTTCAGTTCCACCCTGAGCGCTCCGGCAAAGCGGGCGCGCAGCTGCTGAAAAACTTTCTGGAGATGTAACGGATGATTATCCCGGCATTGGATTTAATTGATGGAAAAGTGGTGCGTCTGCATCAGGGGGACTACGGTCAGCAACGCGACTACGGCAGCGACCCGCTACCGCGCCTGCAAGATTATCAGCGTCAGGGCGCACAGCTGCTGCACCTGGTCGATTTGACCGGCGCGAAGGACCCCGCGGCGCGTCAGCTTACGCTGTTGAAATCGCTGCTGGCGGGCGTTGAGGTGCCGGTTCAGGTCGGCGGCGGCATCCGCAGCCGCGACGACGTCGCCGCGCTGCTGAAGGCGGGCGCCGCGCGCGTGGTAGTTGGCTCGACGGCGGTCAGGCAGCCAGAAGAAGTGCAGCAATGGTTTAGCGAGTTTGGCCCAGAGGCGATTGTGCTGGCGCTGGATGTGCGCATCGACGCGGAAAACCGCAAAGAGGTGGCGATCAGCGGCTGGCAGGAAGCGGCGGGCGTCACGCTGGAGCAGGTGATCGAACAGTATCTGCCCTGCGGCCTGAAGCATGTACTCTGCACCGATATTTCACGCGACGGCACCCTGAGCGGCTCGAATGTATCGCTCTATCAGGAAGTCTCCGCGCGTTTCCCGCAGATTGCGTTTCAGTCTTCCGGCGGCATCGGCGCGCTGGCGGATATCGCCGCCCTGCGTCACAGCGGCGCGCAGGGCGTTATCGTCGGACGCGCCCTGCTGGAAGATAAATTCACGGTTTCGGAGGCGATTTCATGCTGGCAAAACGGATAATTCCCTGTCTCGACGTGCGTGACGGGCAGGTGGTGAAAGGCGTGCAGTTTCGCAATCACGAGATCATCGGCGATATCGTGCCGCTGGCGCAGCGCTATGCCGACGAGGGCGCCGACGAACTGGTGTTCTATGACATTACCGCCTCCAGCGACGGCCGCGTGGTGGATAAAAGCTGGGTCGCGCGCGTGGCGGAAGTGATCGATATCCCCTTCTGCGTGGCTGGCGGTATTAAAAGCGCCGAAGATGCGGCGCGGATCCTCTCCTTCGGCGCGGATAAAATATCCATTAACTCGCCTGCGCTGGCCGATCCGGAACTGATCACCCGACTGGCCGATCGCTTCGGCGTTCAGTGCATCGTGGTAGGAATCGATACCTGGTATGACGAGCAGAGCGGCAAATATCACGTAAACCAATATACCGGCGATGAAGCGCGCACGCGCGTTACGCAGTGGGAAACCCTGGATTGGGTGCAGGAAGTGCAAAAACGCGGCGCTGGCGAAATCGTACTGAACATGATGAATCAGGACGGCGTGCGCAACGGCTATGACCTCATTCAACTGCAAAAAGTGCGTGAAGTCTGTAAGGTGCCGCTTATTGCCTCCGGCGGCGCTGGCGCCATGGAACATTTTCTGGACGCGTTCCGCATCGCTAACGTCGACGGGGCGCTGGCCGCCTCGGTATTTCATAAGCAGATTATTAATATCGGTGAACTGAAACGGTTCCTGATCGAACACGATGTGGAGATTCGCCCGTGCTAACAGAACAGCAGCTTTCCCAACTGGACTGGGAAAAAACCGACGGCATGATGCCAGCTATCGTGCAACACAGCGTATCGGGCGAGGTCCTGATGCACGGCTATATGAACCAGGAGGCGCTGGCGAAAACGCTGAACGAAGGCAAAGTCACCTTCTGGTCGCGCACCAAAGCGCGTCTCTGGACCAAAGGCGAAACCTCCGGCCACTTTCTTAACGTAGTCAGCATTACGCCCGATTGCGATAACGATACGCTGCTGGTGCTGGCGCAGCCGATCGGCCCGACCTGCCATCTCGGCACTTCCAGCTGCTTCTCGCCCGCAGCGCCAGACTGGACCTTTCTCTGGCAGCTGGAGCAGCTGCTGGCGGCGCGCAAGCAGGCCGATCCCGACAGTTCCTATACCGCGAAGCTCTACGCCAGCGGCACCAAGCGCATTGCGCAGAAGGTCGGCGAGGAAGGCGTGGAGACCGCGCTGGCCGCGACGGTAAACGATCGCCATGAGCTGACCAATGAGGCTTCCGATCTGCTGTATCACCTGATGGTGCTGCTACAGGATCAGAATCTTGACCTGAGCACGATTATTAATAATCTGCGCGCGCGTCATAAAGCCTGACGACCAGGACGCCGCCGTTACGGCGGCGTCCTTTTTCTTTCGACACCGGTTCTGCAACATTCCGTTTTTCAACGATCGTTGGTTTCGTCTCAGCTGCTGATTGCATCTCCATATCGTATTTCCCGTTGCTACCGATTTTCTGCGTTTCCTTTCTACGATCTGCCTTTTTGTGCATGCCCTCACCTGTCCCGCCCTGCAATTTTTGCTACAGTAGCGCGGGTATAAACGGGGAGAAATACGCATCACTATGAACAGTACGTTTCATCAGCTCATAACGCTGCTGGATAAGCATCAGGCGCGCTACCGTTTAATCGAACATGCGCCGGAAGGAAAATGCGCGGCGGTAGCGCAGCTGCGGGGCACGCATCCTGAACAGGGGGCCAAGGCGCTGGTATGCCATGTAAAAGGCAACGGCATCAAACAGTACGTGTTAGCCGTGCTGCCAGCCGATTGTCAGGCGGACCTGAGCAAGGTCGCTTCCGCTGTCGGCGGCACGCGTGCTTCTCTGGCCAGCTCGGTTGAAGTAGAAAAGCTTACCGGCTGCGTGTTCGGCGCGATTCCGCCCTTTAGCTTCCACCCTGAACTAAATCTTATCGTCGATCCGCTGCTGTTTGCGCGCTTTGATGAGATTGCCTTCAACGCGGGCAGGCTGGATTGTTCAATTATCCTGAACAGGGACGATTACCGCTCACTGGCCGGATCGATGCTGGCAACATTCAGACGCGAAGATGATAACAGCTTACGACAGGCATAAAAAAACCCGGCGCTGGCCGGGTTTTTCTTTGTTCAGGTCAATCAGCTAAGCTGTTTACGTTGCCGCCATGTCGCAGCCATATTGCGTCCCAGCACAATCGCCGAACCCACAACGCCGCCCAGCAATACCGCCAGCACCAGCGTCAGTCCTTTTTTCGGGCTGTCACGACGAATAGGCAAATCCGGCTGCATGATATAGCGGAAGGATTGCAGGTTATCGACCTGGATCTTCAGATCCTTGATCAGGCGCAGCGCGCGCTGGGTGGCATAGTAGCTGTCATCCAGCGGCAACGGACGCGTCGCTTCGTTAGCGATAGCCGCATTCAACGCCTTGGTGCCCAGCATATAGAGCGTATCGTCTGATAAAAACTCCGCCTGAGTCAGCTGGGAGGTCACAATGCCTGAGCCCTCCGCCACTTTTAACGCCTGCTTCAGCTGCTCAATGCGCTGCTCTTTCTTATCCTGCGCCACCTTCAGCTGCGAGGTCAGCGAGTCGCTCAGCTCGCGTAGTTTCACATCCATATTGCGCTTGATATCGGCGCCGTAGTCATCAACCACGTCGTCGTTCACCACTTTAATAAAGTGCGTGACCTGCGCCTGCGCCTCTTTCGCCGTCTCAGCGGTAAATTTTACGCTTAAGGGCTCAGCCTGCCCCGCCGTAACCGGCGCCACGTTTAAATTCAGGGGATTTTCCAGATTCTGCAGCGAACCTGACAAGGCATAGAGCGAAGCGCTAAAGCGACCGAACAGCTGACGCTGGAGATCGACTAAGCCCGGTTTATCCTGGGGATATTGAGAATAAAGCACGTTTAACGCAGCATTATAGTTGGCCACCTGGCCCGCGCTGGGCTGGGTCACAATCGCTTCCGACGTCCACTTTTCTTTGGCGAAAAAAAGATAAATTGCCGCCAGCAGCAAAAATACAAGGACGGTTAAAATAATCGTTTTTTTACCGCTCCACAGCTGCGCTACCACATCCAGCAGGTCAAGCTCATCATCGTTGTTATAGAAGGTTTGACGAAGTAAAGACTGATCCGTAGTTGTTTTACTTTCTTGGTTCATGTTTCTGGTACGCCCAACTGATTAATTGAAAAGCGGAATAATAAACGCTAGGGAGAAAACAATAGCAAAAGGATGGGTAAAGCGTTATCTGAATTCTGTAAAAAACCTCCCAAAGGGAGGTTTTTTAGGCAACGGAGAATCAGTCCAGCCACTCGGTGTGGAACACGCCATCTTTATCGATGCGCTTATAGGTATGCGCGCCGAAGTAGTCACGCTGCGCCTGGATCAGGTTCGCCGGCAGCACCGCAGAACGGTAGCTGTCATAGTAGGCAATAGCTGCGGAGAAGGTCGGCGTCGGGATGCCATTCTGCACCGCATAGGCCACCACGTCACGCAGCGCCTGCTGATACTCGTCAGCGATATTTTTAAAGTAAGGCGCCAGCAGCAGGTTAGCGATATCCGGCGTCTCTTTGTAAGCATCGGTGATTTTCTGCAGGAACTGCGCGCGAATGATGCAGCCTGCACGGAAAATCTTCGCGATCTCGCCATAGTTCAGGTTCCAGCTGTTCTCTTCGGAAGCCGCTTTCAGCTGTGAGAAGCCCTGCGCGTAGGAAACGATTTTACCCAGATAGAGCGCGCGACGCACTTTCTCGATAAACTCAGCTTTATCGCCGTTAAAAGCCTGTGCAGTCGGTCCGCTCAGCACTTTCGAAGCGGCAACGCGCTGCGATTTCAGGGAAGAGAGGTAGCGCGCGAAGACCGATTCCGTAATCAGCGACAGCGGCTCGCCCAGATCCAGCGAACTCTGGCTGGTCCATTTACCGGTGCCTTTGTTAGCCGCTTCATCCAGGATGACGTCAACCAGATAGTTGCCCTCTTCATCTTTCTTGGTGAAGATATCTTTGGTGATGTCAATCAGGTAGCTACTCAGCTCGCCTTCGTTCCACTCACTGAAGGTTTTCGCCAGATCTTCATTGCTCAGGTTCAGCGCGTTTTTTAGCAGGGAGTAAGCTTCTGCGATCAGCTGCATATCGCCATATTCAATACCGTTATGGACCATCTTCACATAGTGACCGGCGCCGTCCGGGCCGATGTAAGTGACGCAAGGCTCGCCTTCGGCGCGCGCGGCGATTTTGTCCAGGATCGGCGCAACCAGCTCATAAGCTTCTTTCTGACCGCCAGGCATAATAGAAGGCCCTTTCAGCGCGCCCTCTTCGCCGCCGGAAACGCCGGTACCGATAAAGTTAAAGCCTTGCTCAGAAAGTTCTTTGTTGCGGCGAATGGTATCTTTATAGAAGGTGTTGCCGCCATCGATCAGGATGTCGCCCTTGTCCAGGTGTGGCGTCAGAGAAGCGATAGTTTTATCAGTGGCCTCGCCCGCCTGCACCATCAGCAGGATACGGCGCGGTTTTTCCAGCGAGTCAACAAACTCTTCGATACTGTAGTAAGGCGCGAGTTTTTTGCCCGGGTTTTCGGCGATAACTTCGTCGGTTTTTTCACGTGAACGGTTGAAAACGGATACGGTATAGCCGCGGCTCTCGATGTTAAGGGCTAGATTACGGCCCATTACCGCCATACCTACAACGCCGATCTGTTGCTTGGACATTATTTACTCCTGTCTAATATATTATATACCTAAAGCATACCCCATCGATTATACATAATAGACTCTCCACTTCCACTAACAAACTCTACTAAAAATCAAGATGGCACAAAAAGAAAAATTACCCCATAATTTTTTTACGGATAATCTTAAAAACCTTAGTCTTTTTCAGTTTCCAATATACTTTTCTGAATCTGAACTCAGCGTTAAAATTAAATTTAGAGTTAAGCATATTAACAAGATTTTGATTAACAAATTTTAGAAAATCATCTGATTGATTACAGATTTTTTCCGTCGTTTCTCCTGTAAAATTCAAGCTATTATATTCACGAGTATTTTCAAGCTCTGATTGTTGAAAAAACATTCTTTTTTTATCTCTCAATAGCATTGAGTCTATAACATGTTGTAAATTTACTCCATCATAAATAATCCAGCCACTCTGTATAAAAATTGGCGAATCCCGATATAAAAGGGTAGCAACAGGTTTACGCGAGTGCATGGCTTGTAACATAATAGAACTTGGCGTAGTTATTACAAATGAAACTTTGTTAAGGATTTCTTCAAAACTACCGCTTGTAAAATTTTTACTTTCATCAATACAAAGTGTTTTTATTATTTTTTCGTCAAATATCCTAAAACAGTAATTTTCTTTTTTTTGTTCTAAGGCATCTATAGTTTTTTTAAGTACAACACATAATCGCTCAAACTCGTCGTCGTCGTAATAAGCTGTATTAGCAGTAGTAATCAAAAAATAATTCATGCCACATTCTTCATCACTAAAATTTTCAATATAGGTATTTTTCAATACTCGTGGAGGTAAATATTTACAGGTCTTAACACCTTGAACATTAAAATAATTACTAGCACGTCTGCCTATAACGCACAAATAGTCGGAAATAACAGGATGATAATTATCAAAGCCTAGCTTGGTTATATTTTTATTTTTAGTAAAGTTACTAAATTCACAGATACCATCCATTAAAAGCATCGTAGGTATTCCATCTTTTTTGCAATTTAGAATAATTTTATTAAAAAGAGGGGATGAATAGATAGTATAAATAACTAAGTCATAATTTTTTAAGTGTGCAATGTCTTTATAGAATCCCCCCCATCAAAAGACATATCTATACTATTAAAAAAAAAAGGATCTATAAGATCTTTATAGAATTCTTCACTCTCTAAAAAAATAATTTTCCTAAACATATTTTTCAACCTCTGATATAAACTCCTTTTCGGAACGCAAGCACTCTGAGCTGACATTATCAGAGTTCAGAATAAAAGATTGTATATCGGCAGAAAGATCATGTGTTTTTTTGTTATAATCCAAAAGCAGAGACTTCGTAATATGAGAAAAAGCTTCGGGAACTCCAGCCCTATTGTAACCTATTGTTGGTAAGCCAAAAGAAGCTGCTTCCAAATAACTTAACCCATAAGACTCGTTTAATTCAGATAGCAAAATAAAATAATCATTTTCAACATAAAAATCAGGTAAGCGATCTCTTCTTACTGCGCCGTGAAAAAAAACTTTATCTTTTAAAGTGCTTAAACTAACTTTTCTTTTAAACTCAGCGAGGTAGCTACCGTCACCAATAATATTCCATTCAAAATTATCAATTTCCTCTGATAACTTCAGGAAAACCTCAAACATTTTATCGTAGCCTTTTCCTTTTACTATCCGGCTCACAGATAAAAATTTAATTATATTATTACTATTTTTGCTATAAGAGTTATTATTGCGCTCTTTTAATTCCACTCCAGAATGAATAACGACTTGATTTATTTTTTTTTCCAAATCATAAAGTTCATAGTACCTTGCCCTTATATATTCAGAAACAAAAATTGACGTCTTAGAATTGTTAACGGCTTGCAAAAACCTTTTTTTAAATTTAATTAACTTTAACCAAATTTTATTTTCATATAAATATTTTTCCTCACCGTGAATAAAGCAAATTGTTTTTCTTAATTGTTCACGCGAAAAAAAAGCTCCAGCGTTATAAATAGCAGCAGGATCATTACAAATGATTAAATCAAATTCGTAAATATGTTTCCTTAACCATTTACGGTATCCCAGAAACCATAATTGATTAGGTAGTGAAATAGTATTGATGTTTTTATTTGGATCTCTATGTGTCCTTCGCGAAGTCAAAACTGTAACTTCATACTCCTTTTTTTCCAGGCATTTTTTTAAAGAAAAAGCAACGGAACCAGCCCCACCTAAACACGGAGGATACTCATGACTAAATATTAATATTTTCTTCTTAGTCTTCATAGATACCAATATAATTATCTATCATACTTTGAAACTTGAAATTTTCGGTTAAGTTGTTTTTAGCATTTCTGCCATGTTTGTAAAGTAAATTCTTATCATCATTATATTTTTTTAAACATATTGCTAGTTCTTGATAGTTTCTTGGAGTTATCAACATACCATTAAAATCATGCTTAACAATCTCAGGTATTCCTTCAACTCTTGAGGCAATCGCGGGGATTTCATAAAAAGCAGATTCTAGCAATACCAAGCCAAAAGCTTCATAAAGAGAAGGCAAACAAAAAACATCTATAGAATTGTAGAAGTCATCTTTATTTTTAACCCATCCTACAAATTTAAAAACACTCTCAAGCGAATGCTTTTCTATAAAAATCTGGCATTCACTTTTTAATTCACCGTCTCCACCAATTAGAACTTTAATATTCTCCTTTTTAAAGAAACCATTTTCAATTCCATACAATATAGCTTTACATAACGTTAGCGGATCCTTTTGGAAATCTAACCTCGACATAAACCCAACATTTAATATACTTCCATTATTTTTATAAGACAAATTAAAATTATCTGTATTTACACAATTATGAATCGTCTTTTTATTTTTTATGTGCGGATAATACTTCAAATAATAATTATTTACACTAATCAAATAATGTGAAAAAAAGCTACAAAAAGCTTCAATTATCAAATAAATAATTCTTAATGGAAATTTTTCGAAGCGATGAAATGCTATACCATGCACCGTATGGACAATTTTTTTACATCGGGCTACTTTGGCAGCAAGCCGGGCAATAATGCCAGGTTTAGTTGAATTTGTATGGATGATATCAAATTTCATCGTATTAAATAGCTTCAAAAGATTAAAGAATGCATTGAAATCTCTAAATGAGATTTCCCTCCTTAGATCTTCGATAAAAATAACTTTTATTTTATTCCTTTCACACTCATTAATTAGCTCTTTTTCAGCCTCGTAATCGCCCCCAAATATAATATATTTATCGTAGTAGGAAGGTAGATTACTGAGTATATCCAAACTGACCCTTTGAACTCCCGATAGTTTTGGTATAACTTGTACATGTGCTATTTTTTTTTGTTTGTGACTATTCAGCATAAATTCTTCTTAACTTTTTTATTGAAATAACCTTTTCTTTTACTATATAAATAAATATCAAAAGGTGAGCACCAACGTTGTAACCTAAAACTTCACCTTTAACATTGAGAATAAGTAGTAATAGAAAAAGACACAGACAAAATCTACCTTTATATTTGTAACCGTGCAGAGAATGATATAATACTTTAATAATCAGCAAATCATACAGCACCCAAAATATCATACCTAAGCCAACAGATAAAATCATACGCATATAACCAGCATCAGTGTGCATATAATAAGAACCATCATGCTCCAAATATCTTCCATCACCATATAAAACCTGAGCTTCATTTAAAGGAAAATACATTTTTGACAAAGCTATCGTGGATGCTGTATTCACTCCATTACCTTGAACAGCATTAAAGAAAAACTCAAAAGCCCAGTTTATTGCATTTTTTATAGTTACGTTATCACTGTACAGGTAAAAGTACGCTAATAACAATAAACTAATAAAGCCAATTACTAAGAGGCGAGTAATTATTTTTACGGTTATAGATTTATTTAACACTAGCAACAAGTAAAGAAAGCTAATAGCCACTCCGATAAATACCGTTCTTGCGATAGTTAAAGAAGAAAGTAAAATTAGACAAAAGGGAAAAAGCGAACTTATTTTTACTTTATCATTCGTTAAAGAAAACATATAAAACAAGAAAAAAGTACAATATAAAACCCCCAAACCAAAGTACTGTTGTGACGAAAGAGCAAGGCCTCTAATACCTATATTTTGCTGCATAAGTGCTATTTCTCGAGCACCTTCAGATTGAAATAGCTGTACGAACCATCGGAATGAAGGGGATAAAAAAGCTAAAATTATAATTATAGCCTGAACCAGAAAAGCATTAAAAATACTTTTATCGATATTAATATTCCTCGTTTTGAGGAATAAGCAAACAAGTACCAGTATTAAAACTGATATATATACTTGATAGGAAAAAAGTGTTGATGTCAAGCTGAAATCATTACTACCATTAAGTGTAACTGAAATCAAGTACCATAAAAAAGGTATAAGAAAAATGAAATTTATGATTAAAAAATTTCGCTCTAAAAAAAAAGACTGTAAATGATAAATTTTTTTTAAGCTATAAAAAGATAAAGCGCACAAAAATCCTAAAAAAAATAAAGAATTTCCTATTATTGGCAACTTAAAATAAAAAATGCTCAAAAATATTACAATAACGCTCATATTCCTCCTGAACTCCCGTTGCGCGTTTTGTTATAAACATTGGTAATTTTTTTTATATTCCTATTTTTAGTGTAGATATCAATGATAAAAGAGGGAATCATCGTCATCAGAAGAGCCAAAAAGGAATATGAAGCAGGTAGTTTTTTTATCAGACTTAAAGCAGCTTTTTTATCATGATTTACTAAGCACTCTTTAAATAGAATCTTCTGATATTTATTAGCATCCAACCTTCTTACACTATTTAAATTTATTCGATAATATAATAAATGTTTTTTTATGAATTTATAGCGAATGTCTGATTCTCGCATTCTTAACCAAAGAGCAACATCCTCAATCCCAATATCTTTGGGATCATATCCTCCACATTTTAAAAAAAATTCTTTTTTAAACGCAACTGTTGGATGACTAATATAATTTTTCCCCGGCAGTGAATCTAATATTTTTTTCTCGGTTATTCTCAACGGTGATTTACAAATAACATTCCCATTCATATCTATCAAAATAGAACCTGAGGATATAATATTTAATGAATTATCATCATTAATTATTTTAATGATCGATTCTAAACGAGTTGGGAGAGCTATATCATCCGCATCCATTCTTGCTATATACTCAAATTTGGACAGGTTAACGGCTTCATTCAGTGAAGAAATAAGCCCTCTATTTTCTCGCGTTATAAATTTAATCCGTGGATCTTTAACTGAATATTTTTTAATTATATCCAAGGAATTATCGGATGAACCATCATTGATAATGATAAATTCGAAATCATGAAATGTTTGCAATAGAATGCTTTTTATGGCTTTATCCAGATATAGCTCACCATTATATACAGACATTACAACTGAAATCATGCGATCAACCTCTTGTAATAATTATATTTTTTCTAAAAAAATTAAATACATCTGGCTTTATATAAAATAATAAAATTATATATAAAAATAATGCTGTCGTAAGTGAACATGCTATTTTAAATATTGAAGGGGCCATGCTATTAAATATGAAGTATGAAAAGGAAGCACTAACCAATGCTAATAAGCAGATTATACCTAGTTCTTTACACTGCCTCCACATTGTTATGGATGAAAGTTTTTGCGTAACATAAGTATTTGCAAATAACTCAAATAAAGACATAATTAACAGACTTATACAAATACCAATCAGGCCAAAGTTTAAACTCAAGAGCAGTATAACGGTTGCAGCTGATTTTTTAACCAATTCTAACTTGAGGAATAAATCTGATCGACCTTTCACATGAATTAAATTAAGATTAATAGCATGTATTGGATAAAAAGCAAAAGCAAAACTTAATATTGCCAAATAGCTTATACTCTCCTGCCATTCTTTTCCAAGAATGACCCATATTAGTGAATCCGAAACAAGACTTATACCTAACATAACGGGAAAAATAGTTGCAGTCGCTATTTTAAGCATGAGAAGATAGTTCGAATCTAGCTCTTCATGATTTTTTTGTACTTTGCTTAAAACGGGGAATGTTACCCGTTGTATTATTAGTGTCAGAGTCATAGCAGGAATACTTGATAACTGACGCGCCTGATTAAAAAAACCAACTTGTGCTGAACTAAAGTACTTTCCAATTATGACAGGATAAATATTTTTATAACAACTGTCTATTAGACCAGAAATTAATAGCTTATAACTGAATCCAAACAACTGCTTAAAACTATCTTTTGCGAAATTTCCTTTTGGTAGCCAAGGTGAAAAAAAATAAAGCATGGATGTATTCAAAAATGACATTAGGACGTACTGATATACTAGAGCCCAGGCTCCATAATTGTTAAAAGCCAGAATTATACTTAATATTCCTGAGAGGAAAACGCTACAAATAGATGCTTTTGCCTGTGCTTTAAAATCAAGCGTTTTTGTCAGCCTTGCTTTTTGTACTATAGATAGAGAGTTAAATATTAATGAAAGCCCCAAAGTCATTAACATATAGCTAACTTTACTGTCATTATAAAATTTTGCGACAGGATGAGCTATACAAACCAGCATTAAAAATGCAAAAAAGCCAACTCCTACATTAAAATAAAAAGCAGTGCTATAATCATCTTCAGAACAAGATTCTTGCCTAACCAGAGAAACTAATATGCCCCCATCAACAAAAACCTGACCTATTGATATAAATACCATCATCAACGCAACAATGCCAAATGCTTCTGGCCCCAATATTCTTGCCAAAAACAGTATAATACATAATTGCATTGCTTGAGAAATAATCCTTTCTAAAGCACTCCACTTAAAACTATTAATTACGTCTCTTTTTTTATGCATCTCATTCTTCTTAATTTTTGTGACTATATATTTTCTAAAACGCTCTTAATATTATTTGCAGCAATACTTCTAATTAAGACAAAATAAAAAAACATATTAGCCAAATAAAAGAACAGATTAACTGTAGTACTGACCCTATAGAAATCAAAAACAATGCCAATAAACGAATTAATTACCGCTCCACCTGTTACACATAAAACAGACAGATGTGGTTTCATTCCATATTTCAACAACACATGATGCAAATGCTCCCGGTCCGGCTTGAACGGGCTGTCCCCTCTTCTGATGCGAGCGATCATCACGCGCAGCATATCCATCAGCGGCACGGCGATCAGCCACAGCGCGGTGACCGGCTGCATTACCGCATCGTCGCCCTGCGTGGCGACAATCAGCAGCCAAATGACGGTAAAGCCGATCAGCGTACTGCCGGCATCGCCCATAAAGACTTTAAATTTGCGTCCCCAGGGAATGCCGAGATTGAGCAGTATATACGGCAGGCAGGCGACCATCAGGCAAAGGCACCATAACGCCATCTCATCGTTCCCGCCCATCCAGAACACGGTGGCCAACGCGCCGAAGGTGACGGAGGAAAGCGCGCCCAGCAGACCGTCGATGCCGTCGACCATATTAAAGGCGTTAATCGCGCCGACCACCGCCAGCAGGGTCACGCCGTAGCCCAGCACGCCGAGAACCAGCTCGTAGCCGAACAGGATATTGCCGAGCGAATAGAGGTAGAGGCCGTTGTACATCATGATGCTGGCGACCAGCGCCTGTAGCGCCATACGCGGCATCACCGGCAGATCAAGCTTGTCGTCCAGCACGCCCACCACGATAAGCATCGTGGCGCACGCCATATAAAGGGTGAAGTCCGGCAGCCAACCCGGCTGCAGAATATAGATAATCCACAGGGAGAGATAGACCGAAACGCCGCCGACCAGCGGTATATGCCCGTTATGATGTTTCCGCGCGTTAGGTTTATCGACCAACCCTACTTTCTTCGCCACTTTGCGCGAGATAAATAGCAGCGCCAGCGCTCCCAGAAAAACAAGCACGATATCTTGCATGTGTGCACCAGTATTGAGATTGACCACAGATACTTGAAAATGTCCACGCTACCGCCCCTGGCTTTAAGCAACCAGACGCTTCAGTGGCTCAGGACTCAAACAAGCATAGCCTGTGAGAGCAACCTGGTAATTTTTTCTCGCGACGCAACCAGAAACAGAGGTAACCGTGCGCTAATAGTTTACGATTCTCGTACTATCGTCGTGCGCAGACAAGCATAAAATTGCCTGTTTTAGCGTTGACTTATGCTGTTAATACTTTTATCCGCATTGATTGTTTGCAAAGCAAGCAAAGCGCTTAAAATATCATCTCACGTCGTCATTAGGCGGGCGAATGCGAAATATCTTATTCATTGATTCAGACAATGCGCTTTTAACGCATCAGCCTGTTGCGCTAATCACACTTTTGTTTATCTGGCGTTGAACCAAAGCCTGAAACAGAAAAGGCTTCTGTTGCCAGAAGCCATAAGTTTTGTCTGTTATGTTGTCGACGCAGCCTGTTTTTTAACAGAAGCGAATAAGGCCATTGCGCGATGCAATACATTAGATCAATTTGATTTTAACGATAACCGTTCGGATTTTTCGACTGCCAGTTCCAGGTATCGCGCATCATTTCATCGATACCGCGCGTGACGCGCCAGTCCAGTTCCTTATCCGCCAGCGAGGCGTCGGCCCAAAACGCCGCCAGATCGCCGTCGCGACGCGGTTTAATTTCGTAGGGCACCGGTTTGCCAGACGCTTTTTCAAATGCTTTCACCATCTCCATAACGGAGAAGCCTTTACCGGCGCCGAGGTTATAGGCTTTGTAGCCCTGAATGCGTTCGAGATGATCCAGCGCCTTCAGGTGCCCTTCCGCCAGGTCGACGACATGGATATAGTCGCGCACGCCGGTGCCGTCTTTCGTGTCGTAATCCGCGCCGAAGATACCGAGCTTATCAAGACGGCCAATGGCGACCTGCGCAATATAAGGCAACAGGTTATTAGGAATGCCGTTGGGATCTTCACCGATTTCGCCAGACTCATGGGCGCCGACCGGATTAAAGTAGCGCAGCGCGATCGCCTTCAGCTTGCTGTCCGCTTTGGCGTAATCCTGCATGATCTGCTCGACCATCAGCTTCGAGGTGCCGTAAGGGCTGGTCGTGCCGCCGATCGGCGTGGTCTCAACATAAGGCACCGGCGCGTTGGCGCCGTAGACGGTCGCGGAGGAGCTAAAGATAAAGTTATAGATGCCGGCGTTGCGCATCTCTTCCAGCAGCACCACCGTACCGGAGACATTATTTTCGTAATATTCCAGCGGCTTGCGGGTCGACTCGCCCACCGCCTTCAAACCGGCAAAATGGATAACAGCGCTGATGGCGTGGCTGGTAAAGATATCGTGCAGACAGGCGCGATCCAGAATATCGCCCTCAACAAAGGTGGCTTTTTTTCCGGCCAGCTTCTCGACGCGGCGAATCGACTCCCGCGAAGCGTTGCTGAGGTTGTCCATTACCACAACGTCGTCGCCGCGCTGCAACAGCGCCAGCACCGTATGAGAGCCGATATAGCCCGCTCCGCCCGTTACCAAAATAGCCATGTGAACTCCTTTATGCCGCGCAGACGCGCGGCGTGAAATAGTGAGGAATTATTTTGCCAACAATTGCTTTATCGCGTCGCGGAACGCTGTGCCCTGCTGGTTATGGCGCAGACCATAGGTAACGAACGCCTGCATATAACCCAGCTTACGGCCGCAGTCGAAGCTGTTGCCCGTCATCAGGCAGGCGTCAACCGGCTGTTTTTTACTCAGGCTGGCGATCGCATCCGTCAGCTGGATACGGCCCCATGCGCCCGGCTCGGTTTTTTCCAGTTCAGCCCAGATATCCGCAGACAGTACATAGCGACCTACCGCCGCCAGGTCGGAATCGAGCTGTTCAGGATGCTCCGGTTTTTCGATAAAGCTGGTGATGGTGCTGACGCTGCCTTCGTTTTCCAGCGGTTCTTTCGTCGAAATTGCAGAGTATTCAGACAGATCGGCGCCTGGCATATGCTTCGCCAGCACCTGACTGTGGCCGGTTTCTTCAAAGCGCGCGACCATTGCGGCGAGATTATAACGCAGGTGGTCGGCGGTGGAATCATCCATGATGACGTCCGGCAACACAACCACAAAAGGATTGTCGCCGATCATAGGACGGGCGCAAAGTACGGAGTGGCCCAGACCCAACGGTTGCGCCTGGCGCACGTTCATGATAGTTACGCCCGGCGGACAGATAGACTGCACTTCGCTCAGCAGCTGACGCTTCACGCGCTGTTCCAGCAGCGCTTCCAGCTCATACGTCGTATCGAAATGGTTTTCAACGGCATTTTTGGACGCATGAGTGACCAGCACGATTTCCTTGATGCCCGACTTGACGATTTCATCAACGATGTACTGAATCATCGGCTTGTCAACGATAGGCAGCATCTCTTTAGGAATGGCTTTTGTAGCAGGGAGCATATGCATACCGAGACCCGCAACGGGGATAACTGCTTTAAGCTTGGTCATATTTTTTCCATATAATGATGTGAAGACATTACGCGATTATGCAATAAATGCATGATCGTCAAGTATAATCTTATTCTGAAAATTTTCCTGCCAGGAAAAAGCTGATGAAGTAAAAACAAAAAACGCGTTAAGGTAGGCAATTGCAATAATTAATCCATCGGGCGTGAACATCTGCGGTAGAAATTAATAGAAAACGATCTAAACAATTTTATTAATTACGGCAAGCTTTATTCGCTGAGATTAATCTGATAAGCATTGTCGCATGCGCGCAAATGTAAGAAAGCGTTTTCTTTTATCTGATTTTAAATATTACATCTTCCATTTACCATGCCGTAATGAATAATGCAATTTGGCGTAATCATTCTTATAAGGGTCAGAAATGAGCACTAATGAAAAAGCCAGTGAAGAACGCATCACCTCACGACGTAAGGCGCTGACTAAAATTCTGGTCTCTGCGGCCGCCGTCGGCACGATAGGCAGCCTGACGCGGGCGAACGCCGCCGCCGCGCCCTCCCCGGCAGCAGGCGGCGCCGCGGGGAAAATTGACGGCGCGCCCGGCATTATTCTCGACCATGCATCAACTTCCTGGGCGAAAATCCGTAGCGACAGCCGTAACGGCAACGGCCCGGTAGATAATTACGCCGCGTTTCAACAACTGGTCGAAGATAAGAAATACCTTACTATCGACACGCCGGTGAGCATTAATAAATCGGTCAAGCTAACGTTAAAAAACCAAATCATCGAAGGCCGGGGAAACGGCATCATTACCCCGCTGGGAAATATGGGTAATGAATTTTTGCTGGAGCTGAAAGCTGACGCCACCCAAATACACGGCATGGTATTTGATAACCCGATGCTGCTGAAAAGCGAAACCGGCGGCCGTCAGGGTGGATTAATGATTTCCGCCAATTACTGCCAGGTGGCGAACTGCTATTTTTATCGTATGTTGCAGTCGGTGATTGCGCCAGCTGGCTTCGGCGCCTACGGCACCAAGATTATCGATAACTGGTTTTTAGAGTGCCTGGGCGCCGGCACCGGCATGCGCGATCTGCACTCCAAGCTGGGCGAAGATCGCGGCGACGCCGTCACCATTTGGGGTTCCGGCACGATCATGACCGGCAACCACGCTTACTGCAAAGCAGGCGAGGATGCGCGTCTGGCGTTCCATGCTGAAGGGCTGCCTGGAGCGCGCAAGCATCTGCGCGATTTTGACCATAAAGATATCATCATGGTCAACAATATGGCGAAGGGCAGCTTCCGGCGCCACTTTGCGATGGAAAACATTATTGGCGGCGTATCGATTGGCAATATCTCGATGGGCGGCGCTACCTGGTGGGGTGAAGCCTACATTCAGTGCAAAAACATCAACGTTAAAAATACTATTCGCTACAGCAACAGCCCGGATATCCTGAACGGCAATGCCTGGCGCCCTATCAAAGCGGCGATCGCGGTGGTTAACTTTAATGAAGGCGTAAATATCGACAGTACGGTGCTGATCGCCAAAGGCACGAAAGCCTATGGCTTTGCTATCGCCACCCAGACTGGCGATCACGACGTAACCCTTTCCGGCAGCATGATTAATGAAGGCGCACGCACCAACACCGCCCTGTTCCTGAATCAGCCGAAAAGCTTCCGCATTAACAATCTTGATACGCGCGGCTTCGCACGTGTGGCGTTAATCACAGCTAATCCAAACGTGTTTATTTCCAGTAACAATAGCTATCACGAACTGAATGGCGAAGGCACCGGATTAGAAATGGCGCGCGGCAAAGGCGGCACCGTTACGGTAAACGGCGATACCTATCTTAACGTCAGCACCGCGTTTAAACTGCCAAATCTGGATAACCTGAGCATTAAAAACACGCAGGTGAGCGGTGAAGGACGCTTCGCTAACCTGAGCGGCATCACGAAGTCATTGACCATTAGCGATAACACCGTATTGTCGGGTAATCAAATGCCCATCGCCTATAGCAACGGCGCCTCGCCTGATATCGCCTGGAGCGTGCAGAATAATATCGGCATTACCAGCAACTTTACCTACAGCAGCGAACAGCTTGCCTCAGCCCAATCGCAGCTTAACCAGCGTAATAAATATGCCGGTAAGAATGTGTCGGTAAACAATAATTCCGTGTGGGTGGCGTTGGGCGATAATCCTGACTCTCCCTGGCTCAATCTGGCCACGCAGAAGCAGGTGAAGCCCGCATAGTAAAAAAGCCTCAGCTTTTACGCTGAGGCTTTTTTTTATCAGGCAGGTTTCTTGCGATTTCTCACCATCGCGACGGCGTTAGAAAAGATTGCCAACTTATGCCGCGGGATAAATATGAGCACATAAAGGCCATAGATAACCGCGCCAGCGGCGATATCCAGCAGCAGCTTTTCCCATCCGGTTTTCAGCCCCAGCGCGCTGTCCATGGCAAACAGCCCCAGACACATCACCAGCGAGCCAATAATCGGGCTGGTTATCTGCGCCAGATACTCTTTCCACGTCACGTTAAGCAGCGTTAGCGCACACCAGGCCGAGACCGGATAAAGCAGTAACGTACGCAGCGAATAGGAGAGCGCCATCGCCACCAGCCCGTAGCGGACAAAAATAAAGAAAACGGTAATGTTGGTGACCGCATAGAGCAGCGTCAGGCGCGACTGCCAGTCTGGACGATCGCGGGCAAACATAACGGTATGGTTGTAATAGCCGATAGAGACGATAAACCCGGTCGCGCTGACAATCTGCATAACCGGCACCGACGCCATCCATTTCTGCCCCAGCAGCAGCCAGGTAACATCGTGCGACAGATAGCAAAGGCCGATAAAGGCAGGCGCCGTCAGCAGGATGGTAAAGAACGTCGCATTCAGATAGTGCGACTTGAACTCATCCAGCTGATTTTTCACGCGGGAAAACGCAGGCAGCGAAACGCGCATCAATGCCGTCGCCATAACGGTATTCAGCGTGTTGACGATACGTTTGCCCGCCGAGTAAACCCCTGCCGCCGCGCTACCCAGATAATAGGTGATAAAGAAAATATCACTGTTCTGGTTAGCGAAGTTAGTCATGCCGCTTAGCGCGACATGGCGCGAAAAGCGCATCGACTCTTTAAATGACGCCATGGAAAAACGCAGGCGCGGCTTCCAGGGCGTCGCCAGCCACAGCGTTATCGTCGCCACGACCGAGGTCACCACCTGCTGCATCACCAGACTGGTGATGCCCATTCCTTTCCAGGCGAGATAAACCCCCACGATGCCGCCCAAACCGATAGAGGTGATCGAACGAATCGCCAACGAGCGGAACAGCAGACGATGCGTCAGCCAGGCTTCATGCACTTTGCTCAGCCCGCTGACCAGAATAATCACGCTGGTCCCACGGATCACATCGCCAAGTCCCTGGATATGCATCATATTTTCAAGGATGTTGGCGGAAAAGAAGACAATAAGAAATGCCGGCACGGCAAAAATACAGCAGCTCAAAAAAGCCGTATTGAAGTCTTCGTCAGTCGGCTCATGTTTACGTATGATCGACGTAGCGATACTTTCAAAAATCACCGTTCTGAACAGCTGAGTGATCAAAATGGAGACGCTGAGCATGCCGTAGAGATGCGGATCGAGTAAACGCGCCAGCACCAGAAAAATAACGAACGTTATCCCCTGCGCAGCGACGTTATCGAGTATCGACCAAACCGCCCCAGAAGCGATACTGCCTTTAGGCGTAGGTTTATCTGACTGTTTTCTCACTGTGATGTCCTGACGAGTGGAATATTTCAACATTACGCGCGGGCGATAAGTTCAACCTGGCGCAACCGCTCCTGTAGTTTTTCCACGTTCTCGTAAAACACGCTGTCGTCGCTGCGCTGACCGCCCAGCTGAGCCGCCTGACGCAGCTTCGCCGCCGCCTGATCGATATAGCGGTCGTTCCATTTCATATTGAAGCGTGTTTCCGCACCGGTAAACAGACGGTCAGGCACTTCATGCGAGAAGTAACGCGTGTATTTCAGATAGTGCGGCCACCACGGCGTGCTCTTCTGTTTACGTACGCGAATGAATTCCTTAATGGCGTAATCAACGTCGGCGTTTTTCAGATGGTAATTTTCCCCATAGAGCGCCAGGGTTTTATTACGCATCGATTCGCGGAATGAGCTGCTGCCCAGCACCAGCGGCTGATAATGCTGGTTGATGGTCTGCGTCCAGTCGAGCCATTTAAAGGTGTTGATCTGACTGGAGCTCACCAGCGGCACCCACGGCACCCGCATCGCATCGGCGATGATCGCCGCATGCATCGCATCCGCCAGGATCAGTTTCGCATGACGGATGCGGTTGATAATGGTTTTGGCGTCGCCCTGCGGGCTGATGTACTCCACCCCGGCGCGACGACAGGCTTCTTCCCATTGACCGGTTTTCAGCGCGTCATGATGGGGGATAAAAATAACGCCCTTACGCTCGGCTTCGGGAACAGGCTGGAATTCCGGCAGCGTACTGAGCAGCGCGGCGCCGTCGGTAATCGCTTTTTCTTTCGGCAGGCCCAGGACATGCGCCGTCAGCGGGCCACGCACGCTGAGAATATTCCAGCTTTCATTGCCGAAGTTAGCGGGCGGCACGCCATAACCGACGCCGCTACTGAATACGATCCATTTTTTAGCGGGCGGCAGCGCGGAGCTGATAATCGTACCGATGCCGGCAAAGCGGCACTCTTCGTTATCATCAAAAACCCCTGGTAATAAATCGTGCCACAGCCATTCATTTAAATCGTCGCCGAAATTGCCTGCGGCTGTTTTATAATAATGAACTTTCACTCTTTTCTCCTAAATAATCACCAAGGTTAAAAATGTTAAAAGGCTACTACATCCTTATCGACAGATATCTTCACCCTTTTTGCCAGCAGGTAAACTTATCCTCTTTTCAGAATATGCTTACCCATACGACCTAATAAAACCAACATATAGGGTGACGTGAACAGCATGACATTAAGGATATTAATTTTTTTATTTAACGTAGGCGATACAGAGTAAAACTCACGGAATGAAAGATGCGAACGGCATTTTTTAATTGCCTGCACGGCAGCGGAAAAACTGACGGCGCGTGAAACCGCCATAAACGCCACGCGCGCGATAACCGAATATTTATGACGCAGAAAAATTTTACGCTCTTCCTTATTGCTCCATGCCCTGCCTGTCAGCTGATCGGTGAGCGGCAGGTAATCCAGACGCATGGTTGCTTTATCCCATGACTTCTTGGTAAGCGATTGTGGCCGTTGGATATAATGGTAGAGAGGCTCTGAAGTGAAGGCCATAGTAATATTCTTATTAAAGATAAGTATCAGCACTTCATAATCTTCAAAGATGATTTTCTTTTCATCAAACGCGATGCCGTCAAACAGTTCACGCTTAAAGAGTTTGTTCCATAGAAAGCCCGGTATATCCCCCTCAAGCATGGCGATTAACGCCTGCTTGCCGGTCAGCGTGCCGGATGGCGCGTAGTGGTTAGTAACCTTTTTCATCGCACCGTCTTCGCTTTCATAAAAGTAAAGACACTGCGAAACATCTACCTGCTGACTTTCCAGCGTGGTGACCAGCGCCTCAATCATATTGCTTTCCAGATAATCATCAGAATCGAGGAAAGCGATATAATCACCGCTGGCAGCGGCGACCAGACGGTTGCGGGTCGCTGACACGCCAAGGTTAGGCTGATTCTTTTGGATAACGAAACGCACCTGCGGATAGCGATCCCGCAGGTTGTACACCCGTTGCAGGGTGCTATCCGTCGAGCAGTCGTCAACAATGACGATTTCAATATTTTTGTAACTCTGTTCAATAATCGAAAGCAGCGTTTTTTCGATAAACTTTTCGCAGTTGTATACCGGAATCAGTATGCTGACTAAGCGTTCCATAGACATCATGATCTCTCTAAAGCTCTTTTAACCTGTTACCAACGTGCTTGCGCTCTCAGGCATGCAGTTGACCGCTGATTAACCTGATCAGGCTGTCGTAAGATTTATTTTTATCAAACTCCTGCTCAACCTTACGACGCGCGGCCTGCAGCATTGGCGTTAAATCGGGCTTTTCATCAACAATTTTCGCAATCACGTCAGCCAGTCCGGCGGCGTCTTTTTCTTTGATTAGCCAGCCATTTCGACCATCTTCAACCAGCTCAGGTATCCCGCTGTGCCAGGTGGAGATCACGGGGATGCCGCGCGCCATCGCTTCCATCAGCGCGACCGGCACGCCTTCCATATCGCCATCTTCCGCCGTCTGGGAAGGCAACATGAAAATGTCCGATTTTTGCAGGAAGTCATTTATCACCTGCGGCGACTGGAAACCATGCAGAATAACATTCTGTTGCAGGCCGTAGCGGGCGATGGTTTGTTCGACTTCGTCGCGCTGCGGGCCGTTGCCCAGCACGTTATAGATAAACTGATAGCCGCGTTCTTTTAAAATGCGGCAGGCTTCCAGCGAGGTGAAAATCCCTTTTTTGTCGGTGAGACGCGCGATAGTCAGCAGCTGAATCGGCGACCCGATCGGCTTTGCCGGACGGAAATGGAAATTATCGGTATCAATGCCAACGCGCATAATGTGGGTACGTGCGGGATCGCCGCCCAGCGCGCGGATCTTTTCCGCCCACAGCTTACTGATAGGCAGGATAAATTTACTGTCGCGAAACAGCTCTTTGTAATCGTCGCTATAGGTTCGCAGAATACGGTGGGTGGAGATATCGTAACCATGGAAAATGGTCGCAAGCTCTCCTTTCAGCACGCCCAGCTTGCGCAGCTTGTTGGCCAGCACCCCGGCCGGACCAAAGTGCGCGATGAAGAGATCCGCTTCATAGGTCTTTTTATTGGCGGCGACAATCGCGGGCAGAGAGAGATTTTTGGCGCTATAGCCATATTTTTTGAAATTCATTGCCGGCAGCGTTCGGAGCTTGCCTCGCGCCAGCCCTTTCAGGATGGTTTTGAAGCGGCTGATGGCGCGCGCACTGTTTTTATTTTCTTCTGCAGGCAGCAAATAACGCGTTTTTTGCAGCAATCCATGCTCATCTTTCGCAGCAAACTCATCAATCATTTGTCCTGGCAGGACCGAAATAATTTCTACATCAAACCCTTTTTCAACAAAATAAATTATTTGATTTATAACAAAAGTTTCTGAAGGAACCGGAAAATTATAAACAAAAAAAGAGACTTTCATTGCCACCTCTGTTCTTGATTCCTGTTTACTTAAAAAAGGAGAAACACCGTCAACCCTGACCAGGCGCTCTCCTTAGAAAATACAGTAAAAGAAATCGTCCATTTAAAAATGGAAAAGCAGGGCAAGACAGCCGCACGTTATACAACGCTACGCCGGTTCAACCATTGCCCTGCTAAATAAAATATGCCAGACAACCCTGTCGTTATCATTCAAAAATCAGTACGCGGTTTTACTGATAAATCCTTTAAAAATGGTCAGGAAAATAATCCTCAGGTCCAGCATAATGCTCCAGTCGCGGATATATTGCAGGTCAAACTCGATACGTTTTTCCATTTTTTCCAGCGTGTCGGTTTCACCGCGCCAGCCGTTGATTTGCGCCCAGCCGGTGATGCCAGGCTTCACTTTATGGCGCAGCATGTAGCCCTGAATAATCGAGCGGTACTGTTCATTATGCGCGACAGCGTGCGGGCGCGGTCCGACAATGGACATATCGCCTTTCAGCACGTTGATGAACTGCGGCAGCTCATCCAGCGAGGTAGAGCGCAGAATGCGGCCAATGGGCGTGATGCGCGCGTCCCCTTTCGTCGCCTGGGTCACGGTGTCGCCGTTCTCCATTACCGACATCGAGCGGAACTTCCATACCTTGATCGGCTTGCCGTCCATGCCGTAGCGCACCTGACGGAAAATCACCGGGCCTGGCGAGGTGAATTTCACCAGCGCGGCGATGGTCAGCAGCGCCGGCGAGATGAACAGCAGAATGCAGGAAGAAACAACGATATCTTCGATGCGCTTCAGCACCATGTTGATGCCGTTCATCGGCGTTTCAAACAGCGGCACCACCGGCACGCCGTTAATCTCTTCGGTGCGCGACTGCAAAATGTTAAAGGTAAAGATATCCGGGATCAGCATCACCGAGCAGGTGGTGTCCGACAGTTTTACCACCAGATCGCGGATAGCCGTCTCTTCCGACATCGCCATGGCGATATAGATTTTATCCAGCTTCCCTTCGCGGGCATCGGCCAGCAGCTGGTCAAGGTTGCCACAGTAATTGATGCTTCCCGCATTACCACGAGATTCATTAGCAACGTCAGAATAGAGCCCGACAACGTTTAACCCCATCCAGGGGGCGTTAATGAAACTATTAGCAAGTGAAACGCCAATCGGCATATTGCCGACAATCGCAACGTTGCGCGTGTTGTAACCCAGCTTGCGAATAATACGGGCAAAGAAGCGAATGGCCGAGCGACAAGCGATAAACCCAACGGCGACAATACCGAACCATAACAGGTAAGCCTTGAAGTTCAGCTCCAGTTCGCTGACGAACGACATCACGCCAGCGGTGATCAGAATGCTCAGCGCCCAGTTTTGTAAAATCAGCTGTAATTCACTGGCGAAGCTGACGCCGCGCCACGACCGATAAAAGTCTGTGATACCGCCAATCATCTGGAACAGCGCTAACGCAGTGAGCGAAAGCAGCCACCAGGAAGAAGTAAAAGACTGTGATTCAATGCGGGCTAAAATATAGAGCCCCATAAACATAACAAAAATGTCAGAAAAACGCTGTATGATGGAAATAATCGACGCGTTGGTACGTGTGCGAAATCCACTAGCCGTTATCATTTTATTATCTTCCCTGCCTAATTCATGCATGATTGAAGACATGTCTTAGACCTCGCTATAGTTAATTTGGTGTTCAACGTTTGATTATGTCGGCATATAAACCATGCGTTTTGGCTATCATAGCCTGAGAAGTAAAGTTCTCTATGTATAATTGATTCCCTTTCCGCCCCATTTCACTTAAATCAGATTTATCCAAGCGATTAAACACAGAGAGTAAGGAATTAGCGTCGCCGTTTTTAAACAGATATCCCGTTTCGTTATTTATGACGACTTCCGGCAGCGAAGTGGCGTCGCTGGCGATTATCGGCAGTGAATAGCTCATCGCCTCCAGCGGTACCATGGCGAAGCCTTCCCAACGGCTTGGAATGACCAGCACGTCCGCTGCGATAAAATAAGGCTCCATCTGGCTTGCCTTCAGCCAGCCGGTATATTCCGCGCCGGGCAGCTTTTCAATCGCTTCCGAACTGTGGACACTGTCGCCAATCAGCGTTAGATGCAGGTTCGGATTCTGATTGCGCTTCATCGCCTCCAGCAGGACGTCATAGCCTTTCTGGTAATCGAAACGCCCGACGAACAGCACGTTGATGCGCGGGTCGGCGAGACGATCGGGCCGGACGACATGCCGTTCGGCGACGCCGTTATGAATGACGAAAAGCTTGTCGGCGCTGATGCCGTGTGCCTTTGCCTGGTCAGCCTCATACTGGCTGACGCAGATAATCGCATCGGTCATGGGCAGCAGGGCTTTTTCGATCAGCGAATAGATCTTTTTCTTGCCGTTGCTGGTCTGCATCAAGAAGCTGAATGCGTGCGGGCAGTAAACCACTTTAGGCCGGACAAAGGGCCACAGCAGCAACAGGCAGGCGCGGCCAATTACTCCGGCGAAGGAGCTGTGAAGATGCACCACGTCAGGCTTGAATTTCATTACCGTGCGGCAGAACGCGACGGCGAAAGAGATTAACGCCCCAACGGAGCGCCCTTTACGTTCCCATTTCACCACGTTTTCTTCATGCGCCGTATCCAGTTCACCTGCCTGATCCTCCGGGATCAGGCACTGAATGCGATAAGCGCCTTTATCATCCTGTTGTGCCGCGACGAGTTGCTTTAAAACGGTGGCGACGCCACCTTTTATTGTCTCAGCAGCATGGAGGATTTTCATTTACTCTTCCTTTTTAAATTTTCCAAAACTCAAATAGACATAAAACATTAACGGATAGAACGGCGACAGATGGCGTAAATAACTACCATAATCCGGTTCAAACAGGCTCTGAATAACCGTATAGGAAATAATAATTAATGAAAACAAGACCACCAGCGGATAGGTTCT
Source organism: Mixta calida (assembly GCF_002953215.1). Taxonomy (NCBI): domain Bacteria; kingdom Pseudomonadati; phylum Pseudomonadota; class Gammaproteobacteria; order Enterobacterales; family Erwiniaceae; genus Mixta; species Mixta calida. Next base: position 2,864,933 of record NZ_CP026378.1, read on the forward strand.
GTCCTGTAGCGCCGCATGCATCGTCTGCCATATTCTTCTGAACATCAGAATAATAAAGGTCGAAATCACCAAATAATAAGGCGACAGCATCAATATCAGCGGGAACGGAAAGAAGAACGTTACCCAGGTCAGACTCACGTTCAGCCAGCCAAACAGCGGATTGCCCGCCGGGAACCACGGACGAATCAGCGTATTGCTGCCGTCGCCGGTATCATCCAGACGGTGCTCGTTCACCTCGTTGCGGAAGTTGTCGACATCAATGCCTAAGCCGTACTGGAAACCAAACGCCAACACCAGCAGCGAAAGCAGGCAGAGGACAAATATCCATTTTCCTTTATGCACATAGCGCGACATCAACAGCAGGCCGTAAAACTCCAGCAGGAACAAAAACCAGTATGTCCTGAAGTAGTAGGCGTAAAATATGGCGAAACAGGTCCATATCAACAGCCCGGCCGTGCGGTTTAAGAATGTTATTAATAGCGGCATCATTATCAGGAAAACGATAAAGTCTTTACTTTGCCACGTCAGGTTTATCATTGACGAAAAGCAGAAGAAAAGAAAAACGCCAATATCGAAAATATTCATTGACGCGCCGCGCACCCGGATAAAGATAAACAAAAAGGTGCTGATAATAATTACTGCCGATATCAGAGCAAACACAATGGAGCTTTGCTCAAAGCCCAACAGCTTATAGAAATAAGCGGTACTGCCGTAGGAGTTCCCCGGACCGAAGCTGTAAGTCAGTTTCATAAAGCTGAATATGGTGATTTGGTCGGAGAAGAAATACGGCTTCATCACCGACTCTTTTACCAACGCCACGGCCAACATTGTCAGCATCATGAACAGAAACAGCATAAAGGTCATATGCGGATCGAAATAGAGATAGCGATTCTTTCTTATACCTATCTTCAGTGATATAAATTTCATTATTTTATTCGCCGGTCTGATTGCTGTTTTAAATCACTTCCCCGGAACAAAACGTTTCGCGGTAATAGTGGCTAACTTTTTTACTCGTTCATTCATCATCGCCATAAAGTGGCTGAATTTAATTTTCCCCGAAAACAGGAGTTTTAAATAAATGGCAATGCCCTTGCCTTTTTCATTCGACAGCAGATAGCTGTCAGCAATGATCTTTGCGTAGAAGCCGAACCAGATGTAACTCGGCACGCGTTTTTTGATGCTCTCCAGCCAGATCAGCGATTTATCACGCTTGCCGTCTGAGGAGATGCGCGCAGTAGAATCGGAGTCGTCGTAAATGGTCAGCGGCAGATCGAGATAGTAAAAGCTGGCGCCGCGCTCCTGCAGGCGCAGAGCAAAATCCCAGTCCTGGTGCTTACGCAGCGCGGAGTCGAACTTCGCTCGTTTGGCGATATCGGCGTCCAGCAGCAGCGTGCTGGTCTGAAAATCGTTGCCCAGCAGCAGAAACTCCATAATGGAGCTGTATTTATTCACCGGCTTGTTGCGACGCAGGTGCAAACCTTCGGGACGCTTATTGTATTTCGCCGTCATGCAGACGCGATTTTTTCCCGGCTGCTGGCGTAAAAAGGCGAGCTGTTTTTCCAGCTTCTCCGGTACCCATTCGTCGTCGGAATCAAGCAACGCGATAAATTCGCCGCGACTCCGCTCAATGCCTTCGTTGCGCGGACGCGTGCCGCCACTGTTCTGTTCCAGCTGAATGAAGCGCACGCGCTCATCCTGCACGGCCGCCATCACGGCGGCGGTGTTGTCCGTGGAGGCATCGTCGACCACAAACACTTCGATATTACGATAAGTCTGGTTTAAGACGCTGTTTAGGGTTTTTAAAATGATGTCGGCACGGTTAAAGGTAGGAATAACGACGCTGATTAAAGGCGTAGACTCAGTCATAACATCAGTCTCAATGGATTCGTTTTAAAAACCTTAAAAAGCCAGCCGCGAACGGCTGGCGCTGTCGTTTTATGGCTTAGTGGATTCGTAGCTGTAGTGGTAATAACCGTAGCCGTAGTAGCTGGCGGCTTTTTTCACTACCAGGTTCAGAATGGCGCCTTTAATTTCGATGCCGTTCTGCTCAAAGCGACGTACGCTCACTTCCACTTCTTTCACCGTTGATTGCTCGAAGCCCGCCACCACCATGCTGGTGCCGGCCTGCATACCGATAATCGCAGCGTCGGTAACGGCCAGAATCGGCGGCGTATCGATAATGACGATGTCATACTGCTTCTGCACGTTGGTCATCAGGTCGATAAACTTCTGGCTCATCAGCAGCTCTGACGGATTAGGCGGCAGCTGTCCACGCGGAATAAAATCGAGTCCGCTGACGTTGGTCTGACGAATCGCCTGCTCCAGCGTCGCCTGATTTGACAGTAAGTCAGACAGACCCTTGCGGTTATCGCTGTTAAACAGCTCGTGGGAGTAGCCCTTACGCATATCGCCGTCGATAAACAGCACGCGCTGTCCTGACTGCGCCATCACGGCGGCAAGGTTAGTGCTGATAAAGGTTTTACCGATATCAGGACTGGTGCCGGAAATCATGATGATGTTGTTGCGCGCATCGAGCATGGCGAAATGCATGGTGGTGCGCAGGCTGCGTACCGCTTCAATCGCCAGGTCGGCCGGATTAGCCAGCGCCAGCAGCTCGCCGCCGCGCAGCACTTTTTTGCCCTTCTCTTTGCTCAGCGCGGTCAGCTTACGGTCGCGCTGCTGTTGCCATTCAGAAATCGGAATGCTGGCGTACACGTTGATGCCGCTGTTTTCCAACTGCTCAGGGCTTTCGATGCCGCGGATCAGGATAGTTTTCATCAGCACGTAGATGGTGGAGACCAGCAGGCCCAGCACCAGAGAGACGGCGATGATAATGGCGGAGCGCGGCGCGATCGGTTTGTTCAGCACCAGCGCAGGGTCAACGATACGTACGTTGCCGACGGTGCTGGCCTTATTGATGCTCAGCTCCTGCTGTTTGTTCAGCAGCTGCATAAACACCGCCTGGCCGGCGTCGACGTCACGCGTCAGGCGAATAATCTCCTGCTGCGTTTTCGGCAGCGCGGACACTTTGCTTTCCAGCGCTTTCTTCTCATCCCGCAGCGTCTGACGTTTTTCCAGCAGGGTGCGATAAGCCGGGTGCTCCTTGGTGTAAAGCTTGGAGATTTCCGCTTCACGGAAGGTCAGCTCGTTCAGCTGATTATCCACGTTCACCATGGTGTCCAGCATCGACTTCGCTTCCAGAGAGAGGTCGACCGAGTCATTTTGCTGACGGAACGCGTTCAGCTTATTCTCAGCGTCATCCAGCTTCTGGCGCACTTCCGGCAGTTGACGGCTGATGAAGTCCAGGCTCTTTTGCGCTTCCGCCGATTTACGTTCGACGTTCTGCAGCAGATAGTTCTCCGTAATGGAGCGCAGCGTATCCTGCGTCAGCTGCGGATCGGTGCCGTTCAGGGTCAGCGCCAGTACGCCGGTGTCTTTACCCTGATCGACCACGCTCAGACGGCCAACCAGATCGTTGTAGGTCTGCAGGTAGCCGTTTTTCTGTACGGTAAAGGTATCGCCTGGGCCTGCGTCGGTATCGGAGACCAGAATCTTCACTTTCCCCTGCGCGGCGTACTGCCCTACTTTGCCTTTTACCAACTCGCCATCGTCGCTGGAGAGGGTAAAGGTATGGTTTTCACCTATTTCCAGCTCCAGCTTCTGGCCGATTAACTCCGGCGGCAGTTCCAGACGGGAAACGGCGATTTTTTTCTGATCCTGACCCATCAGACGCGCCCAGCCTGCACCCACCACCGGCAGATATTTCGGCGTGACGGTGGTTTGCAGGTTGAGGTCGTCGATCGTTTTGCCCAGCACCATCCTGGACATGATCAGACCGATCTCAGCATCGGAAGCGGGTTTGGTGTCTGGCACCAGGCTGGAAATCTGGCTCAGCACCAGGCTGCCCTGATTTTGCTCTACCTGAACCAGCGAGTCGGCGCGATAGACCGGCGTCGCCAGAATCGAGTAGATAACGCCGATAGCGGCGAACAGCGCGGTGACGCCAATAATAAGCCAGCGATGATCGATAATTGAACCGTATAAACGGGCTACATCGATTTCATCTTTGGCATCTGCAATTTTCTGCGAGCTATCTGATTTTTTATTGACCATTATTATGCCTGATTATCGATTTAATGCGTGGGCCCATTTCTGAGCGGCGTCGTCCAGTAAAAGGTAAACAGATTCAAAAGCCTCTATGCTTTTACGATAGGGATCCGGGATTTCACGGCCGTTACACCAATGGCCGAACAGCATGGTCTTACCGCGAACTTCCGGCGCGATCTTGCCGATCTCATTGATGTGCTTCCTTTCCATCACCAGAATCAAATCGTTTTCTCTGCACATCGCTGAAGTAATTTTCCGCGCGCGGTGCCCCTCCAGCGAGAGGTCATGCTGTGCTGCTACCTTGATGGCGTTCTCATCAGCGGGGTAGTTCACCAGCGCCCCTAAGCCCGCTGATGAAACCTGTATGTGTGGACAATAATGTTTCATTAACCGCTCGCCGGTTGGCGAGCGACAAATATTGCCGACACACACGATGAGAATGGAATTAAACATACTCATCACCAGTTTCTGATGTCATGCGCCGAGTTGATGCTGTAACGCACGCTGTTGACGGTCGGCAGCAACTGGTTAATAACACGGTTCCAACGCGTCAGCGGGGTCGCGGTGACGTAAACGATGTCATACGGCTCAAGCTGGAATTCAGTGCCCAGCACCATCGCGGTCGCGTCAGAGGTGTTCAGCTGATAAACGTTGGCGATTTTGCCGCCCTGCTGACGGTTCGGACGAATGACGAAGACGCCAGTTGCGTTAGAGACTTCCTGGTTCAGGCCCTGCGCATTGCCCAACGCTTCCGTCAGGGTCATGCCGCTGCGATCCATCTTCAGGGTTTGCTGACGCGTCACTTCGCCCATCACAAAGACTTTCAGGTCATCGTTACGCGGCACATAAAGGATGTCGCCGGAATAAAGCAGGCGGTTCTGCGTCAGGTCGCCGTTCTGCATCAGCGCCTGGAGAGAAATACGCTGTTCGCGTCCGTTATGCGTCAAAATCACATTGCGCCAGTCCGCTTCTGCCGCCAGACCGCCGGCCGCATTAATCGCATCCAGCACGGTCAACGGAATGTTGGTGACCGCCTGTTTGCCGGACGTCGTCACTTCGCCGGTCACGTAGACTTTCTGAGATCGGAACGCCGCGATATTGACATCGACCTGCGGGCTTTCGATATAGCTCGCCAGACGGTTTTGAATTTCGCTGCGCACCTGTTGAATGGTTTTGCCGACAACCTTAACCCGACCGATGTAAGGGTAATAGATGGTGCCGTCTGAATGCACCCAGTTGCCGGTGTCGCTGGCGCTACGGTACTGGCCGGCAGGCGTCGTCAGCTCCGGGTGATCCCAGACGGTGACGCTTAACACGTCGCCTACGCCGATACGGTATTCATAATTCGCCAGCTCCTGGTCGAGCAAAGGATTCGGCCGCGCCACGACAGGTTTACGGCGCAGTTGCTCAACCAGCATCGGCGTTACCGGATAGACATTAACCATCTTATCGATGTCATAGTCCGCGTCCTGCTGTTTAATGACATCTTTGCCGCTGGTGGAAACATTTTGCCCTGGGACTACAGTACAGCCACTGATAAGTGAGATTGACACCAGTAACGGAGCCAACTTGAGTTTCGATTTCATCATTGAATTATCATCGCTATTGCTGATTTATTGTCTAAAGCGGTGTGTCGCCGCAAAAAAATGCTCATGAATAAACGTCAATTCACGACCAATCTGCCTCAACTATTGCTGTTCCGTCATGAGATGTTTGCCCCTCGTTTTATGCTTAAATGTCTCTGCCGCTAAAGCCGCTCTGTCGCAACGCCCAGTGTAAACAGAAGCGGCCCGCCTTCCCGCAGTTCAATCGTTGATGGTCAGCCAGAGCAGCGTGATGTCCACTGCGGCGCTATTACGCCATCGGCTATTACGCTAATCAGGCTTGTAATGAAAACCTCTATTCTGTCGTATTTATTTGGCATTAGTCTTAAAACAACAGAAAATTATAAATTACTCTTGACGGGTATATTTCGACCAGCGCGTCAGAGTTTAGGCACGCTACCGCCCCTGGCTTTCAGCTACCAATGCTGTTTAATCAGAAGCAGTGCTATTTGAGGCGCATGAATCGAACGGTCTTTATATGTTTCTTAACGCCGCCGCTTATTACGCTTTTACCGGCGCAGGGCAGCAGAGCCAGATAAATTATCACGGTTCGATCACATAAGTTATGGCTAGATTTTTATACTATTGACTGGTTGTGACAAGCATGAGAAAGCAGATCCATAGCACTTTCAGAATAAGACTAAAGAATATAAAAAATAGTTGTTTATTTTCAATGTGTTATCTCAGTAAGGCCTTTCGTTCTTTTCCAGATAATTCCGGCTTGATAATACCTTTTATTACAGGAGCCAAATAAAATACGACTATTTCACCAGCAAATGTTAATAATCCCAGCCCAGCTCCCCCGGTAAAAATCGAATAATTGCCATTCATTATCTGCGCACAGGGCCGTAAAATGAGGCTCGTCCGTTATTTGTTTAGGATTTTTCTCAGATATTATTGCGTTTTGATTATTCAGCTCCCATCATCATTCCTGACAAATAAACAAATAAAGGGTGATAAAGGGTATGGAATGGATCGCCGATCCGTCAATTTGGGCCGGGCTGGTGACGTTAATCGTGCTGGAGCTGGTGCTGGGCATCGATAATCTGGTGTTCATTGCAATTCTGGCGGAAAAACTGCCCGCCGCCCAGCGCGACCGCGCCAGGGTAACAGGCCTGCTGCTGGCGCTGATTATGCGTCTGCTGCTGCTGACCTCTATCTCGTGGCTGACAGGTCTGACGCGTCCGCTTTTTACGCTGTTTAACCATGGCTTCAGCGCCCGCGATCTGATTATGTTGGTCGGCGGAATTTTTTTGCTGTTTAAAGCCACGATGGAGCTAAATGAACGGCTGGAAGGCAGCGACCTGGATGACAAGCCGCAGAAACACGGCGCCCGTTTTTGGCCGGTGGTGGCGCAAATCGTGGTGCTGGATGCGGTCTTCTCGCTCGATGCGGTCATTACCGCCGTCGGCATGGTGGATCACCTGCTGGTCATGATGGCGGCGGTGGTCATCGCAATTTTTCTGATGATCCTCGCCAGCAAACCCTTGACGCGTTTTGTTAACGGCCATCCGACGATCGTTATTCTCTGCCTGAGCTTTCTGTTAATGATTGGCTTCAGCCTGATCGCCGAAGGGTTTGGCTTCCATATTCCAAAAGGCTATCTCTATGCGGCCATCGGTTTCTCTATTTTGATCGAATCGTTCAATCAGCTGTCGCAGTTCAACCGCCGCCGGTTTCTGTCAGCCAAAATGCCGCTGCGCAAACGTACGGCGGAAGCGGTGCTGCATCTGCTGCGCGGCGAAAACGTCGAGGCGGAGCTGGATCACGAAACCGCCTCGCTGGTCGCCGACGCGCGTGAAGAGGGCGCGGTGTTTAACAAGCAGGAGCGTCAGATGATTGTGCGCGTCATGGGCATGGCGCAGCGCAGCGTCAGCAGCATCATGACTTCGCGCCACGATATCGATCATATCGATCTCAGCGACAGTCCGGAAAAGATTATGGCGCAGCTGGATCGCAACCAGCATACGCGCATGCTGGTGACGGAAAACGGCGGCGAACCGCTGGGCGTGGTGCATGTGATCGATCTGCTGCATCAGGCGTTGCATACTCACTCTCTCGATCTGCGTGCCCTGCTGCGTCAGCCGCTGGTGTTCCCGGAGCAGCTGACGCTGCTGCTGGCGCTGGAGCAGTTCCGCAGCGCCCGCACCCACTTCGCCTTTGTGGTGGATGAGTTTGGCTCCGTAGAAGGCGTGGTGACGCTGAGCGACGTTATGGAAACCATCGCCGGCAACCTGCCTAATGAAAGCGAAGAGCTGGACGCGCGCTACGATATTTTGCAAAAAGAGGACGGCAGCTGGATAGCGAACGGCCATATGCCGCTGGACGATCTGGTGATGTATATCGCGCTGCCGCTGAATGAAAAGCGCGATTATCATACTATCGCCGGCCTGCTGATGGACCGGCTGCAACATATTCCGCAGCCGGGCGAAGAGTTGCAGGTAGGAGACTATCTGTTCCGCACGCTGGAAGTAGAGAGCCATCGCGTGCACCGGGTACAAATCGTGCCGCTTGCTCAGCCGGAGCCGGATTACGAAGTGTAGCGGCAAACGTCACCCGGCTAAACGATAAAGCGGCTGATGCGGAGCAACAGTAACGCATTCTGAACAGACAGGTTTAAGGCGATATGGATAATCGCCTTTCGCCATATTGCGAAACCCGCGATGCTCTCCAGAAAAAAGGCGCCCACGAGGCGCCTTTTTGTCATCATCCTGTTAGCGCGGCGCGTTGTCCGGCTTCGCGTTGTCGGGATGGCGCTGCTTCCACTCGTCGATGCGCGACTTCGCTTCCGTCTCCAGCCGCTGACGCAGCAGCTGATCCAACTGCAGGCTGTACTGCAAATTATCCCATCCGCCATACAAGCGCAGCGGAACCGCTGTCTGCTGCAATGCGGCGATCAGATCGCTATCCCCTTTCCAGCCGCCGGTCACCTGCACGCCGAAGGTGATATCGCACTGACGACGCGCCATATCAAGTTGCCCTGCCCCGCTCAGCTTAAAGCGCGAGGTGTCGCCTTCCATTCCCTTCAGCGCAATCAGCCCGTCATTCAGCGTCGCCTGTGCCCGCAGCTTATCGATATGGGTTTCATTGCTGTCTCCCGCTTCATCCTCGCTGCTGACACGATCGCTGTTGCGCGCCACGGCACGCTGAACCAGCTGCTGGAAGTTCATGCCGATAATACGCGCCGGGGCAAGCGACATATCCGCTTCGCCGCGCCAGTGACGATGAAAATCGTTCACGCTCAGTCCCTTGCCGCTCAGCGTGCCGGAGAGCGTCAGCTGCCCGTCAAGCGACGGCGGCAACGCGAAGGCGTTCAGCAGCGGCGCCAAAGCGATATCGCGCAGCGCCGGGCGCAGCGCGGCCTGAGCCGGCTGCTGACGCATATCGATCTTGCCAGGCAGCGAAAAGGTGCCTGCGCCGATGCGCCCGGAAAACATATTCAGGGTAATATCGCCGCGCTGATTATCCGCGTCCAGCGCCACCTGTTGAAGATCGAGGCCGCGCCAGCGCAGCGCATCCGCCTGTAGCTTAATGCTGCCCGTCAGGGCGTTGAAGAAAGCGTCATCCACGCTGGCGGGCTCGGCGATAACCGGCGGACGCGTCCCGCCCGTCGTCTGCGCGCCCGCTGGCGTCGCGCTGTTGTCGCTATTCAGCCCCGTCAGCGCATCCAGATCGAGATGCGGCGAGCGCATATCGATATTCAGTACCGGCGCATTACCCAGCTTGCCGCTGACGGCGCCGTTCAGCTGACTTTCGCCCAGCGTCAGCGCGATGTTGCGCAGGGAGAAGCGCTGGCTCTCATCCAACCACTCCGCCTGCAGGCTGCTTTTGCCTTGCAACCCCGCGGCCGGCAGGCCGGGACCATGCAGCTGCCAGGTGAGGTCCTCTACCGTGCCGTTAACGCGGCGCGGGTATTCCGCCACGTTCATCGTGCCGTTCAGTGAAAGTTGCAGTTCACGCTGATCGCGGTTAACGCGCGTGGAGAGCGTAATTGCCGCCTCGCGGCGGCTGTCCTGCGTCAGGGAGAGATTCAGATCGCGGAAGTTGATCGCTTCGCCCTGCGGCTGCTGCCAAATCAACAGGCTGTCGGCCACCTCAAGACTGCCAATATCGAAGGTCCAGCCCCGAACCAGTTCCGGCGGCGCCGAATCGGACGGCCCCACCGGAGCGTCGTCCGGTCGCTGCGCGGCGCTGTCCGGCGTCAGACGCACCACGGCGTTTTTCAGCATCACCTGCTTGACGCTGAGCTGATGGGAAAGAAGAGGAAGGAGATGGACGTCAAGCCGCATATTTTCCGCAGTGACGAGCGGCTGCTGCGCGCCCGGCGCGGTAACCGACATCCGGCCAGCCAGAATGCTGAGCTGCGGCCAGACGTGCCAGCGCAGATCGCCTTCAAGCCGCAGCTGATAGCCGCTGCGCTGCTCGACCTGCCGCACCATGTAACTGCGAAAATCGTTGGGGTTAACCAGCAATACCAGCGCTGTCATCCCTGCCACAACAACGACGAATAAAATGGCCAGCGTGGTAATTAATCGTCTCATCCCATCCCCTGTTCAAGGCAGTTAATCTTTATCGATACGACTGGCGACCGCGCCCTGCTGCCCTTTGTATTTCGCGTCTTCACGGCGGTTATAGGGGCGAGCGGCGGGGCCGGAAAGCGGCTCGAAGCTCAGCGCGCCGATCAGCATGCCCGGACGCAACGCTAACGGCAGTTTCCCTGAATTATAGAACTCCAGCACGATTCGGCCCTGCCAGCCCGGATCGATGCGGTGAGCGGTAACGTGCACCATTAAACCCAGGCGCGCCAGCGAGGAGCGCCCGTCAAGCCAGCCGACCAGATCGTCAGGCAGCGTGACCGATTCCAGCGTGACGGCCAGCGCCAGCTCTCCCGGATGCAGGAAAAACGCCTCCCCTTCCGGCAGGACGATTTCATCGCTCATCACCCGATCGAGCGCGGCGCTGACTTCATGTTTGGGGCCGCTCAGATCGATAAACGCCGCGGTATGCCCGCGGAAGGTACGAAACTGGTTGCCGAGCCGCACGTCAACGGTCGCGCCGTTGATGCGTTCAACCGGCGGGCGCGGCGTAATCGCCAGCTTGCCGTTGTCGAGCCAGGCTTCAATATCGCGATCGCATAATCTCATCGATGGTTACTCCTCTGCGTCAGCGCCGACGACCTCATTCAAAGAACTGATTGATTTTCGCTTTCAGAATATCGATGGCGATGCGGTTCTTGCCGCCGCGCGGCACAATGATGTCCGCATACTGCTTTGACGGCTCGATAAACTGTAAGAACATCGGACGTACGGTTTTTTGATACTGCGCCATCACCGAATCCATTGAGCGGCCGCGTTCGTTGACGTCGCGCTTCATGCGGCGCATCAGACAGATATCCAGCGGCGTATCGACAAAAATAGAGAAATTCATCTCTTCGCGCAGGCGCGCGTCGGTTAATAACAGAATGCCTTCGAGGATAATCACCTTTTTCGGCTTCAGATGGATGGTTTCCTGGGTACGCGTATGTTCGACGTAGCTGTAAACCGGCAGCTCGATATGCTGACCCGACTTTAACGCCTGCAGATGCTGCAACAGCAGATCGTGATCCATGGCGCTCGGGTGGTCATAGTTGGTTTTAACCCGCTCTTCCATAGTGAGATGGCTTTGGTCTTTGTAGTAACTGTCTTCAGGAATCACGCCGATATGTTCATCGCCCACCTGATCGCGAATTTCACGATAGAGCGTGCTGGCGATTAAACTTTTTCCTGATGCGGATGCGCCTGCGATACCTACAATGACGCATTGATGGGACTTGTCAGTCATAAAATTAAAGACCTGATAACTGTGTGACATGGTGGCCTCGGCGATGTGCAAACATCATCCTTAGCGTTCAGTCAGATATTGAGAGGGTTAACTGACGGCAATTATAGGGAGATCGCTGATGCGATGCCAGAAAAAAGCGGTCTGCCGCGCGCGCGTCGGCAGCGCCGCACGCGGAATGCGCGCTTTTCAGACTTTCTCCTTTGGCGCGGCCGCGTTTCACCGATAAACTGCTGCGCGTGCGTAACCTCTCACTTTCAGGTGACAGCGTAGCGACACCCCTTCCGCCAGGCGGCGAAAGGCATATTCATAAACAGAAAGGTTGGCTATGTCCTGGAGAACGATCACCTATTTTGGCGACAGCATGTTGCTGATCCCCACAGCAATCCTTATCGCGCTGATCCTGCCGTGGAAAAGCGACAAACGTCACACCGTCTGGTGCTGGGTGCTGGCCTTCGGCCTGGCGGGCCTGGTGGTCAGCGTGTCGAAAATCCTGTTTATGGGCTTCGGCATCGGCAGCGCGCGCTTTAACTTCACCGGCTTTAGCGGACACAGCGCCATGTCGGCCACGCTCTGGCCGGTGATGCTGTGGCTGCTGTCGGGCCGCCTGCCTGCCTTCTGGCGCGGCGTCGCGGTCACGCTCGGCTATATGTTGCCGCTGATGGTCGGCGCGTCGCGTCTGGTACTGCACGCGCACTCGAAAAGCGAGGTCGCTACCGGCCTGCTGCTGGGCTTTACCCTCAGCACGCTGTTTCTGATTTCGCAGCGTCATACGCAGCTCAAAGGTTTTAGCCTGCCCCAGCTCAGCGCGGCGCTGGTGCTTCCGCTGATTATTATGGGGCATGGACGCATCGCCACAACGCAAAACTTCCTTGAACATTTTTCCGCGAATATCGCCGGACTGGAGAGGCCCTGGACGCGCGCGGACTTGCTGAATCAGCGCCTGCCCGGCTATCAATCGTTTGAATAGCGTCGCTCTTTCTGCGGTTGCCAATGGGTCAGGTTAGTCACCCTGTGCTAGCATCACAACAGTGATATCACGCCTGTCAGCCATCGTTGGCAGGCAAGCCGGACTCGTGGATGACTACCGATACCTTTTCGCCCGCGCAAAACGCTCCATTTTCTTTCAGGCCTGCGCTGCTGCTGGGCCTGCTATGCTTTCTCGCCTCGCTGTTCTGCCTGGAACTGGCGGCGTTCGGTAACAAAATTTCGCCGATCTGGTACGCGTCCGCCATTATGACGGTGGCGGTTTTCCGCTGCCGGGGTCCTTCTCTGGCGCTCATACTGGCGGCCTGTCTATTCGGCACGCTGTGCGCTAACCTGCTGATGTTCGGACTGCACTGGTCGCTGCTCGCTTTCTCACTGATTAATCTGCTGCAGGGGTTAACAGGCGGTCTGCTGCTGCGCATGCTGCTGCGTCCGGACGCGCCGCTCGATTCGCTGATGAGCTGGTGCAAAATGGTGGTGGCGGTCGGCATCCTGATGCCCCTGCTGGGCGCGCTGGCGGCGATCTGGTGGCTGCATATTATCGGCGGCGCGCCGACCCTGCATTTTTTCCTCACCTGGATACTGGCGGAAGTGATCGGCATGCTGGCGCTGGGGCCAGTATGCCTGCTGTGGCAGCCTGGCTATCTGCGTCAGCAGGCGCAGCAGCACGCGCTGCTGGAGCCGCTGGCGACGCTGGTCTTTTCGCTGCTGCTCTGCTGCCTGGCGCTGCGCTTTTTACCCTGGCCGTTTACCTTCGTTATCGTCATTCTGTTCTGGGCGGCGGTGCGCCTGCCGCGCCTGGAAGCCTTCTTTGTTTTTTTCGCTAATATTTCGCTGGCGTCGCTGCTGCTGGCGTTCAATCTGATCGAGCTGCATACCGTCAATTCCGCCTTCAGGCTTACCGCGCCCTGGCTGCCTTTTCTGCTGGTGCTGATTCCGAGCCATATCATGACGATGGTGATGTTTTCGTTCCGCGAAGAGAAAAAGCATATCAGCGAAAGCGAACAGCGCTTTCGCAACGCGATGGAGTACTCTGCCATCGGCATGGCGCTGGTGACGCCGAACGGCAACTGGCTGCAGGTGAACCAGGCGCTTTGCCGTCTGCTTGGCTATCAGCCGCACGCGCTGCAAAAGCTGAGCTGGCAGCAAATCACCTGGCCTGACGATCTGGCCGCCGATCTGCAACAGGCGGAAAGCCTGCTGCGTGGCGAACAAAACTATTACACGCTGGAAAAACGCTATATCCGTCAGGATGGCGAGGTCGTTTGGGTGTTGCAGGCCGTTTCGCTGATGCGCGATCTGGAGGGCAACCCACTCTACTTTATTTCGCAAATTGAGGACATCAGCGGCCTGAAACAGAGCCAGGCGGAAAACCAGCGGCTGATGGAGCGCATCACGCTGGCTAACGAGGCGGGCGGCATCGGCGTCTGGGAATGGAACGTCGCCACGAATGAAATGAGCTGGGATAAGCGCATGTTCGCCATTTATGAACTGGAGCTTACCGATCGCCCAACGTATAAATTCTGGCTGAGGCGCCTGCATCCCGACGACCGTCCGATGGCGGAGGAAGCGGTGCGGCGCGCGCTGGAAGAGGGAGAGCCTTTTACCCTGGAGTGCCGTATCCTTACCCGCCACGGCATTCGCTATATTCGCTCGCAGGCTGACAGCCTGCTCAGTCCTGAAGGCGACATCACCCGCATGCTGGGCATCAATCAGGATGTCACCGAGCTGCGCATGCTGACCGAAGCGCTCTATCAGGAAAAAGAGCGCATGCATATTACGCTTGATGCGATTGGTGAAGCGGTGATCAGCACCGACGAAGAACTGCGCGTCACCTTTATGAATCCGGTGGCGGAGCAGATGAGCGGCTGGACGCAGGAACAGGCGGAAGGCAAGCCCATCAGCGATATACTGCGCATCACGCACGGCGCCCACGGCCCGGAAATGGAAAATATCCTGCGCAGCAACCTGCCGCAGAATGCGACCGTCACCGAACTGGACCGCGATCTGATCCTGCATAACGCTTCCGGCGAGCAGTTCGCTATTCACTACAGTCTGACGCCGCTGAAAACCCTGACGGGAGAAAATATCGGCAGCGTGCTGGTGATTCAGGACGTCAGCGAATCGCGCGAAATGCTGAAGCGTCTGCACTACAGCGCCTCTCACGATATGCTGACGCGCTTGCCGAACCGCACCAGCTTTGAGCATCAGCTGAAGCGGCTGCTGCTTTCCGCCGCAGAGCAGCAGCACGTGCTGGCGTTTATCGATCTCGATCGCTTTAAGGCGGTAAACGACAGCGCCGGCCACGCCGCTGGCGACGCCCTGCTGCGCGAGCTGGCCGAGATAATGAGTCATCTGCTGCGCGGCAACGATTTTCTGGCGCGGCTCGGCGGCGATGAATTCGGCCTACTGCTGCCCGATTGCGGCATAGGGGACGCCAGCAACGTCGTGCAGCGCATCGTCACCGCCATTAACGACTACCGTTTCCTGTGGGAAGGCAAGCTGCATCGTATCGGCGCCAGCGCGGGCCTGACGCAAATCGACGCCCATAACAACCACAGCAGCGAAGTGCTGGCGCAGGCCGATCTCGCCTGCTATAACGCCAAGCATAACGGCCGCGGCCAGCTGTCGGTTTACGAAACGCGCCTGCAGCAGTCGCAGGCGGTTACGCTCTCCCATGAAGATATCGTCAGATTAATTGAGCAGCCGATGCGCTGGCAGGCCTGGGCGGTCTGCGCGCCGCATACGACGCAGTCGGCTAACTTCCATCTGTTGCAGCCGCGCCTTACCGACAGTCAGGGACATGAAATCGATGTTGAGGCGTTCCGCGCCAGCCTGGCGGATGAAGCACTGTGCGAGCGGCTCGATCGCGCCCTGCTCGACAGCTTTTTCAGCCGTCATGCGACGGGGGTCGCCCATAAAGCGTTGAATGTCGTCCTGCCGCTGTCGGGGGAAAGCCTGCTCAATTCGCGCACGCTGAGCCAGCTGATCGACACGCTGGCCGCCGGCCCGCTGCGCGGCGAACGGGTGATCATCAGCCTCGAAACCAGCGCGCTGTTGAACCATACCGAAGCGCTGCGGCCGGTGCTGCTGCAACTGCGCCAGCTGGGCTGCCCTATTCTGCTGCGTCATTTTGGCCGTAATCTGGAGGCGTTCGAGCGTTTGCCGCAGGCAGATATCGATTTCCTGCAACTGGCGCCGGATCTGATCGCCAACGTGCATTTCAGCCTGATGGATGAAATGTTGGTCTCGATTATTCACGGGCAGGCTCAGCGGCTGAATATCGCCACCGTTGCCGGGCCGGTGGAACTGCCGGTCGCCCTGACCACGCTGGCGAGCATCGGCATCAACGCGGTCTGGGGACCGGCGGTCAACGGCGGCGAGCCGCTATGCGCGCTGCTGGAAAATAGCTTTTTCGCCATTAAATGATCCTCACCGCACAATCACGCGCGAAACATTTGCCAGTGCCGATCGGCTCCGGTAAAGTCACCCCCTTTTTTTGCTGAGGGGATATTCTGTGTTTATCGGTTTCGATTACGGAACGGCTAACTGTTCTGTCGCGGTGGTTGAAAATGGCGCGCCACGGCTGCTCAAACTGGAAAAGGATTCTCCTTATCTGCCTTCAATGCTTTGCGGCCCGACGCGCGAAGCGATCAGCGAATGGCTGTTTCGCCATCACCAGGTGCCGACGCCTGAAGCGGAAAACCAGGCGCTGCTGCGCCGCGCTATCGCCTTCAACCGCGACGAAGATATCGACGTCACGCCCGGCAGCGTCCATTTTGGCCTCGACGCGCTGGCGCAATATATGACCGACCCTGAAGAGGTCTGGTTCGTTAAATCTCCAAAATCCTTTCTCGGCGCCAGCGGCCTGAAGCCGCAGCAGATCGCCCTGTTCGAAGATCTGGTCTGCGCCATGATGCTGCATATCCGCCAGACGGCGGAACGGCAGCTGGACTGCGCCATCGATCAGGCGGTGATCGGCCGTCCGGTCAACTTCCAGGGACTGGGCGGCTCGGACGCCAATCAGCAGGCGCAGGGCATTCTGGCGCGCGCCGCCAGCCGCGCCGGTTTTCGTGACGTGGTTTTCCAGTTTGAACCGGTCGCCGCCGGGCTTGATTTCGAAGCGACGCTGAATGAAGAAAAGCGGGTGCTGGTGGTGGATATCGGCGGCGGGACCACCGACTGCAGTATGGTGCTGATGGGCCCACAGTGGCGCAACAGCGCCGATCGCGCCAGCAGCCTGCTGGGGCACAGCGGCTGTCGCGTCGGCGGCAACGATCTTGACATCGCGCTGGCCTACAAAGAGCTGATGCCGCTGCTCGGTCTGGGCGGCGAAACGCAGAAAGGCACCGCCCTGCCCGCTTTGCCATGGTGGAACGCGGTGGCGATCAACGACGTGCCGGCGCAGAGCGATTTCTACTCCTCCGCCTGCCGTAAACTGTTACAGGATTTGATCCGCGACGCCCGTCAACCGGAAAAGGTGCAGCGTCTGCTGAAAGTCTGGCAGCAGCGTCTCAGCTACCGTCTGGTGCGCGCGGCGGAAGAGAGCAAAATCGCCCTTACCGATCTGCCGGAGGTGAGCACCGCGCTGACGTTTATCGAAGCGGGCCTGGCGACGGACGTCGACCGCGCAGGGCTTGAAACGGCGATCGCCGCGCCGATTGAGCGCATTCAGGAGCAGGTCAGGCTGGCGCTGGAGACCAGCGGCACCACGCCGGACATAATCTATCTCACAGGCGGCAGCGCGCGCTCGCCGCTGCTGCGTCAGGCGTTGCAGCGGCAGCTGCCGACCATTCCGCTGGCGACCGGCGACGATTTCGGCTCCGTTACCGCCGGGCTGGCGCGCTGGGCGCAGATCGTTTTCGCCTGACGTCCGCTGGGTTGGCCCGTTCGGGCTGACCCATCTCCTCTCCGCACTGTTCAGCGCGCTTTCATCGTTCAGGGCGCAACCATCGCCGTCGCGCCCGATGCTTTACCACATTTAACGCTTTTTCTTTCCCGGCGCGTGGTAGCATTTTGTCTCTTGTCTTAGCGAAGAGATAACCTGTCGTGAGCCTGTGGGGTCTTAATTTTCAACAGCTTCTGGCTATTGCGCTGCTGCTGGTTCTGCTCTGGCGTTACACCGGCATGATGATTTGCCTGGCGGTCATCACGCTTGGCGCCTCGGTCTGGCGCTTTTATTACAGCGAACCCACGCCCGCGATGCTGGTGCTGCTGATGGTCGGCGGCGCGCTGGGAATGCTCTGTTTCTGCGTCGAACGTTATCGTACGGCGCGCGCGCCGTCGCGGTTTCCGCGCTAACGCCATAAAAAATGCGCCCGCAGGCGCATTTTTTTACCGCCGTCCTCAGTAACGGCTGGCCTGCGCCAGCTTGTCGATTTCATCAAGATTCAGCCGCAGCGTCGCCGCTTTCACCAGCTCATCCACCTGTTCCAGCGAGGTTGCGCTGACGATCGGCGCGGTAATATCGGGACGGGCGATCTGCCAGGCAAGCGCCACCTGAGCCGGCGTGACGTTGCGCGCCTGAGCGGTCTCGTCCAGCGCCTGCAGGATGCGCAGCCCGCGCTCATTGAGATATTTTTCCACCACGCCCTGACCGCGCGCGCTCTTGCTGGCGTCTTCCGGCCGACGGTATTTGCCGCTCAGGAAGCCGCTGGCCAGCGAGTAGTAGTTAATCACGCCCAGACCGTTCTCCTGCGCCACCTGCGCCAGCCCGCTTTCATACTCCTGGCGATCGTAGAGGTTATATTCCGGCTGCAACGTTTCATAGCGCGCCAGATTATTCTGCTCGCTGACCTTCAGCGCTTCCGTCAGGCGGGCCGCTGAATAGTTAGAGGCGCCGATCGCACGCACCTTCCCTGCGCGAATCAGATCATCGAACGCCTTCAGCGTCTCCTCCAGCGGCGTCTGCTCATCGTCGCGATGCGCCTGGTAAAGATCGATATAGTCGGTTTGCAGACGACGCAGAGAATCCTCAACCGCCTGACGGATATATTTCGCGGAGAGGCCGGTTTTTTCCGGCGACATCTCCATACCCACCTTGGTCGCCAGAACGATCTTGTCGCGCTTGCCGGTTTTTTTCAGCCAGTTGCCAATGATGGTTTCTGATTCGCCACCCTGATTGCCCGGCGCCCAGCGGGAATACACATCAGCGGTATCGATGAACCACAGCCCTTTTTCTACCAGCGCATCCAGCAGAGTAAAAGAGGCGTTCTGATCGACAGTCCAGCCAAACACGTTGCCGCCAAAGGTAAGCGCCGGTACTTCGATGCCGCTGCGACCCAACTGACGGGTTTCAATCTGACTCATCATTGTTCTCCTTAATTAATATATTGCCAACCTGTTGATGAGCGTAGCAAACAACCCGGCTTCTGCTTTGTCGTTTTCTGGCGCAGCTTATGCGTAAAGGAAATGACTGGCCACGCAAATTTGTCTCATCGCGCCGGATGGCGGATACTTACGCCAGCCTTACGGCGACCTTACAGTAATTCTTAATTCCTCCATTTTTTTATCTTATTTAATGACTAAACTGGTCACCTTTGCGGGCCGTGGCCTTGACGACCCGCCAGGACCTTTGACTACACTGCCGGAGAGCAATAAACCGCAATGAATGCCTCACGCCGTACTTCGAAAAAAATTTTGCTGCTGATCCTTATCGCGCTGGTCGCCGTCGCTGGCTACTTCCTGTGGCCGCGCGGCAGCGACGGCGGCGCTGAAAACGGGCAAAACGCGGGCGGTCAGACGCAGCAGCGCGGCAAAGGCGGCCGACGCAATATGCCGCTGGCGCCGGTGCAGGCGGCCACCGCAGAGACACAGAGCGTGCCGCAATACTTTTCCGGGCTGGGCACCGTCACCGCCGCCAATACCGTTACGGTGCGCAGCCGCGTCGACGGACAACTGATGGCGATCCATTTTCAGGAAGGACAACAGGTTAAGGCGGGCCAGCTGCTGGCGGAGATCGATCCACGTCCTTTTCAGGTCGCGCTCACCCAGGCGCAGGGACAACTGGCGCGCGATAAAGCGACCCTCGCCAACGCCCGGCGCGATCTGGCGCGCTATGAAAAACTGGCGAAAACCAACCTGGTTTCGCAGCAGGAGCTGGATACACAGCGTTCACTGGTGAGCGAAACGCTCGGCACCATTAAGGCGGACGAAGGCAGCGTCGCCAGCGCCGAACTCAACCTGAGCTACAGCCGCATCACCGCGCCGATAGATGGACGGGCCGGCCTGAAGCAGGTAGATATCGGCAACTATATTTCCAGCGGCGACACCACCGGGCTGGTGGTGCTGACGCAAACGCACCCGATCGACGTGCTGTTCAGCCTGCCGGAAAACACCATCCAGGCGATTATTCAGGCGCAAAAGGCAGGTCAGCCGCTGCGGGTGGAAGCCTGGGATCGCAGCAACAGCACGCTGCTGACGCAGGGCGAACTGCTGAGCCTGGACAACCAGATCGATACGACGACCGGCACCATCAAACTCAAAGCGCGCTTCAGCAATGAAGATGACCGCCTGTTCCCCAATCAGTTTGTTAACGCGCGTCTTAAGGTCAACACGCTGCACGACGCGGTGGTGATCCCGACCGCCGCTCTGCAGATGGGCAACGAAGGCAATTTCGTCTGGGTAGTGAACAGCGACAATAAGGTCAGCAAAAAAAGCGTGACGCCGGGCCTGCAGGATAGCCAAAAAGTGGTGATCAGCGCCGGACTGGACGCGGGCGAGCGCGTGGTGACCGACGGTCTCGATCGCCTGACGGAAGGCGCGACGGTGGAAGTGGTGGCGCCGCAGTCAACGCCGCTTGCCAGCGAAAAAGCGACCCAGCCGGCAAAAGGCAGTCACGCTAAAGGAGATCGCGGTTGATGCAGGTGATGCCTCCTGTCGCCACCGGCGGCCCGTCCCGTCACTTTATTCTGCGTCCAGTGGCCACCACGCTGTTGATGGTGGCGATTCTGCTGGCCGGTATCCTCGGCTATCGCTTCCTGCCGGTCTCCGCGCTGCCGGAAGTGGACTACCCCACGATTCAGGTGGTGACGCTCTATCCCGGCGCCAGTCCCGATGTGGTGACCTCGGCGATCACCGCGCCGCTGGAGCGTCAGTTCGGTCAGATGTCCGGGCTGCAACAGATGTCGTCGCAAAGCTCCGGCGGCGCGTCGGTGGTGACGTTGCAGTTCCAGCTGACGCTGCCGCTCGATGTGGCGGAGCAGGAAGTGCAGGCGGCGATTAACTCCGCCACCAACCTGCTGCCGAGCGATCTGCCGAACCCGCCGGTCTACAGCAAGGTAAACCCGGCCGATCCGCCGATCATGACGCTGGCGGTGACCTCCACCAGCATGCCGATGACGCAGGTGCAGGATATGGTGGAAACCCGCATCGCGCAGAAAATTTCTCAGGTCAGCGGCGTCGGTCTGGTGACCCTCTCCGGCGGCCAGCGTCCGGCGGTGCGGGTGAAAATGAACGCGCAGGCGCTCGCCTCGCTCGGTCTCGACAGCGAAACGGTGCGTACCGCCATCGCCAACGCCAACGTCAACTCGGCGAAAGGCAGCCTGGATGGGCCGGAGCGCGCCATTACTCTTTCGGCGAACGATCAAATGCAGTCGGCGGAAGATTATCGCCAGCTGATCGTCGCTTATCGCAATAACGCTCCGGTGCGGCTTGGCGACGTCGCCACCGTGGAACAGGGCGCGGAGAACAGCTGGCTCGGCGCCTGGGCCAACCGCCAGCAGGCGATTGTGCTCAACGTGCAGCGTCAGCCGGGCGCCAACATTATCGCCACCGCAGACAATATCCGCAGCCTGCTGCCTGAGCTGACCGCCTCACTGCCCAAATCGGTGGACGTAAAGCTGCTTTCCGACCGCACCACCAATATCCGCGCCTCGGTGCATGACGTGCAGCTGGAGCTGATACTGGCGATCGCGCTGGTGGTGATGATTATCTATCTGTTTCTGCGCAACGTGCCCGCCACCATTATTCCCGCCGTGGCGGTGCCGCTGTCGCTGATCGGCACCTTTGCGGTGCTCTATCTGCTCGGCTTTTCGATCAATAACCTGACGCTGATGGCGTTGACCATAGCCACCGGCTTCGTGGTGGATGACGCCATCGTGGTGATCGAAAATATCTCCCGCTATATCGAACAGGGCGAAAAGCCGCTGGCGGCGACGCTGAAAGGCGCGGGCGAGATCGGCTTTACCATTATCTCCCTCACCTTCTCGCTGATTGCGGTGCTGATCCCGCTGCTGTTTATGGGGGATATCGTTGGCCGCCTGTTCCGCGAGTTCGCCGTGACGCTTGCGGTAGCGATCCTGATCTCCGCCGTGGTCTCGCTGACGCTGACGCCGATGATGTGCGCGCGCATGCTGAGCGCGGAATCGCTGAGGAAACAGAACCGCTTCTCGCGCGCCAGCGAAGCGATGTTCGATCGCATTATCGCCCTCTATGGCCGTTTGCTGAAGCGCGTGCTGAACCATCCGTGGATAACGTTGGGCGTGGCGCTGGCGACGCTGGTGCTGACGGTGCTGCTGTGGGTATTGATCCCGAAAGGCTTCTTCCCGGTGCAGGATAACGGCATCATTCAGGGCACCCTGCAGGCGCCGCAGAGCGTCTCTTACGCCAGCATGGCGCAGCGCACGCGCGACGTCGCCTCGATTATTGAACGCGACCCGGCGGTGCAGAGCGTCACCTCGTTTGTCGGCGTCGACGGCACCAATCCGGCGCTCAACAGCGCCCGCGTGCAGATCAACCTCAAGCCGCTGGATGAGCGCGACGACCGTATCCCGGCGGTGGTGGCGCGTCTGCAAAGCGCGGTAGCGCGGCTGCCTGGCGTCACGCTCTGGCTACAGCCGGTGCAGGATCTTACTATCGACACCCAGCTGAGCCGCACGCAATATCAGTTCACTTTGCAAACCGGCTCGCTGGATTCGCTCAGCGAGTGGGTGCCGCAGCTGCTGGCGCGTCTGCGCACGTTGCCGCAGCTGAAGGATGTCAGCAGCGACTGGCAGGACAAAGGGCTGGAGGCATACGTGAAGGTCGATCGCGACAGCGCCAGCCGCCTTGGCATCAGCATGAGCGATATCGATAACGCGCTCTATAACGCCTTCGGCCAGCGCCTGATTTCGACGATTTATACGCAGGCCAACCAGTATCGCGTGGTGCTGGAGCAGGATACCCGTCAGTCGCCGGGGCTGGCGGCGCTGAACGATATCCGCATCGCCACCAGCGACGGCGGCGCGGTGCCGCTCAGCACCGTGGCGCAGGTGGAGCAGCGCTACGGCGCGCTGGCGGTGAATCACCTCGATCAGTTCCCCTCCACCACCTTCTCGTTCAACCTCAACGAGGGCTACTCGCTGGGCGAAGCGGTGAAGGCGATCGGCGAAGCGGAGAAAGATCTGGCGATGCCGTCGGAGATAATGACCCGTTTCCAGGGCAGCACGCTGGCGTTTCAGGCGGCGCTGGGCAGCACGGTGTGGCTGATCGTCGCGGCGATCGTGGCGATGTATATCGTGCTGGGCGTGCTGTATGAGAGCTTTATCCATCCCATCACCATTCTTTCGACGCTGCCGACGGCGGGCGTCGGCGCGTTGCTGGCGCTGATGCTCAGCGGACACGAACTGGATGTGATCGCCATTATCGGCATTATTCTGCTGATCGGCATCGTGAAGAAAAACGCCATTATGATGATCGACTTCGCTCTCGCCGCCGAGCGCGAACAGGGCAAATCGCCTTATGAAGCGATCTATCAGGCCTGCCTGCTGCGCTTCCGCCCGATTCTGATGACGACGCTGGCGGCGCTGCTGGGCGCGCTGCCGTTGATGATCAGCACCGGCGTCGGCGCGGAGCTGCGGCGTCCGCTCGGCATCGCGATGGTCGGCGGCCTGATCCTCAGTCAGGTGCTGACGCTGTTCACCACGCCGGTGATCTACCTGCTGTTCGATCGTCTTGCGCACTACGCGCGCCGTCGTCTGCAACGTGGGGAGGCGCGTTCGTGAAGTTTTTCGCGCTGTTTATCTGGCGTCCCGTGGCCACCTGCCTGCTGACGCTGGCGATTGCGCTGGTCGGCATTCTCGGTTTTCGCCTGCTGCCGGTGGCGCCGCTGCCGCAGGTCGATTTTCCGGTAATCATGGTCAGCGCCTCGCTGCCGGGCGCCTCGCCGGAGACGATGGCGTCGTCAGTGGCGACGCCGCTGGAGCGCTCGCTGGGCCGCATCGCCGGGGTCAGCGAAATGACCTCCACCAGCTCGCTGGGCAGCACGCGCATCATTATGGTGTTTGACTACGACCGCGACATTAACGGCGCGGCGCGCGACGTGCAGGCGGCGATCAACGCGGCGCAGAGCCTGCTGCCGAGCGGAATGCCGAGCCGCCCAAGCTGGCGTAAGGCCAACCCCTCCGACGCGCCGATCATGATTATGACGCTGACCTCGGAGGACTGGACGCCGGGCCAGCTTTACGACTACGCCTCGACGCAGCTGGCGCAGAAGCTGTCGCAGATCGAAGGCGTCGGCGACGTCACCGTCGGCGGCAGCTCGCTGCCCGCGGTGCGCGTACAGCTCAATCCGCAGGCGCTGTTTAATCAGGGCGTGTCGCTCGACGCGGTGCGCGCGGCGATCGCCGACGCCAACGTGCGTCGTCCGCAGGGCGCGGTGGAGAACGGCAACCAGCGCTGGCAGTTGAAAACCAACGACGAGCTGAAAACCGCCGCCGAGTATCAGCCGCTGGTGGTGCACTACAACAACGGCGCGGCAGTGCGGCTACAGGATGTCGCCACGGTGACCGATTCGGTGCAGGATGTGCGCAACGCCGGGATGACCAATGCCAAACCGGCGGTGCTGCTGGTAATCCGTAAAACCGCCGACGCCAACGTGATTCAGACCGTGGACCGCATCCGCGCGGAGATGCCGGAACTGCGCGAGATGATCCCCACCGCCGTCAGCCTGGCGATCGCGCAGGATCGCTCTCCGACCATCCGCGCCTCGCTGGAGGAGGTGGAGCAGTCGCTGGTGATCGCCGTCGCGCTGGTGATTCTGGTGGTGTTTCTCTTTCTGCGCTCCGGCCGCGCCACGCTGATTCCGGCGGTGGCGGTGCCGGTATCGCTGATCGGCACCTTCGCCGCCATGTATCTGTGCGGCTTTAGCCTGAATAACCTGTCGCTGATGGCGCTGACCATCGCCACCGGCTTCGTGGTGGATGACGCCATCGTGGTGCTGGAAAATATTTCCCGCCATATTGAAGCGGGAATGAAGCCGTTGCAGGCGGCGTTGCAGGGGGTACGCGAAGTCGGCTTTACCGTATTGTCGATGAGCGTCTCGCTGGTGGCGGTGTTTATTCCGCTGCTGCTGATGGGCGGCCTGGTGGGACGCCTGTTCCGCGAGTTCGCCGTCACCCTGTCGGTGGCGATTATGATCTCGCTGGTGATCTCCCTGACGCTGACGCCGATGATGTGCGCCTGGCTGCTGAAGGAGAAGCGCGAGGAGAAGCCGAAACGTTTCAATTTCAACCGGCTGCTGCTGGGCCTGCAAAGCGGCTATGGCCGTTCGTTGCAATGGGTGCTGGCGCGGGCGCGCTGGACGCTGCTGGTGCTGCTGGCCACCATCGGCCTGACGGTTTATCTCTACATCACCATTCCGAAAACCTTTTTCCCGGAACAGGATACCGGCCGGCTGATGGGCTTTATCTCCGCCGACCAGAGCATCTCTTTCCAGGCGATGCGCGGCAAGCTGGCGGACTTTATGAAAATCATTCGCGAAGATCCGGCGGTGGACAACGTCACCGGCTTTACCGGCGGATCGCGCACCAACAGCGGTTCGATGTTTATCTCGTTGAAGCCGCTATCCGAACGTCAGGAGAGCGCGCAGCAGATTATCGCCCGCCTGCGCGCCAAACTGGCGAAAGAGCCGGGCGCCAGCCTGTTCCTGATGGCGGTGCAGGATATTCGCGTCGGCGGACGTGAAGCCAACGCCAGCTACCAGTACACGCTGCTGTCGGACAGCCTGAGCGATCTGCGCGAATGGGAGCCGAAAATCCGTCAGGCGTTCAGCAAGCTGCCGGAGTTGACCGACGTCAGTTCCGATCAACAGGACAAAGGCGCGGAAATGGCGCTGATTTACGATCGCGAAAGCATGGCGCGGCTGGGCATTGACGTGTCGGACGCCAACGCCCTGCTGAACAACGCCTTCGGCCAGCGTCAGGTCTCCACCATCTATCAGCCGCTGAACCAGTACAAAGTGGTGATGGAGGTAGACCCGCGTTACACCCAGGATATCGGCGCTCTCGACCAGATGTTTGTCGTCAACGACGACGGCAAGGCGATCCCGCTCTCCTGGTTCGCCCGCTGGCAGCCCGCAAACGCGCCGCTGTCGGTGAACCATCAGGGGCTGTCCGCCGCCTCGACCATCGCCTTCAACCTGCCGGAAGGGGTGTCGCTGTCGCAGGCGTCGGAGACCATCGAGCGCACCATGACACAGCTCGGCGTGCCCGCCAGCGTGCGCGGCAGTTTCGCGGGCACCGCGCAGGTGTTCAAGGAGACGCAAAACAGCCAGCTCTGGCTGATAATCGCAGCCATCGCCACGGTCTATATTGTGTTGGGGATATTATATGAAAGCTATGTGCATCCGCTGACCATTCTGTCAACCCTGCCTTCGGCGGGCGTCGGGGCGCTGCTGGCGCTGGAGGGGTTTGGCGCGCCGTTCAGCCTGATCGCGCTGATCGGCATCATGTTGCTGATCGGCATCGTGAAGAAAAACGCCATTATGATGGTGGATTTCGCGCTTGAGGCGCAACGCAACGGCGGCCTGAGCGCGCGGGACGCGATATTTCAGGCGTCGCTGCTGCGCTTCCGCCCGATCCTGATGACCACGCTGGCCGCGCTGCTGGGGGCGCTGCCGCTGGTGTTAACCAGCGGCGACGGCGCGGAGCTCAGGCAACCGCTGGGGATCACCATTGTCGGCGGTCTGGTGATGAGCCAGCTGTTAACGCTCTACACCACGCCGGTGGTCTATCTCTATATGGATAAGCTGCGTCGACGCAAACAGCCGCTGACGGTCACCGGCTAACCGCCGCCGGGCCGAACGGCCCGGTCGTTCGACGCGCAACAGAGGCGAATTATGAAGCAAGCACAATCCGCATCGGTACGCTGGCAGTTATGGATCGTCGCCGTCGGCTTTTTTATGCAGACGCTGGACACCACCATCGTTAATACCGCCCTGCCCTCGATGGCGCGCGATTTAGGCGTCGACCCGCTGCAAATGCATTCGGTGGTCGTCTCCTACGTGCTCACCGTCGCCGTCACGCTGCCGCTCAGCGGCTGGCTGGCGGACCGCTTCGGCGTGCGCAACATCTTCTTTACCGCCATCGTGCTGTTCAGCCTCGGCTCGCTGTTCTGCGCGCTGGCCGGATCGCTGGATCAGCTGGTGCTGGCGCGCGTGCTACAGGGGTTCGGCGGCGCGATGCTGGTACCGGTGGGCCGCCTGACGGTAATGAAGATTGTGCCGCGCGAGCAGTATATGGCGGCGATGACGTTCGTCACGCTGCCGGGCCAGATCGGTCCGCTGGTCGGCCCGGCGCTGGGCGGGGTGCTGGTGGAATACGCCAGCTGGCACTGGATCTTCCTCATCAACCTGCCGGTCGGCGTTCTCGGCGCGATAGCCACGATGACGCTGATGCCGAACTATTCATTACAGACGCGCCGCTTCGACTTTTCCGGCTTTCTGCTACTGGCGGCGGGCATGGCGACGCTGACGCTGGCGCTTGACGGCCAGCACGGCTCCGGCAGCTCGCCGCTGGCGCTGGGGCTGCTGATCCTCGCCGGGGTTTTTTCACTGCTGTTCTACCTGATGCACGCGCGCAACAACGATAACGCGCTGTTCAGCCTGAATCTGTTCGACAACCGCACCTATTCCATCGGCCTGCTGGGCAGCCTGACCGGCCGCATCGGCAGCGGCATGCTGCCCTTTATGACGCCGCTGTTTTTACAGCTTGGGCTGGGCTACAGTCCGTTTCATGCCGGGCTGATGATGATCCCGATGGTGCTGGGCAATATGGGCATGAAGCGGATTGTGGTGCAGATCGTCAACCGCTTCGGCTATCGCAACGTGCTGGTCGGTTCGACGCTGGCGCTGGCGGTCGTGGTGCTGCTGTTTCCGCTGGTGGCGCTGATGGGCTGGGTCTGGGCGCTGCCGGTGGTGCTGTTTTTACAAGGTATGGTCAACGCCATCCGCTTCTCGTCGATGAATACCCTGACGCTGAAGGAGCTGCCGGATAACCTCGCCTCCAGCGGCAACAGCCTGCTGTCGATGATTATGCAGCTGGCGATGAGTATCGGCGTCACGCTCGCCGGTTTGCTGTTGGGCGCCTTCGGCCATCATGCCGCAGCCGACAGCGAGATGGCGCATGAAACCTTTATCTATACCTGGCTTTGCGTGGCGCTGGTAATCGCGCTGCCCGCGCTGGTGTTCTGGCGCGTGCCGAAACAGTTCAGTAAAAATGCGGCGCTGGGCCGTGGGAGATCGTCACGTTAATGGAGAGACTGCGTTTTGGCATCAGCGCGAAACTGTTTTGCGCCATTTTTTCTACCTGCATGCTGGTGCTGATCACTATGCACTGGGGCGTGCGCCTCAGCTTCGAGCATGGTTTTATCGACTACATCAAACGCGGCAACGAGCAGCGGCTGACGCTGCTGAGCGAGGCGCTGGCGGATCAGTATCAGCAGCACGGCAGCTGGGCGTTTTTACGCAACAACAACCGGCTGATGTTTTCGATCCTGCGTTCGCTTGAGCAGAACCCCGATGCCAATACGCATCTGCCGCCGCACGGCTGGCGCACCCAGTTCTGGATTATCGATCAGCGCTATCGCGTGCTGGTCGGCCCGCATTCGCCGGTGCCGCCGGAGGGCATTCGCCATACCATCACCACCGACAGCGGCCATGTGGTTGGCTGGGTCATCGGCTCGCCGCCGGAGCGTCTGACGCGCAGCGCCGACATTAATTTCGATCGGCAACAGCGGCGCACCAGCTGGCTGATCGTCGGGCTGTCGACGCTGCTGGCGGCGGCGGTCACCTGGCTGATGTCGCGCGGCCTGCTGGCGCCGGTGAAGCGGCTGGTGGCGGGCACGCACCAGCTCGCCGCCGGGCACTTCACCAGCCGGGTGGCGGTCAGCAGCAACGATGAGCTGGGACGGCTGGCGCAGGACTTTAACCGTCTCGCCAGCTCGCTGGAAAAGAATGAGAGCATGCGCCGCGCCTTTATGGCGGATATCTCCCATGAGCTGCGCACGCCGCTGGCGATCCTGCGCGGCGAACTGGAGGCGATGCAGGACGGCGTACGCAAGCTGACGCCGGAGGCGGTCAGCTCGCTGCTGATGGAGGTCGCCACCCTTACCAAGCTGGTGGACGACCTGCACCAGCTGTCGCTGTCGGACGAAGGCGCGCTCGCCTACCGTAAAAGCCCAACCGACCTGGCGGCGCTGCTGGAGTTGGTCGCCGGCAACTTCCGCGCGCGCTACGCCAGTCATGGGCTGACGCTGCGGCTGGCGCTGCCGGAGCAGGCGCCCTTTTTCGGCGACCCTGACCGGCTGATTCAGCTGTTCACCAACCTGCTGGAGAACAGCCTGCGCTATACCGATCGCGACGGCACGGTGAGCCTGGCGCTGCACGCCACCGCCTCAGGCTGGCGCCTGCTGATTGACGATTCCGCGCCGGGCGTGGCGGACGCGCAGCGCGAAAAGATTTTCGAACGCTTCTGGCGCTCCGAAGGCTCGCGCAATCGCGCCAGCGGCGGCTCCGGGCTGGGTCTGGCGATCTGCCGTAATATTGTCGAAGCGCATGGCGGCGCGATGTCTGCGGATCACTCTGATTTAGGTGGACTGCAAATCAGGGTAGAATTGCCGCACGATAAACTGTGAATAGCCAGCGATGAATGAATTTACCCATCCGTTGATTCTGATAGTGGAAGATGAGCCGAAGATCGCTCAACTGATGATTGATTATCTGCAGGCGGCCAACTACCGTACACACCATCTGGCGCGCGGCGATGAGGCGATCGCCTTTATTCAGCAGACGCCGCCCGATTTGATGCTGCTGGATCTGATGCTGCCCGGACTGGACGGCCTCTCCGTCTGCCGCGAGCTGCGACGCTTTTCCGATCTGCCGGTGATTATGGTGACCGCCAAAATCGAGGAGATCGATCGTCTGCTGGGGCTGGAGATCGGCGCGGACGACTATATCTGCAAACCGTTCAGCCCACGCGAGGTGGTGGCGCGGGTGAAAACCATCCTGCGCCGCTGCCGCCGCACGCCGGAGGAGAACGCTGCGCCGTCGCCGCTGGTGATCGACGAAGCGCGCTTTCAGGCGAGCTGGGACGGCAAAACGCTCGATCTTACGCCCGCGGAGTTTCGCCTGCTGAAAACCCTGGCGCAGGAGCCGGGCAAAGTCTTTTCACGCGAGCAGCTGCTCAACCATCTCTATGACGATTACCGCGTGGTAACCGACCGCACCATCGACAGCCATATTAAAAACCTGCGGCGCAAGCTGGAGGCGCTGGATGCCGATCAACCCTTTATCCGCGCGGTCTACGGGATGGGCTACCGCTGGGAAGCGGATCTGTGTCGTTTGATCTAGCGCAATTTACATCATGGGTTCAGCGGCTTAGAATTCTTCACCTTTAACGGGCCGTCAATTTTTCTGACGTCGCCCGTCCGCAATATCTGACCTGACATCAGACTGAGAACGCTATGTTTAAACCGGAACTCCTTTCCCCGGCCGGCACGCTGAAGAATATGCGTTACGCCTTCGCCTACGGCGCAGACGCTGTATACGCCGGTCAGCCACGCTACAGCCTGCGCGTGCGCAACAATGAATTCAACCATCAGAACCTGGCGCTGGGCATCCAGGAAGCGCATGCGCTGGGCAAAAAGTTTTATGTGGTGGTGAATATCGCGCCGCATAACGCCAAGCTGAAAACCTTTATCCGCGATTTGCAGCCGGTGATCGATATGCAGCCGGACGCGCTGATTATGTCCGATCCCGGCCTGATTATGATGGTGCGCGAGGCGTTCCCGCAGATGCCGATTCACCTGTCGGTGCAGGCCAACGCGGTCAACTGGGCGACGGTGAAGTTCTGGCAGCAGATGGGGCTGACGCGCGTGATCCTGTCGCGCGAGCTGTCGCTGGAGGAGATTGAAGAAATTCGTCAGCAGGTGCCGGAGATGGAGCTGGAGGTTTTCGTCCACGGCGCGCTCTGCATGGCCTATTCCGGTCGCTGCCTGCTTTCCGGCTACATTAACAAGCGCGACCCCAATCAGGGCACCTGCACCAATGCCTGCCGCTGGGAGTATAAGGTGCAGGAAGGCAAAGAGGATGAGATCGGCAATATCGTTCATCAGCATGAACCGATTCCGGTACAGGACGTGACGCCGACGCTCGGCGCCGGTCAGCCGACCGACAAGGTGTTTATGATCGAAGAGGCGATGCGTCCCGGCGAATATATGACCGCCTTCGAGGATGAACACGGCACCTACATCATGAACTCCAAAGATCTGCGCGCCGTGGCGCACGTTGAGCGTCTGACGCGCATGGGCGTGCATTCGCTGAAGATCGAAGGCCGCACCAAATCCTTCTATTACTGCGCGCGCACCGCGCAGGTCTACCGCCGCGCGATTGACGACGCCGCTGCCGGGAAACCGTTCGACCCGACGCTGCTGGAGACGCTGGAAGGGCTGGCGCACCGCGGCTATACCGAAGGCTTCCTGCGCCGCCATACTCACGACAGCTATCAGAACTACGACTACGGCTATTCCGTGTCCGATCGCCAGCAGTTTGTCGGCGAGTTTACCGGCGAACGACGCGGCGAGCTGGCGCAGGTGGAAGTGAAAAACAAATTCGCCCTAGACGACAGCCTTGAGCTGATGACCCCGGCGGGGAATCTGCATTTCACCCTGACGGCGCTGGAGAATAACAAAGGCCAGCCGGTCGAGGTGGCGCCGGGCAATGGACATATCGTCTGGCTGCCCGTGCCGGCGGATCTTGATATTCAATTCGCTCTGCTGATGCGCAACCTGAACGGCACCACCACGCGCAATCCGCACGGCGAGGCGAAAAGCATCGCAGCGAATTAATTTCCCGCCGTTACGGATCTTAGAATCCGATCACATTAGCCGGCGCGGTTTGCAGTTAACATCGCGCTTGCTAAAACGAGCAAAAATAAACAGCAGTCTGTACCAGGAACCACCTCCTTCGCCCGCCCGGCTCCCCCGTGCGGGTTTTTCTTTGCGTACTGCTCTTAAAGCGTCCCCCGCCCGCACCGCTTTTTTCCGCTTCTGTGCTATAAACTCAGGGATACTGCGTAATTTGCTGCCAAGGGAAATAGCATGGAAAAACAGGCTTTGACACTGGTGATCCTGAATGGAAAAGGCGCCGGCAATGAGGCGCTGCGCGAAGCGATCTCTGCGCTGCGTGAGGAAGGCCATCCGATCGCGGTGCGCGTCACCTGGGAACAGGGCGACAGCGAACGTTATCTGCAGGAAGCGGTACAGCTCAACGCCGCTACGGTCGTGGCGGGCGGCGGCGACGGAACCATTAATGAACTGGCGAACGCGCTGGTAAAAATCCCGGCGGCGGCACGTCCGGTGCTGGGCATTCTGCCGCTCGGCACCGCCAACGATTTTGCCACCAGCGCGGGCATTCCTGAAGATCCCGAAGCGGCGCTGCGGCTGGCAATCGTCGGCGAAGCCGTCAATATTGACCTGGCGTGCGTGAATCAGACGCGCTACTTCCTCAATATGGCGACCGGCGGCTTCGGCACCCGCATCACGACCGAAACGCCGGAAAAGCTGAAGTCGGCGCTGGGCGGCGTCTCCTACTTTATTCACGGACTGATGCGTATGGATACGCTGAAGGCGGACAGCTGCGCCATCAACGGCCCCAACTTCGCCTGGACCGGCGATGCGCTGGCAATCGGCGTCGGCAATGGTCGTCAGGCGGGCGGCGGTCAGCGTCTTTGCCCGCGCGCCCTGATCAACGACGGCCTGCTTGATTTAAGCGTCGTCACCTCGCAAGAGCTGCTTTCTACGCTGCTGCACTCAATAACCAGCGACGAACAGAACCCGAATATCATCGCCGCGACCCTGCCGTCGCTGACAATCACATCCCCAAACGAGATGACCTTTAATCTGGACGGCGAGCCGCTCAGCGGCACCAGGTTCCATATCGAAGTCCTTCCCGGCGCGCTGGCCTGTCGTCTGCCGCCGCAGTGCCCACTGTTAACCTGATCGTTCTCCCGCCCGCCGCTCTGCCAGGGCGGGCGCCTCGCCTTTTCTCTGCTCCGCCGGTTTGCCCCCTCTCACGTTTTTATGCTGCGCCGCGCAGTGAATAAGCCTTTTCGTCGCGCATTACCGCGCAGCAATTTGTAAAAACTGTGTGATCACGATCGATCATTCGCCCTTCTTTACTTGTATGGTAGTACGGCGACGCTTAAATTTCAGGCATTCACTGTCGCAATCCATAAAGGTCGAAAAATGAAGATTGTTAAAGCCGAAGTATTTGTTACCTGCCCCGGCAGGAATTTTGTCACGCTTAAAATCACCACGGATGAAGGCCTTACCGGCATTGGCGACGCCACGCTTAACGGGCGCGAACTGCCGGTCGCCTCCTACCTGAAAGATCATATCTGTCCGCAGTTGATTGGCCGCGACGCCCATCAGATCGAGGATATCTGGCAGTTTTTCTATAAAGGCGCCTACTGGCGTCGCGGGCCGGTCACCATGTCCGCTATCTCCGCCGTGGATATGGCGCTGTGGGATATCAAAGCCAAAGCGGCCAATATGCCGCTTTATCAGCTGCTGGGCGGCGCCTCGCGCACCGGCGTTATGGTCTACTGTCACACCACCGGCCGCACTATCGACGAAGTGCTGGATGACTATGCGCGCCATAAAGAGATGGGCTTTAAAGCGATCCGCGTGCAGTGCGGCGTGCCGGGCATGAAAACCACCTACGGCATGTCGAAAGGCAAAGGCCTGGCGTATGAGCCCGCCACCAAAGGCGACTGGCCGGAAGAACAGCTCTGGTCGACAGAGAAATATCTCGATTTCACGCCGAAGCTGTTTGAAGCGGTGCGCGAGCGCTTCGGCTTCGATGAGCATCTGCTGCACGATATGCACCACCGTCTGACGCCAATCGAGGCCGCCCGCTTCGGCAAGCGTATCGAAGATTACCGCCTGTTCTGGATGGAAGATCCGACGCCAGCAGAGAATCAGGAGTGCTTCCGCCTGATCCGCCAGCATACCGTCACGCCGATCGCCGTCGGCGAAGTCTTTAACAGCATCTGGGACTGCAAACAGCTGATTGAAGAACAGCTGATCGACTATATCCGCACCACCATCACCCATGCAGGCGGCATTACCGGCATGCGCCGCATCGCCGATTTCGCCTCGCTCTATCAGGTGCGCACCGGCTCGCACGGCCCGTCCGATCTCTCGCCAATTTGCATGGCGGCGGCGCTGCATTTCGACCTGTGGGTGCCTAATTTCGGCGTGCAGGAATATATGGGCTATTCCGAACAGATGCTGGAGGTTTTCCCCCATAGCTGGAGCTTCGATAACGGCTATATGCATCCGGGCGAGAAGCCAGGCCTCGGCATCGAATTCGACGAGAAACTGGCGGCGAAATATCCCTGGGAATCAGCCTATCTGCCGGTAGCGCGCCTTGAAGACGGCACGTTGTGGAACTGGTAAGGAGACAAGCATGAAAAGCGTTGTCATTGAACAACCGGGCGAGCTGCGTATACAAACGCGTCCGCTGCCGGAACCCGCCTCAGGCGAAGTGCGGGTAAAAGTGCGCTACGCCAGCATCTGTGGCTCCGACGTGCATATCTGGCACGGCCATAATCCGTTCGCACGCTACCCGCGCGTGATCGGCCATGAATTTTTCGGCGTGATCGACGCCGTCGGCGCGGGCGTTGACGCCGGACGTATCGGCGAACGCGTGGCGGTCGATCCGGTGGTGAGCTGCGGCCACTGCTATCCCTGCTCCGTCGGGCGTCCCAACGTCTGCCGCGAACTACAGGTGATCGGCGTTCATCGCGACGGCGGCTTCAGCGAATATGCCGTGGCGCCGGCCAGCAATGCGTATCGCGTCCCGGACAGCATCCCCGATAAGCTCGCCAGCCTGATTGAGCCGTTCACCATCGCGGCCAATATCACTGCGTTTTTGCAGCCTGCCGCGCAGGATGTGGCGCTGATCTACGGCGCCGGGCCGATGGGGCTGACGGCGATTCAGGTATTGAAAGGGGTATACGGCGTACGCCAGGTGCTGGTGGTCGATCGTCTGCCGGAACGTTTGGCGCTGGCGCAACAAAGCGGCGCCGACGCGGTCTTTAATAACAGCGAGGTGCCGCTGGCCGCGCAGCTGGAAGGCGTACAGCCGACGCTGATTATCGACGCCGCCTGCCATCCTGCGATTCTGGCAGAAGCGGCGGCGCTTGCTTCTCCGGCGGCGCGCATCGGGCTGTTGGGCTTCTCCGCCGAGCCCTGCACCGTGACGCAGCAGAGCCTGACCAGCAAAGAGCTGTCGCTGTTCACCTCGCGCCTGAACAGCCACCGATTCTCGCAGGTTATCGACTGGATCGAGCGCGGCGCTATTCAGCCGGAAAAACTGGTCACGCACTACTTCCCGCTGGCTCAGGTCGAGCAAGCGATGACGCTATTCGAGAAAGACCCACGTACCTGTTGCAAAGTCATTTTGTCCATTGAATAAGCCAGGGGTTGGGCGGCAGCGCCGCCCTTCCATTAATTATTATAATTATCAAACGATTACGGAGTTACCATGTTCAAGAACTTGCGCTGGACCATCGTACTTCTACTGTTTCTGGTCTACATGATCAATTACCTCGATCGTGTCGCCCTCTCGCTGACGGTGCCGATGATCGAAAAAGATCTGATGCTGAATGCCGAGCAGTTCGGCATGATCTTCGGCAGCTTTTTCTTCGGTTACGCCCTGTTTAACTTTATCGGCGGCCTCGCGACCGATAAATATGGCCCGACGCTGGTGCTGGGCATTGCCGTAGGCATGTGGTCGCTGTTCTGCGGGCTGACCGCCCTCGCCACCGGTTTCTGGTCGATGCTGATCCTGCGCGTGCTGTTCGGCATGGCGGAAGGACCGATCTGCGCCTCGGCCAATAAGGAGATTAACGGCTGGTTCCCGAAAAAACAGGCGGCGACCGCCATGGGCTTTCTTAGCGCCGGATCGCCGCTCGGCGGCGCGGTGGCCGGGCCGATTATCGGCTATCTGGCGTTGGCATTCGGCTGGCGTCCCGCATTTGTCATTATCTGCTCTATCGGCATCGTCTGGATGATCGTCTGGTTCTTTGTCGCCGCTGACAATCCGGCGCGCAGCAAACGCGTCTCCGACGAAGAGCGCGCGCTAATCGAAAAATTGAAAGAGGCGCAGCCAGGCGATGAACCTGAACTGGCGCAGGCTTCGCACGGACTGGGCTACTATCTGCGCCAGCCGATTATCCTGGTCACCGCCTTCGCCTTCTTCTGCTACAACTACATTCTGTTCTTCTTCCTGAGCTGGTTTCCGGCCTATCTGGTACAGGCGCACGGGCTGGATATCAAATCGATGAGCATGACTACCGTGATCCCGTGGATTGTCGGCTTTGTCGGCCTGGCGCTGGGCGGCTGGATCTCCGATAAGATTTTCAACATCACTGGCCGGCTGCTGCTGTCGCGAAAAATTGTGCTGGTGGTCGCGTTACTGGCCGCCGCCCTTTGTGTCGCGCTGGCCGGTACGGTAGAAGGAGTAACGTCTGCGGTGCTGCTGATGTCGATCTCGATCTTCTTCCTCTATATCACCGGCGCTATCTACTGGGCGATTATTCAGGACGTGGTGCATAAGAGCCGCGTTGGCGGGATCAGCGGTTTTATTCATCTGGTAGGCAGCGTGTCAGGGATTATCGGCCCGATCGTCACCGGCTTTATCGTGCAGCATACCGGCAAATTCGATAGCGCATTTGTGTTGGCCGGCGTGATTGCCGCGCTTGGCGCTTTCCTGGTGCTGTTCGTGGTGAAAAGCCCGAAAGCCAGCAGCAAACCTGTTTCCGTCTAATTTCCCGGCGCGCTCCGGCGCGCCTTTTACATTAAGTAAGAAGGACTTTCGCATGCTATCCGTCGAGAAACTGGCCAACGACGTTTCACTTCCCGATTACGACCGCACGCGGCTGCGCCCGCGTATTCTGCATATCGGCTTCGGCGCCTTTCACCGCGCTCATCAGGCGGTATGCGCCGATCGCCTGGCGCGCGAACAGCAGAGCGACTGGGGCTATATCGAGTGCGGAATCAATTTACAGGGCAACAGTAAACTGGTCAGCAACCTGCGCCAGCAGGATTGTCTTTATACCGTTACCGAGATGGCGGACAGCGGCAAAACATCACGCGCGATCGGCGTGATTTGCGATACCGTCGATGCGCGTACTGACGGCATCGAGGCGGTGATAGAGGCAATGAGCCAGCCGGAGATCGCGATTGTTTCGATAACCGTAACGGAAAAAGGCTACTGCCATCATCCCGCCAACGGCCAGCTCAACCTTGAGCATCCGGTGATTCAGCATGACCTGGCCAACCCTGACGCGCCGCACTCGCTGCCCGGCGTGATCCTCGCCGCGGTCAAGCGTCGACGCGAGCGCGGCCTGCCGCCCTTTAGCGTGATGTCCTGCGATAATATGCCGGAAAACGGGCACGTTACGCGCAATGTTGTGGTGCAGCTGGCGGAAAAGCACGATGCGGCGCTGGCGGACTATATTCGTCACCACCTGACCTTCCCTTCCACCATGGTCGATCGCATCGTACCGGCCATGACGCAGGAAGCGCTGGACGAACTCGGCGAAACGCTCGGCTGTTACGATCCGGTCGCCGTGCAGTGCGAACCCTTTTTCCAGTGGGTGATCGAAGATAATTTCGTCAACGGACGCCCGGCGTGGGAAAAAGCTGGCGCGGAATTGGTGCAGGACGTGCTGCCGTTTGAAGAGATGAAACTGCGCATGCTCAACGGCAGCCACTCGTTTCTCGCCTATCTCGGCTATCTGGCGGGTTATCAACATATCAGCGACTGCATGGCCGATGAGCACTTCCTGCACGCCGCGCGCACGCTGATGCTGGCGGAACAGGCGCCTACCCTGCGCACGCAGAATGTCGATCTTACCGCCTATGCGGACTCGCTGATCGCCCGTTATCAAAACCGCGCCATCAAGCATCGCACCTGGCAGATCGCCTCTGACGGCACGCAGAAACTGCCGCAGCGCTGGCTGGACAGCATCCGCTGGCACCTGGCGCATAACAGCCGGTTCGACCTGCTGGCGCTGGGCGTGGCAGGCTGGATACGCTACGTTGGCGGCGTCGATGAACAGGGCGCGCCTGTTGAGATCAACGATCCGCTGAAGGAGACACTGGCGCAGCGGGTAAGTGAAAGCGCCGACGGCGAAGCGCGCATTGCCGCGCTGCTTTCGCTGCAAAAAGTGTTCGGCGACGATCTGCCCGCAAACGCGCAGTTTACCGCGTGCGTGCTGCACTTTTACCAACTGCTGCAACAGCATGGGGCGAAAGAAACGGTCAAACGGGTAATAACAAGCTATTGATTATTCCTGTAATGAAAGCGCTGGCGCGGAGTTGACGGGCTGTTTAGACTGAAAGCTTTCGCGTCCAGCCAGTCCAGGAAGTTGTCGCATGTCGATACCCTACACTATCACCACCAGCGAACCGGTTAACCAGCAGATCTACCGTTTTTTGCGCCGGGAGATTGTTACCTGCATTATCCCACCGGGTTCGCTGCTGTCGGAAAAAGAAGTCTCCTGCCGTTTTAATGTTTCACGTCAGCCGGTGCGCGAAGCGTTTATTAAGCTGGCGGAAGCGGGTTTGGTGCAGATTCTGCCGCAGCGCGGCACCTTTGTACGCAAAATTTCCGCTCAGCGGGTGGCTGACGGCCGCTTTATTCGCGAAGCGGTAGAGATCGCCGTGGTGCGCCGCGCCGCCATGGAAGCGACGCCCGCCGCGCTGATGGCGCTGGAGCATAACCTGCAGCTACAAAAAATGGCGGCGCAGCGTCATGATGCGCAGGCCTTCCTGCAGCTGGACGATGAGTTTCATCGGCTGATCGCGCAGAGCATCAACTGCGAACTGGCCTGGGAGACGGTGGAGAATATCAAAGCCACCATGGATCGGGTGCGTTTTCTAACGCTCAGCAAGGTATCGCCGCCGGAAAGCCTGATCGATCAGCATGAAGAAATTCTGCATACCCTGCGTAATCACGATCCTGACGGTGCGGAAAAAGCGATGCGCCACCACCTGCAAGAGATGATTTTTTCCATTACGCCCATCGCCGAGCAGAACAGCGAATGGTTTGAGCAGGTGTAAAGAGAGGCGGGACGACGCAGCATCGTCCCGCTGACCATCAGGCGATGGTGATATTCTTCGACAGATAAACATCCTGGACGGCATTGATCAGCGCCACGCCATCACGCATCGACTTCTTAAACGCCTTACGTCCCATAATCAGCCCCATGCCGCCAGCGCGTTTATTGATCACGGCGGTGCGAACCGATTCAGCGGTATCGGTTTCGCCTGCGGAGGCGCCGCCGGAATTGATCAGCCCGGCACGTCCCATATAACAGTTCGCCAGCTGATAGCGCACCAGATCGATCGGATGCTCGCTGGTCAGCGTGTCATAGACGCGCTTGTCGGTATGACCGAATTTC
Source organism: Mixta calida (assembly GCF_002953215.1). Lineage (NCBI taxonomy): Bacteria > Pseudomonadati > Pseudomonadota > Gammaproteobacteria > Enterobacterales > Erwiniaceae > Mixta > Mixta calida. The sequence continues at coordinate 2,904,177 of NZ_CP026378.1, forward strand.
AGCACGTTATAGCCGCCGTTATTTTCCGCCATTTTCTGCTTCACGATATCCGCGCCGATGGTGGCGGCCAGATGATTCGCCTGGCCAGAGAGATCGGCGCTGACATGATAGTCCACGCCATCTTTCTTGAACGCGTTATTGCGCAGATAGGCCCAGAGCACGGTCACCATGCCCAACTCATGCGCGCGCTCAAAGGCGGCGGAGATCTCTTCAATCTGGCGACGCGACTGCTCGGAACCGAAATAAATGGTCGCGCCGACGGCCACGGCGCCCAGGTTGAATGCCTGCTCCACGCTGGCGTAGAGCGTCTGGTCATACTGCGCCGGGTAGCTGAGCGTTTCGTTATGGTTCAGCTTGACCATAAATGGGATTTTATGGGCGTAACGGCGCGACACCGCCGCCAGCACACCGTAGGTTGAGGCGACGCAGTTACAGCCCGCCTCCAGCGCCAGTTCGACGATATTCTTCGGATCGAAATAGAGCGGATTGGCGGCGAAAGAGGCGCCAGCGGAATGCTCCACGCCCTGATCAACCGGCAGGATAGAAAGGTAGCCGGTGCCCGCCAGGCGACCGGTATTGTAAAGCGTCTGCATATTGCGCAGCACGGCAGGAGAACGATTGTTGTCGATCATCACCCGATCGACATAATCCGCGCCCGGAAGATAAAGGCTGTCCGCTGGAATGGTCATGCAGCGATGTTGCAGAAGGCTGTCCGCTTCGTTGCCCAATAACTGTACGATGTCCGTCATGTTAGCTCCTGAGTGTTTAAAGGGGATCGCATGCTCCGATCCGTTGTCGGGCCGCCCGACGACCCGGCACAGACTGGCCCCTTTTCAGCCGCTAACGCAAACTGCTGACTCCATTTTTCAGAAATCTCCGCCGGTAAACGTTGCGTTACGCCCTACCACCAGCGATAAAAATGGTGCACCGGCCCAATGCCTTTCCCGACTTCCAACGTATCGGCCTGCGCCAACGCGCCCTGGAGCCAGGCTTTGGCCGCCGCGATGGTGCTTTCCCAGTCGGCATGACGCGGACGCAACGCGGCAAGCGCCGATGAAAGCGTGCAGCCGGTGCCGTGGGTATTGCGCGTGGCGATGCGCGGCGCAGTAAAGCGCTGCTCACCCTGGCGCGTAAAGAGCCAGTCCGGGCTTTCGGCATCGCTGAGATGCCCCCCTTTAATCAGCACCGCCTCGCAGCCCAGCGCCAGCAGCGCTCTGCCCTGCTGTTTCATCTCCTGCTCGTCGCGCGCGTGCCCGGTTTCCAGCAGCGCCGCCGCCTCCGGCAGGTTGGGTGTAATCAGCGATACCCGTGGCAACAGCCGTTCGCGCAGCGTCGTCACCGCCTGCGGCGACAGCAGCGCATCGCCGCTTTTCGCCAGCATCACCGTATCCAGCACGACCCAGGGCACCGCGGCGCGACCGAGCCGTTCTGCCACCGCCTCGACAATATCGCTCTCCGCCAGCATGCCGATTTTTACGCTGTCGATACGCAGATCGCTCAGCACCGAATCGAGCTGCGCGGCGACAAACTGCGGTTCGATGCGATAAACCGACTGTACGCCGCAGGTGTTTTGCGCCACCAGCGCGGTAATGACGCTGGCACCGTACGCGCCCAGCGCGGAGAAGGTTTTTAAATCGGCCTGAATGCCAGCCCCGCCGCTGGGATCGGTGCCGGCGATAGTTAATGCATTGATTCTCATGCCAGCGCCTCCGCATTCAGGTTCCACAGCGCATCGAGAAACGCCGGAATAAAACTGCCCGGTCCCTGTGCGCGGCCCGCCGCCAACTCGCCTGCGCGCGCCATAACGCCACAGGCGCTGGCGATATGCTGTAGCCGATCGCCCGGCAGCGCCGCAAAGCCCGCCACTACCGCCGATAGCGCACAGCCGGTGCCGACCACCCGCGTCATCAAAGGCGATCCGCCCGGCACTTTCAGCGTGCGTTCACCGTCGGTGACGTAGTCCACTTCGCCGGTCACCACTACGATGGCGCCGCAGCGCTGCGCCAGCCGCTGAGCGGCGGAAAGCGCTTCTTCCGCCTGATGCTGCGTATCAACGCCGCGTCCGCCGCTCTGCTGAAGCGACAGCGCAAGAATTTCCGAGGCGTTGCCGCGAATGGCGGCGGGTTTCAGCGTCAGCAGCCGCTGACAAAAATCAGTGCGCAGCCGCAGCGCGCCGACCGCCACCGGATCGAGCGTCCAGGGCGTGGCGGCTTTGCGGGCCTCCTGCGCCGCCGCCAGCATCGCGTCGGCGCGCGTACGGGTTAAGGTGCCGACGTTAATCAGCAGCGCATCGGCAACGGCGCTAAACTGCGCCGCTTCTTCAGCATCAATGACCATTGCCGGCGAGGCGTGCAGCGCCAGCAATACGTTAGCGGTAAAGGTCTGAACCACATCGTTGGTCATGCAGTGAACCAGCGGCGCGCGCTGGCGGAACAGAGAGAGGGAGCGCGCGGTAAACGCGGCATCAGGCAGGTCAGGCTGTTTCATAGGTCTCCTGGCCGGCGCTCAAGAAGGCAATGCCGGACAGGCATCTGACTTCCCTACGCTGGCATTATCCAGATCAGGTAATACGGGTATTTCTCAGCCTTCACGCAGAAGGGCACCCCGAGTCAAATAACTAAAAATCAATACATTGCGATTAACGTCCCGTTAATCTCTGTTCTGGATCATGCCAGCGGGAAGTCAAAGACACAACCCCTCAAAACGGCATGTGCTCTACACCGTGTTCAAGGCTGTGGCCCAACAGTAAACGACAGACAAAAAAGCCAGGTTGCCCCAGCCTCATTTGTTGTTAATTGTCGTTGTCGCTGCTCGTGCATTTAAGACAGAATCACTTTAATAATGGGTCCTGAAAGAGGAAAAACCGAGCCATTCAGAACTTATAGCCAAGGCGCTGTCAGTATCCCGCATAAGCGTGCCATTTACATTCAGAGATCTTTCGGCATACGCCAACGAAGGAGATCGCTATGCGTAACGCCCGTTTTACTGAGCATCAGATCATTGCCGTGATTAAGTCGGTTGAAGCCGTGGAGATTCAGATGATTGCTGACCCGCTATTTTCTATAAGGCCGTCTTTTTGTGTCCTGCTTTTGGGTTAATGAAAACCTGGTGTGCATATAGCCAGCCGCCACACCCTGTGGCAGACTTAACCTTTTCTCAGGCAAAGGAATCTGCTTAATGTCCGAAAGCCACGCTGTCTGTCTTTTCACCGAAGGCCGGATAACGCTTCCTGACCAGTATCAGGACCGCACGGTGAATGTCTTTACGCTTGCCGGCGAGAACGCCCCCGCATTTAACATCTCCCGCGATACCCTCAGTAACGGTGAGGCTCTGCCGGACTATATTGACCGCCAGACAGCGCTGATGAATAAGCATCTGAAGGGCTGGAAGCTGTCGCTGCGTGAAGCTGCTGTACTGGGGGAGAATCTTATCCCCGGTGAATGTCTTCATGCCAGCTACCTTCGTGACAACAGACGGATCTTTCAGCAGCAGGCGGTATTTAACACAGCGGATAACCATATTCTGGTGTTCACCATGACCCGTATGGAAAAAATCCGGGATACGGACAGCCAGTGCTTTCAGGCACTCCTCGCAAGTTTCAGATTTAACACTAACAATTAAGGGACATTGTTATGTTTGAGGCGGCGCGTGTCGGAGACGACATCGGCCACTCCCATGGTCTGGCAGGGATGATTGCCGGGACTCTTGTCGGGGGACTGATTGCAGCGGCGGGTGGCATTGCCGCCGGAGCGCTTATGGTGGCCGGTATCGGTGCGTCCTGTCTGGGTATTGGCGTGCTTCTGGTCGGGGCCAGCCTGGCGGTGGGGTATCTGACAGGCGAACTGGCGACGGCTGCGCGGGACAGTATCGCAGACGCCGGGGCCGCCAGCATGGAAAAAGAAGGCGTTATTGCCACCGGCTCTCATAACGTGTTCATTAATGGCAGACCTGCCGCCATTGCCACCGACAGCATGGCGGAGTGCGCCAGGGACGGTGGCTCACAACAGATGGCCGAAGGCTCCTCACGTGTTTATATCAACGGTCTGCCTGCCGTTCGTACCGGTGACCAGACCACCTGTGGCGGCAAAGTCATGACCGGTTCCGGAGACGTGGTTATCGGCGGTGAACCAGAACAGACGCTGCCGATACAGTCTGAAGTCCCGGAATGGCTGTACAAAGCGTCTGACCTGACGCTGCTGTTTGCCGGACTGCTCGGCGGAGCGGGAGGCGCCGCAGGCAAAGTCGGTGCGCTGGGCAGGCTGTTCAGTAAAATTCCGGGCATCAACAAACTGGCCCGCGTCGCCTGCCGCGCTGGCGTGATGATGACGGGTGCGGCTGCCGTGGGGATTATCGCCCGCCCGGTCGATATTGTCAGCGGCCAGAAGTTTCTCTCCGGTGATGACGAGCTGGACTTCATATTACCTTCCCGTCTGCCGGTTGTCTGGCAGCGTTACTGGCGCAGCGGCCATCCCGGCGACAGCGTGCTGGGCCGGGGTTGGTCACTTTTCTGGGAAACCCGACTTGAAAAATATCAGGACGGGCTGGTATGGCGTGCGCCATCGGGAGATTACGTCTCCTTCCCGCCGGTGCCGAAAGGTCAGCGAACCTTCTGTGAACCGGAGAAGCGCTGGCTGGAACACCATCAGGACGACAGCTGGTCAGTGTATGACATCAGCGGCGAGCGCTGGCATTACTCATCTCTGCGGGACGGTTCCCCTGCCCTGCCGCTGCGCCTGACTGAACCCTGTGGTAACGATATTCTGTTCGGGTGGAACGATAACAACACGCTGCATTCACTCACCGACAGCGCAGGACAACGCGTGGTTTGCCGCTACACAACTGTCAGCGGACAGGTTCGCCTGACCGAAGCCTGGCTGGATGATGAAGTCTGCCTGGTCCGCTACAACTACGATGATAAGGCCCGGCTGCTCACCGTAACCGGGCGCGGTGAGCAAATTCGCCGCCGTTTCAGCTGGTACGACGACGGGGACGGAACGGATTTACTGCGCAGCCATGAGGACAGCAACGGGCTTCTGAATGAATATCTTTGGCGGAGCATTGATGGTCTGCCGCGCGTGGTGGCATACCGCAACAGCGCAGGTGAGCAGCTTGATTTTGAATACGATTTTGTAAACGGTACCCGCCGCGCCACCCGCGACGATGGCGCACAAGCACACTGGCTGGTTGACGACGATGACAATGTTGCACGTTTCACAGATTATGACGGTCGCCAGACCGGTTTCGTCTATCGTGATGGCGAGTTATGCGATGTTATCCTGCCTGACGGAGCCATACGACGCAGCCAGTGGGACCGTTATGGTCGTCTGATAACCGAAACCGACCCGGCGGGCCGCACCACCCGCTACCACTGGTTCCGCAGCACAGACCGTATTGCACAGACCCTTTACCCGGACGGAGCAGCGACGCGGGCCACTTACGACCTGAAAGGTCGCCTGCTGTCGGAAACCGACGCGCTCAACCAGACCACCGTTTATTACTATCCTGATGAAGAAGAAACGCTGCCGGAACGCATCACCGATGCCGGCGGCGGTGACGTGATACTGGAATGGAACCGTCAGGGACTCCTGACGCAGCGTACCGACTGCTCCGGCAGCGTAACCCGTTTCAGATATGACCGCTTTGGTCAGCTTGTCAGCAGCGAGGACGCGGAAGGTAACGTCACCCACAGGGAATGGAACAAAGCCGGACAGCTCACCGCGCTTATCCGCGCCGACGGTAGCAGGGAAACGCTGCGGTGGAACGGACATGGACAACTTGAGGCCTGGCGCGACCCACTGGAAAGTGAGGTACGCTGGCAGTATTCCGCGCTGGGAATGCCAGAAAGCGTTACCGACCGCACGGGACGAACCCGCCGCTGGCACTATGACCCGAGAGGCAATTTGCTGCGTCTGGAAAACGGCAACGGCGGTGAGTACCGGTTTACGTATGACCCGACAGGCCACCCGTTGAGCGAAGTCCGCCCGGACGGCACATCCCGGCAGATGGCATGGAACGAACGTGGACTGCTCACCACTCTCATGGAAAGCGGCAGACCAGACGACAATGGCGGCATCCCCCGACGCGCTCAGCAGTTCAGCTATGACAGCAGCGGCCTGCTGACCACCCGAACAACCCGCGATGCTCAGTACCATTACCGGCGTGACAACAGCGGGCAGCTTATCGTCCTGGAGCGCACGCCGACCGCAGCGGGCATGGCGCTGGGTATTGAAGAGGACAAAATTCAGTTTACCTTTGACGCAGCAGGAAGCCTGCTCGCTGAACAGGGTGTGAACGGTGAGCTGCATTATGCGTATGACGTTCCGGGTAATCTTACCGCGCTGACCCTGCCCGGCGGGCAGCAGATAAGCTGGCTGCACTACGGCTCCGGTCACGTCAGTGCCATCCGCTTTAATCAGCAAATCATATCTGAATTTACCCGCGACCGCCTGCACCGGGAGGTTTCACGCACTCAGGGAACCCGTGAACAGACCCGCCAGTATGACAGTCTTGGCAGGCGTACCCTGCAACGCAGTATACGCGACTCAGCGTCCGGCCTGCCGGAACAGGCCATCTTCGAACGCGCCTTCCGCTACACCGGGCGGGGAGAACTGTCTGACGTCAGTGACACACTGCGTGGCAACACGATTTATGGTTATGATGAAGAAGGTCGTCTTCTCAGGCACTACGAAGCCCGCCCGGACCACAACACCAGGACGTTCCGCTACGACGCAGCCGACAACCTGCTGCCGGACGATGGCCTGCCTGCCCGTCCACTGACGGATAACCGCCTCATGCACTGGCAGAACCTGTTTATGAAATACGACGGGTGGGGCAACCTGGTCAGTCGCCGCAGCGGCCTGTATGAACAGCATTATGAATATGACGCGGAAAACCGGCTGATAAAAGCAGAGGGCAATGGCCCGGAAGGCCGTTTCACGGCGCACTACCATTATGATGGCCTCGGACGTCGCATTCGTAAAAACGTCACCACGCAGCGCGGCACCACAGAGGCCCGTTTCCTGTGGCAGGGCTACAGACTGTTGCAGGAACAGCAGCATAACGGTCAGTGTCAGACGTATATTTACGACCCGGACGAGGCATACAGCCCGCTGGCGCGTGTTGACCATCTGGCTGACGATAAGCGGGGAGACATGCTCTGGTTCAGCACCGACCTGAACGGCGCGCCGCTGGAGGTCACGGACGGATACGGCGAACTGTGCTGGAGCGGACGCTACAGGAGTTTTGGCGAGGTTACCCGGCAGACGGAAGGCTTCTGCCGCCTGGCGCGACAAACCGCCCTGCATCACCAGCCGCTGCGTTACGCCGGGCAGTACGCTGACAGCGAGACGGGGCTGCACTATAATCTTTTCAGGTATTACGACCCGCAGACTGGACGTTTTACGGTACAGGATCCGATTGGACTGGCGGGGGGATAAACCTCTACAGTTATGCGCCGAATCCGCTGTCATGGATCGATCCGCTGGGTTTAAGTGGAGAACCGATAGGCAGTGAGAACAATCCATTTGATTCTTCTCGCGCTGCTCGGGTGATGCTGCCAACTTACTGATTTAGTGTATGATGGTGTTTTTGAGGTGCTCCAGTGGCTTCTGTTTCTATCACCTGTCCCTCCTGTTCAGCTACTGACGGGGTGGTGCGTAACGGCAAAAGCACTGCCGGACATCAGCGCTATCTCTGCTCTCACTGCCGTAAAACATGGCAACTGCAGTTCACTTACACCGCTTCTCAACCCGGTACGCACCAGAAAATCATTGATATGGCCATGAATGGCGTTGGATGCCGGGCAACCGCCCGCATTATGGGCGTTGGCCTCAACACGATTTTACGTCACTTAAAAAACTCAGGCCGCAGTCGGTAACCTCGCGCATACAGCCGGGCAGTGACGTCATCGTCTGCGCGGAAATGGACGAACAGTGGGGCTATGTCGGGGCTAAATCGCGCCAGCGCTGGCTGTTTTACGCGTATGACAGGCTCCGGAAGACGGTTGTTGCGCACGTATTCGGTGAACGCACTATGGCGACGCTGGGTCGTCTTATGAGCCTGCTGTCACCCTTTGACGTGGTGATATGGATGACGGATGGCTGGCCGCTGTATGAATCCCGCCTGAAGGGAAAGCTGCACGTAATCAGCAAGCGATATACGCAGCGAATTGAGCGGCATAACCTGAATCTGAGGCAGCACCTGGCACGGCTGGGACGGAAGTCGCTGTCGTTCTCAAAATCGGTGGAGCTGCATGACAAAGTCATCGGGCATTATCTGAACATAAAACACTATCAATAAGTTGGAGTCATTACCGTTTACGGCGTCTTCTCCGCCTGGGATACGCCAGAAACCCTCCCGGACATTACGCCAGCAAAAATCGCCCGTTCAGCAGGAGAGTAAAATGTCGCAGCCTGAATTGGCCGCCGCGCCCGCAGCGGAGCCGGAAATTATTATCGAAACCCGCGATCTGTCGCGTATTTATCCGGGCGTCGTGGCGCTGGATAATGTCAACTACCGCGTCTGGCGTAATAAAGTTAACGTCCTGATAGGCGAAAACGGCGCCGGTAAATCAACCATGATGAAAATGCTGGCGGGCGTGGAAACCCCTTCTTCCGGGCAAATATTGCTTAATGGCCAGCCCATCACGCTTAATTCAACGCACCAGGCGGAAAAACATGGCATCAGCATTATTTTTCAGGAGCTGAACCTGTTTCCCAATATGAATGTGATGGACAACATTTTTATTGCCAATGAGTTTTTTCAGAAAGGGAAAATAAACGAAAAATATCAGTATCAGTTAGCTAAAACGCTGCTTGAAAGGCTGGAGCTTGATGTCGATCCTTATACCGCGCTGGATGAGTTGGGCATTGGCCATCAGCAGCTGGTCGAAATCGCCCGCGCGCTGTCGAAAGATACACGGGTATTAATTATGGACGAGCCCACCTCGGCCCTCAGCCAGTCCGAGGTGAAAGTGCTGTTCAGCATTATCGAACAGCTGAAGCGCCGCGGCGTCACCATTATTTATATTTCGCACCGTCTGGAAGAGCTGATGGAGATCGGCGATCACATTACCATTTTCCGCGACGGGCGCTTTATCGACGAACGCAAGGTCAGCGACGCCACCATCCCGTGGATTATTGAGCAGATGGTCGGCGATAAGAAAAAACACTTCGACTATCAACCCGCGCCGCAGGGCGACGCCGTACTGGAGGTCAACGGGTTGACCGCCCTGCATCAGAACGGCGGCTACAGGCTTAACGACGTGAGTTTTAGCCTGCGTAAAGGCGAAGTTATCGGCATCTACGGCCTGCTCGGCGCAGGGCGCACCGAGCTGTTTAAAGGGCTGGTCGGCCTGATGCCCTGTCAGAGCGGCAGCATTGCGCTGAACGGACAGCGCCTGGAAAAGGCGCGCTTCCAGGCGCGTTTAAAGAAAGGGCTGGCGCTGGTGCCGGAAGATCGTCAGGGCGAAGGCATGATTCAGATGATGTCGATCCAGTCCAATATGACCCTTTCCGATTTCAGCCTGCAAGGCTTTCGCCGCGCCTGGAAATGGTTGAATCCGCAGCAGGAAAGCGCCAGCGTCAACAAGATGATCCGCCAGCTGGCGATCAAGGTCAGCGATCCTGAACTGCCCATCACCTCGCTGAGCGGCGGCAATCAGCAAAAGGTGGTGCTGGGTAAGGCGCTGATGACCCAACCGCAGGTCGTGCTGCTGGATGAGCCTACGCGCGGCATCGATGTCGGCGCTAAAACCGACGTTTACCACCTTATCGGCAACATGGCGCAGGAGGGGCTTGCCGTTATGTTCTCCTCATCGGAGCTGGATGAAGTGATGGCGCTTGCGGATCGCATTCTGGTGATGGCCGACGGCCGTATTACCGCCGATCTGCCGCGCCATGCGGCGACCCGCGAAAAACTGATCGCGGCGGCGACTCCTCAAGATTAATCAGGCGGAAATTCCCTATGAACCAGAAATATATGATTTATATGTATCTGCTGAAGGCCAGAACCTTTATTGCGCTGCTGCTGGTTATCGCCTTCTTCAGCGTGATGGTGCCGAATTTTCTGACGCTCTCTAATCTGCTGATTATGACGCAGCATGTGGCGATCACCGCGCTGCTGGCTATCGGCATGACGTTAGTGATCCTGACGGGCGGCATCGATCTGTCGGTCGGCGCGGTCGCCGGCATCTGCGGCATGGTGGCGGGCGCGCTGTTGACCAACGGCCTGCCGCTCTGGAACGGACAGATTATCTTTTTCAACGTGCCGGAAGTGATCCTGTGGACCACGCTGTTCGGCGTGGCGGTCGGGCTGATTAACGGCGCGGTCATCACCCGCTTCGGCGTGGCGCCTTTTATCTGCACGCTCGGCATGATGTACGTCGCCAGAGGCGCCGCGCTGCTGTTCAACAACGGCGGCACTTACGCCAATCTCAACGGCATCGATGCGCTGGGCAACACCGGTTTCGCCACGCTCGGTTCCGGCACTCTGCTCGGCATCTATTTTCCCATCTGGCTGATGCTCGCCTTCCTGCTGCTGGGCTTCTGGCTCACCACCAAAACACCGCTTGGCCGCTATATCTACGCCATCGGCGGCAATGAATCCGCCGCGCGTCTTGCTGGCGTGCCGATCGTTAAGGTGAAAGTTTTCGTTTACGCCTTTTCGGGACTTTGCGCCGCGCTGGTGGGGCTGATCGTCGCTTCTCAGCTGCAAACCGCGCACCCCATGACCGGCAATATGTTTGAGATGGACGCCATTGGCGCCACCGTACTGGGCGGCACCGCGCTGGCCGGAGGACGCGGGCGCGTGTCGGGTTCAATCATCGGCGCCTTCGTGATTGTTTTCCTGGCCGACGGCATGGTGATGATGGGCGTCAGCGATTTCTGGCAGATGGTGATTAAGGGCGTCGTCATCGTCACCGCCGTCGTGGTCGATCAGTTCCAGCAGCGTCTGCAAAACAAAGTGATCTTATTGCGCCGCCATGAGGTTCGCCAGGCGTCCAAAGAGCAAATGAATACGACCGCCAAATCAACCGTTTCGGGCTAGCGATTCATCCGCCCGGGCTCTCCCGCCGGGCGTCTATAAGGAGAGAACAGATGCAAAGAGATTTCCATAACAGGACCGTCGTCATCACCGGCGCGTGCCGCGGCATCGGCGCCGGCATCGCAGAGCGCTTCGCGCGCGACGGCGCCAGGCTGGTGATGGTGTCGAACTCAGAACGCGTAGAGGAGACGGCGGCGCAGCTGCGTCAGCGCTATCAGGCGGATATCCTCGCTTTACAGGCGGATGTCACCGATGAAGAACAGGTTCGCGCGCTCTATGAGCAGGCGGCCGCACGCTTCGGCACGATTGACGTGTCAATTCAGAACGCAGGCGTGATTACCATTGATTACTTTGACCGTATGCCGAAAGCGGATTTCGAAAAAGTGCTGGCGGTCAACACTACCGGCGTCTGGCTCTGCTGCCGTGAAGCCGCAAAGTATATGGTTAAACAGAATCAGGGTTGCCTGCTTAACACCTCTTCCGGTCAGGGGCGTCAGGGCTTTATTTACACTCCGCATTACGCCGCCAGCAAAATGGGCGTGATCGGCATTACGCAGAGCCTGGCGCACGAACTCGCGCCGTGGAATATCACCGTCAACGCCTTCTGCCCCGGCATTATTGAAAGCGAAATGTGGGACTACAACGATCGCGTCTGGGGCGAGATTCTTAGCTCTGAACAGAAGCGCTACGGTAAAGGCGAGCTGATGGCGGAATGGGTTGAGGGCATCCCGCTGAAACGCGCGGGTAAACCTGAAGACGTCGCCGGTCTGGTCGCTTTTCTGGCGTCGGACGATGCGCGCTATATCACCGGACAAACCATTAACGTTGACGGCGGCCTGATCATGTCATGACGCATGACGGCTGATAACCTCTTGAGCGAGAGATCGACCATGATAAAGAAAGATTTTGCGCAGCAGCTGTTCAGCCTGACCGGACGCGTTGCTTTTGTTACCGGCGCCGGAAGCGGCATCGGACAAACTATCGCTATCGCCCTGGCCAGCGCGGGCGCGAAAGTGGCCTGCTTCGATTTACGTCAGGATGGCGGGCTGGCTGAAACCGTGAAGCGTATTGAAGAGATAGAGGGCGACGCCTGCGCCTTTACCGGCGATGTACGCCAGCTGTCCGACTTGCGTGACGCCATCGCCACGGTAAAAGAACGCTATGGATGTCTCGACGTGGCGGTCAATGCTGCCGGCATCGCTAACGCCAATCCAGCGCTGGAAATGGAAAGCGAACAGTGGCAGCAGGTGATCGATATTAACCTGACCGGCGTCTGGAACGCCTGTAAAGCGGAGGCGGAACTGATGACGCAGTCGGGCGGCGGCTCGATTATCAATATCGCCTCCATGTCTGGCGTTATCGTCAATCGCGGGCTGGAACAGGCGCACTACAATTGCTCCAAAGCGGGCGTGATCCATTTATCAAAAAGCCTGGCGATGGAGTGGGTAGATAAAAACATTCGCGTTAACAGCATCAGCCCAGGCTATACGGCGACGCCGATGAATACGCGTCCTGAAATGGTGCATCAGACGCAGGCCTTTGAAAGCCAGACGCCGATGCAACGCATGGCGCGCGTGGACGAGATGGCAGGTCCCGCGCTGTTTCTCGCCAGCGACGCGGCCTCATTTTGCACCGGCGTGGATCTGCTGGTCGACGGCGGCTTCGTCTGCTGGTAACAGCGCGGAAAGCGCTCAACGCGAGCGCATACCCATGAAAAAGGCCGCAGCGGAACAGGCTGCGGCCATAATGAAACGCTGAGAAAGACGCCAGGTTTATGGCTCGCGGAGCCGTTTTCGTGGGTAAATCAGGCCAGCTGTAAACGGCCCTGCGCAGCGTCTTCTTAACCTCTGTTATCGCGCCAGCCCTACCGCTTCGCCCAGCTGCCAGACCGCCATCGCATAGTGGTTACTGTGGTTATAGCGGGTGATCACGTAGAAGTTAGGCAGCCCGTACCAGTACTGATAAGACTTGCCCATATCGAAGCGCAGCAGGCTGACCTGCGGATTGCCGTTGATCGGCGCCTGAGGACGCAATCCCGCCGCGGCCAGATTTGCGAGGCTGTAACGGGTTTTAAAGCCGGTTTCCAGGCCAGGCGCCTGTCCGCTGGCCGGTATGGCGACCGTTTCGCCCGCCTGCCAGCCGTGCTGTTTGAAATAGTTCGCCACGCTGCCGATGGCGTCGACCGGGTCCCAAAGGTTAGTGTGGCCGTCGCCGTTGAAATCCACCGCGTAGAGCTTTTCCGATGAGGGCATAAACTGGCCGTAACCCATCGCGCCCGCGTAGGAGCCGCGTAAATCCAGCGGATCGTCGCCCTCTTTACGCGCCATCAATAGAAAGGTTTCCAGCTCGCTGGTGAAATATTCCGCGCGACGTGGATAGGCGAAAGAGAGCGTCGCCAGCGCGTCGATAATACGGGTTTTGCCCATTACGCGGCCCCAGCGGGTTTCCACGCCGATAATGCCGACAATGATTTCGGGCGGCACGCCATATTCGCGCTGCGCGCGCTGGAGCGCATCCTGATACTGGTTCCAGAACGCCACGCCTTTTTGCACGTTGTCCGGCGTAATGAACTTATTGCGATAGCGAATCCAGGCGCCGTTAGGCCCCGTTGGTCCCTGATAGCTGGGGGTCGGCGCCTGGCGATCCATCAGGCGCAGCACCCAGTCGAGACGTTTGGTTTGCGCCAGCACGCTGTGCAGCTGCTGACGGTTGAAGCCATGCTCCTGCACCATTTTATCGATAAAGCGCTCCGCCGCCGGATTACCGGAGAAGTCGCCGCTCAGCGGCTGGATCTCATGGCTGGGCTTGAGTAAAAAGCCGCCGTCGCCCAGAAACGGGTTGCCGGTCTGCGTTGGCGGTGGGGAGGAAGGTTTGCTGCTACAGGCAGCCAGTAATACAATCAGCGGTAAGAGGATGCCAGGATGACGCATTGAAAGTCCATATAATCAGCGATGAAAAAGAATAATGGTAAGCAGGGATCTGCGTCAGGTAAAAGAAAATTCCTGGTTTCCGAAAAATATTTTTCCACTGGTTGAAGCGGCGCCGAAGCGCCGCCGGATAACAGCACGCATTTTACTGTCGTGCTGGCGCTTTAGGGCTTTTTGGCGTTGTTTTGCCGAAAAAGCGTCCACTCTTCAACCCGTGTGCCGTCAGGCAAATGACAGTAACCGATTACACCCTCGGGACTCTTTTCCATTTCCACTTTTCCGCCCTGCTGCACGCAGTAAACGGAAGCCGGGTTAGGCGTGCCGATTTTTTGCGGGGCGGCCGGGCGCGAAGCATGACCGCCGCAGCCGGCAAGCAGCATTACCGCTAAAGACATCAGGCTCTTTTTCATCTTCTCTCCTCGTTATATCCATGCCGCGCCGCCGACCAATGGACGACGCGGCGAACCTGTTACTGTTTCACAGCGTCGGCGATGGCGGGATCGGCCTGCCAGAGACGGTATTTCACCTCAACGTCAGCAGGCGTATACACCACGATCGGCAGCTTGCTGTTATAACGCAGCAGACCTTGCTGAAGATTAGCAGCGATAAATTCACGATGTTTGCGCTTATCCGCGCACATCATCTGCGTTGATGCAGGCGGCGTGAGACGCTTAACCACCAGATAGTCATATCCCCAGCCTTCCAGCGTGCGCTGCTCGGTTTCCGCGCCCAGCATTACCCGGTTGCAGTCTCGCTCCAGCGTTTTGCCTATCAGCAGCTCCACTTTATAGCGCTCTTCATTCTGCTGGGGCGGCAGATAAATCACCTGCCTGATCTGTCCTTTCTCCGCAGCCGGATAAGGCGCCACGCTTTCCAGTTTCGCATGCGGTCCCGCATCGGATTTAGCTCCGGCCCATGCCGAAGAGGCGATAAATAACGCGCTAAGCGCAATAGCAATATTTTTCATCTCTGTTCCCGAGTGTTTTTAAACTAATCGTCCAATCCACAACAGGATAACTTTATTTTATGCTCAAAATAAACAGTAAAATCGGATAAAAAAGCCTCCCTCTGACGTTACCGATTTTCTGGCTGGATCACGCCTGAGACCGTTACATCCCAGATAAAGCGCGATCTGCATCACAAAACCTCAGGCAGCAGCAGGAATATCCATCTCTATGGACCATTTAACATCACGCCCGCCCCAGAGAATTCTGTATGTTGCCGTATGATGCAGCATTCTCATCCTGGAGCCGTAAAATGTCTTATGTTAACAACAGCTTAGATATTGCCGATACGCACAGACGCAAGGTGCGTCGTATGAATCTGTTTATCTCTTTTTCCGCCGCGCTGGCTGGCCTGCTGTTCGGGCTGGATATCGGCGTGATTTCAGGCGCGCTGCCCTTTATTACCCACCATTTTTCCCTTACCAGCCATCAGCAGGAGTGGGTAGTGAGCAGCATGATGCTCGGCGCGGCGCTGGGCGCGCTCTGCAACGGCTGGGTCTCCTCGCGCCTGGGCCGCAAATACAGCCTGATGGCGGGCGCGATCCTGTTTATTCTCGGCTCGCTCGGTTCGGCGTTCGCCAATAGCCTGGAGGTGCTGCTGGCGGCGCGCGTGGTACTGGGCGTCGCGGTCGGTATCGCCTCCTATACCGCCCCGCTCTACCTTTCTGAAATGGCGAGCGAAAATATTCGCGGCAGAATGATCAGCATGTACCAGCTAATGATCACTTTCGGCATCCTGCTGGCCTTTCTCTCTGACACCGCGCTGAGCTATAGCGGCAACTGGCGCGCCATGCTCGGCGTGCTGGCGCTGCCGGCTGTGGTACTGTTCGCCATGGTGATCTTCCTGCCCAACAGCCCGCGCTGGCTGGCGGCAAAGGGACTGCATATCGAAGCGGAAGAGGTGTTGCGCATGCTGCGCGATACGTCGGATAAAGCGCGCGAGGAGCTGAATGAGATTCGTCAGAGCCTGCAAATGAAACAGGGCGGCTGGACGCTGTTCCGCCGCAACGGCAACGTGCGACGCGCGGTGTTCCTCGGCATGCTGTTGCAGGCGATGCAGCAATTTACCGGCATGAACATCATTATGTACTACGCGCCGCAGATCTTTAAAATGGCGGGCTTCAGCAATACCCAGCAGCAGATGATGGCGACAGTGGTGGTCGGCCTGACCTTTATGCTGGCGACGCTGATTGCGGTATTTACCGTTGATAAAGCAGGCCGCAAGCCGGTGCTGAAAATCGGCTTTACTGTGATGGCGTTCGCCACGCTGGTGCTCGGCTACTGCCTGATGCAGGCGGGCCGGGGCGAGATCACTACTGGCCTTTCCTGGCTTTCGGTCGGCATGACGATGATGTGCATCGCCGGTTACGCCATGAGCGCTGCGCCGGTGGTCTGGATCCTCTGTTCGGAAATTCAGCCGCTGAAATGCCGCGATTTCGGCATCACCTGCTCGACCACCACCAACTGGATCGCCAATATGATTATCGGCGCGACCTTCCTGACGCTGCTGGACACCATCGGCGCGGCGGGCACTTTCTGGCTCTATACCGGCTTTAATTTGGCGTTTGTGGTCATTACCTTCTGGCTTATCCCGGAAACTAAAAACGTGACGCTGGAGCATATCGAGAAGAACCTGATGTCGGGCAAGAAGCTGCGCGACCTGGGGCAATAATCCCGTGCGCTTCCTTAAAGGATGATAAGGAAGTGCGCCTTTCCCTCCTGCCAGGCGGCGCCCTCTCAGGGGTTGCCGTGGTTTCCCTTATCGCTGTAGCATCCTTTAGTATGTTGTAACTACTTATGTCGCTGTCCGCAGCGATGGCTACCCGCGCCCTCTTACCGCCTGCGCCGCGTATCTCTGTTATATCCATGCCTCACCGCGCCCCTGTGCCACACCGTTGCATAACCCCGTCAGCGTCACGCTTATGCTTTTCATCGGTCCTAAACCCCTTCTTTTTTGATACCGCACAATCCTGAGTTACCCATTTAGAGGTATACAGAACTGCTTTTTTGAACGGGTCCGATGAGCCGTTGCGATAATAACGATAACCAGGAGGTTACATGGCGAGGAAAAGGCGCCTTTTGAGCATGTCGTGGCTGAAAGGCTGGCCGGTGCTGGGGGTGATGTTACTGGGGGCGATAGCGGGCGTGGCGCTGTTTGCCGGCGGCGTCACGCTGATGCATAAAACCAGCGACAGCGAATTTTGTGTTTCATGCCACAGCATGCAGCGCCCGCTGGCGGAATATCAGGGCAGCATCCACTTTCAGAATTCGAAGGGCATCCGCGCAGAGTGCGCCGACTGCCACGTACCGCCGCAGCCGGTAGACTATCTGTTGACCAAGGCGGGCGCGCTGAAAGATGTGGTCGGCGAAATCAGCGGTAAAATCAACAGCGAAGAGAAATATAACGCCCATAAGCTGGAGATGGCGGAATCGGTGTGGAAAACCATGAAGGCCAATGACTCCGCCACCTGCCGTAGCTGCCACAGCTTCGAGGCGATGGATACGCTGGCGCAGCGTCCCGAAGCGCGCAAAGCGCATCCAACGGCGATGCGCGAAGGGCAAACCTGTATCGACTGTCATCGCGGCGTGGCGCATATCCTGCCCGACATGAGCGACAGTAACGCCAGCGGCGCGGCGCAGCTGCTGGCCGCCGCCGCCCATGCATCGGACAAGGCGAGCACGCTCTACGCCGTCGCCACGCAGCCCTTTAGACTGGCGCAGAACGGCACGGAATCCGACGGCACGCTGTTCCCTTCGACCAAAGTCACCATTCTGCAACGCGACGGCGATCAATTGCAGGCGCGGCTGGACGGCTGGCGACAGCAGGATGTGCCGGGCGCGATCTACGCCGCGCCGGGCAAACGCATCATGAGCGCCGTGCTGGACGACGCGGCGGCAAAACAGGTTGAGGTGAACGGCGGGAAAACCGACGGCGAAACCGGGCAACGCTGGGATCGGGTGTCGCTGACGCTCTGGCTGCCGACAAAAATCCTGATCGACGATCAACAGAAAATCTGGCAGTACGCCGCCGGACTGATGTCGGCCAACTGTACCGGCTGTCACGGCCTGACCGCGCTGGATCACTTCACCGCCAATCAGTGGATCGGCGTAATGAAAGGCATGGCGCCGCGCACCTCGCTGAATGAAGAACAGCTGCGCCTGCTGACGCAGTATGCGCAAAAGCACGCCAGCGACAGCATTAACCCACAGGGAAGCGAACAATGAAAAAAGATCTTCTTTCCGCCTGGTCCCGGCGACGTTTTTTACAGGCTGGCGGCGGGCTGATGGCGGCCAGCGCGCTGCACTTCGGCTACAGCAAATCCGCGCTGGCGCAGGCGATCGGCAAGGCGCTGCCGCAGTTTACCGCGCTGCGCCCGGCGCAAAAAGGGGTGCTGACCGCCGCCTACTGGGGCGCGTTTGAAGCCATTATCGAACAGGGCCGCATGGTCGGCGTTCAGCCGGTAAAAGATGACCCGGCGCCCAACGCGCTGATTGAGATGGCGCCCTGGCAGGTCTACGCGCCGAACCGCATTAAAACGCCGATGGTGCGTAAAAGCTGGCTGGAAAACGGCCCCGGCAGCCATACCGAGCTGCGCGGACGCGACGCCTGGGTGCCGGTCAGCTGGGATAAGGCGATTGATTTGGTCAGCGATGAGATCCGCCGCCTGCAACAGACATACGGCCCTTCTTCCATTTACGCCGGCTCCTACGGCTGGAAAAGCACCGGCATGCTGCACAACTGCCGCGCCTTGTTACATCGCCTGATGAATTTGGCAGGCGGCTTCCTCAGCTACAGCGGCGACTACTCTACCGGCGCGGCGCAGGTGATCATGTCGCACGTCGTCGGCTCGATGGAGGTTTATGAACAGCAGACCAGCTGGCCCAACGTGATTGAGCACAGCGAGCTGGTGATCCTTTGGGGCTGCAACCCGCACACCACGTTGAAAAACAGCTGGAACGTGCCGGATCATGTCGGCCTCGACGGTTTCGCGCAGCTGGCGAACAAGGGCACGCGCGTGATCAGCATCGATCCGGTTTATCAGCCGGGCGCGAAAGAGCTCAGCGCGCAGTGGATCGCGCCGCACGCCTATACCGATTCCGCTCTCATTCTGGGCATCGCCCATACGCTGCTGAGTGAAAACCTGCACGACGAAGCGTTTTTGCAACGCTATACCGTCGGGTTCGACCGTTTCCGCGCCAGCCTGCTGGGCGAAAGCGACGGCGTGGTGAAAAGCGCCGACTGGGCCAGCGCCGTCTGCGGCGTGGAAGCAGAGGTGATTCGTCAACTGGCGCGCGAGATGGCACGCAAGCGCACCATGATTATGGCGGGCTGGGGCATTCAGCGTCAGCATCATGGCGAGCAGCCGCACTGGCTGCTGGTGACGCTGGCGGCGATGCTGGGTCAGATTGGTCTGCCGGGCGGCGGCTTCGGCTTCAGCTATCACTACTCCTCCGGCGGCAGCCCGACGGCGCGCGGCGGCATTATCTCCGGCATCAGCGCCGGCAGCGCGCCAGCCAACGCGCCCGCGCCGATTCCGGTGGCGCGCATCGCCGATTGTCTGGCCAACCCTGGTAAAACCATTAACTTCAACGGTCGCCAGGTGACTTATCCCGATGTGAAAATGGTCTACGTGGCGGGCGGCAACCCTTTCCACCATCATCAGGACACCAACAATCTGCTGCAGGCGTGGCGGCGGCCGGACACCATTGTGGTGCAGGAGCCTTACTGGACGGCGACCGCCAAACACGCCGATATCGTGCTGCCCTGCACCACCAGCTATGAGCGCAACGATCTGGAGATGGGCGGCGACTATTCGCAGCTCTACGTTTTCCCGATGCATCAGTGCGTCGCGCCGCAGCATCAGGCGCGCAACGATTTTGATATTTTCCGCGCGCTGGCGGCGCGTCTCGGCGTTGAACAGGCCTTTACCGAAGGCAAAGATGAGATGCTGTGGCTGAAGTCGATGTACGACAATATGAAAAGCCAGGCACGCGGCGCAGGCAGCGCGCTGCCGCCGTTCGATATGTTCTGGCAGTCAAACAGCTATATCCGTTTCCCGATCCCGGAAGCGAATAAACAGTGGGTGCGCTTCGCCGATTTTCGCGCCGCTCCGCTGCTCAATCCGCTCGGCACGCCGTCGGGCAAAATTGAAATCTTCTCGCAGCGCATCGCGGGCATGAACTATCCCGACTGCCCCGGTCTGCCCGGCTGGCTGCCGCCGCTGGAGTGGCATGGCGGCGAAGCGGCCAAACGCTGGCCGCTGTCGCTGAATACCGCCCATCCTGCCCTGCGGCTGCATTCCCAGCTTGATAACACGCCGCTGCGCGAGAAGCATGCCGTCGCTAACCGCGAGGAGATCCTGATTAACGAGCGGGACGCCGCCCGGCGCGGCATCCAGAGCGGCGATCTGGTGCGCGCTTTTAACGATCGCGGTCAAATCCTGGTCGGCGCGGTGGTGACCGCCGATATTCGTCCGGGCGTGGTGCGCATCAGCGAAGGCGCCTGGTACGATCCCGCCGATCCCGCACAGCCCGGCGCGCTGTGCCGCAACGGCAACGTTAACTGCCTGACCGTGGATATCGGCACCTCGATGCTGGCGCAGGGCAACTGCGGCCATATGGCGCAGCTGGAGATTGAAAAATATCAGGGCGAGCCGCCGCCGAACCATGCGCACGCCGCCCCGCCCGGCGTGGTCTGATGGCGTTGCAGGCCCGCGTCCGGCGGGCCTGCTCTTCGAACTTTCCCCGTTTCCGTCTCTGCGAGATGTTTTTTATACCTGCCTTCCTACACGTTGCAGCATGGCGCAGTGTCTTATGCGCAGACAGTGACGCGCTTCCGATCGCTGATTAATTTTCGCGCAGCCGACCGCTCCGTTCCCGACGCTTTTGGCTAACGATGCTAGTTTTATTCACATCTGCTGTTTCAGCGCGCTGCATAAGGAGACCTCCCGTGCGCATTCGTCCCTTTACTGAAGCCGACCGCCCTTTTCTGCGGACGCTGTTCCTCGCCTCGCGTAAGGCGAACTGGACATGGCTCGATTCCAGCGCCTGGCAGCTGGAGGATTTCGATCAGGTGGTGTTAGGCGAAAGCGTGCTGGTCGCCGAGGAAGATGGACACCGGCTCGGCTTTGCCGCCTTTCTGGAGAATGACAATTTTCTGCACAGCCTGTTTGTCGATCCGCAGTTTCAGGGGCGCGGCGCGGGCAGCGCGCTGTTAAAGGCGGTGCAGGAGCGCTTTACCGCCACCGGCGCGCTGAAGTGTCTGCTGGCGAACAGCCGCGCACAGAATTTCTATCTGCGGCACGGCTGGCAGGTCATTTCCCACGGCGAAAGCGAGCAGGGAAAATATGTGCTGATGCACTTCAAGAAAGCCTCATCCTGGCCGAGAAAAGCGGAAGGGTCTTAAGTTAACATATTGATAATATTTAACTTATCCACTTAACACTGTAAAAGCGTGAGCTTTCTCCCCGCATTCTTATCTCTGTTGCCACCTTTCCCGCAGGGCTGACCGTGCGGGAAAGGTTTCCTGCGCCGCGCGACGCTACTTTTGTCTCTAACCAAAGGATGCCGAGACGGCAGCCGTTTTATTGATTACGGGAGAGAACCATGAGCTTTCAACTGGCGTTACCAGGCATCAGCCTGCACGGCTATGGCGCCATTAGCGACTTGGCGCAGCTGCTGGCGCAGAAAAACTGGGGCAAGGCGCTAATCGTTACCGACGACCAGCTCGCTGAGCTGGGACTGACGCAGAGCCTTACCGACAGTTTGCAACAGCACACTATTCCTTACGCCCTGTTTACCGGCGTGGCGCCGAACCCAACCGAAGAGCAGGTACAGGCAGGGCTGGTCGCCTTTCGTCAGCAGCAGTGCGATTTTCTGATCGCCTTTGGCGGCGGCAGCCCGATCGACACCGCCAAGGCGATTAAAATTCTGACCGCCAACCCCGGCAGAGCGGTTGATTACGCGGGCGTCGGCAAGGTGCGTCATCCCGGCGTGCCGCTGGTGGCGATCAACACGACCGCCGGCACCGCCGCCGAAGCCACCAGCAACGCGGTGATCACCGACAGCGCGCGCCAGATTAAACAGGTGATTATCGACGCGCATCTGATCCCTGATATCGCGGTGGACGACCCTGCCGTAATGCTCGGCATCCCCAGGGACATTACCGCCGCCACCGGCATGGACGCGCTGACCCATGCGCTGGAGGCGTATGTCTCGACAGGCGCGCACGTCCTGACCGACCCCTGCGCGCTGGAGGCGATCGCCCTGATTCATCGCTGGCTGCCTGTGGCGGTGGCGGATGGCGGAAATCGCGAGGCGCGCGAGATGATGGCCTGCGCGCAATATCTGGCGGGCATGGCCTTCAACAGCGCCGGACTGGGGCTGGTGCATGCGCTGGCGCATCAGCCGGGCGCCACGCACAACCTGCCGCACGGCGTCTGCAACGCCATTCTGCTGCCGGTGGTGGCGGCCTTTAATCGTCCCGCCAGCGTTAAGCGCTTCGCCCGCATCGCCGCCGCGCTGGGCGTCGATACGACGAAGATGGATGACGAAGCCGCCAGCCACGCCGCGATTCAGGCGCTGCGCCAGCTGGCTGACGACGTGGGCATTCCCGCCGGTTTCCGGCAGTTAGGCATTGAAGAGAAGGATATCGAAGGCTGGCTGGACAAGGCGCTGGCCGATCCCTGCGCGCCCGCCAATTCCCGTACCGCCACGCGCGAGCAGGTACGGGAACTCTATCAGCAGGCGCTGTAGGCCGGATTACAGGGCGCGAAAGGCGATTTCGCCGGGGATGATTTCGCCCTGCCAGTAAAGCTGGGCGGCCACCGCGCCCGCCAGCTCGCGATACAGGGCGGCGAAGCTGCTCTCCGGGCGGCGGATCACCGTCGGTTCGCCGGCGTCCAGATCTTCACGCAGCGTAATGTGCAGCGGCAGCTGGCCCAGCAGGCGGGTGTGGTATTTCTCCGCCAGCAGCTCTGCGCCGCCGCTGCCGAAAATCGCTTCGTGGTGGCCGCAGTTGCTGCAAATATGCATGCTCATGTTTTCCACCACGCCCAGCACCGGCACTTCCACCTTCTCAAACATCACGATGCCCTTGCGTGCGTCGATCAGCGCAATATCCTGCGGCGTGGTAACGACGACGGCGCCGGTGACCGGAATATTTTGCGCCAGGGTCAGTTGAATATCGCCGGTGCCCGGCGGCATATCCAGAATCAGGTAATCCAGCTCCGGCCAGAGAGTCTCATTCAGCAGCTGCATCAGCGCCTTGCTGGCCATCGGGCCGCGCCACACCATCGCGTTATCTTCCGTCACCAGATAGCCGATAGAGTTGGTAGCGAGACCGTGCGACATAATCGGCGCCATATGCTTGCCGTCCGGCGAGGCGGGACGCTGATCTTCGGCGCCCAGCATGGTCGGCACCGACGGGCCGTAGATGTCGGCGTCGAGAATGCCCACGCGCGCCCCTTCGGCCACCAGCGCCAGCGCCATATTGACGGCGGTGCTCGATTTACCGACGCCGCCCTTGCCGGAGCTGACGGCGATAATGTTTTTCACCCCGTTGACGCCCGGCTGGTTTTTCACCCGCTTCAGGGTGGCGATATCGTGACTCAGCCGCCAGTCGATCGCCTGCGCCCCGGTGATGCGCAGCAGATCGGCGCTGGTCTGCTCTTTCAGCGCCTCGAAGCCGCTGCCCCAGGCGAAGGGCATTTTAATCTCTACGTGCAGCTTGCCGTCCATCAGCGCGACATGGTGCAGCGCCTTGAGGGCAGTAAGGTTATGCTTTAGCGTCGGATGTTCAAAAGTCGTCAATGTGCCGGCGACCATCGCGCGCAGCGTATCGGGCGAAAGCGCCCCGTGGGATTGTGAACTCATCCCTTCTCCTCGTGATTCAGGTTGTTTTATGTCCGGCGTGCGGCCAGTCTCCATTACGGGAGATTATCGGACATAGTGCGATCGTCTTAAGCATACCAGAAGCCCCGGCAGATCGTGTTTGCCTGGCGATGCGCTAAATCCCTTTGTTTACGCCGGGTCGGGCTTTCGGTTAACATCTAAAGCCCTTTTTAACCAGAAGAAACATGTCCCGCTATGACTCAAGTCGCGAAAAAAATAATGGTAACGTGCGCTCTGCCGTACGCAAATGGTCCCATCCATCTTGGCCATATGCTGGAGCACATCCAGGCTGATATCTGGGTCCGTTACCAGCGAATGCGCGGCAATCAGGTATGGTTCATTTGCGCTGACGACGCGCACGGCACGCCGATTATGCTGAAAGCGCAGCAGATGGGCATTACCCCTGAGCAGATGATTGCTGAGATGAGTCAGGCGCATCAGAAAGATTTCGCTGGCTTTAACATCAGCTACGACAACTACCACTCCACGCACAGTGATGAAAACCGTGAGCTGTCAGCGCTGATCTACAACCGTTTGAAAGAGAACGGTTTCATTAAGAATCGCACGATTTCGCAGCTGTTCGACCCGGAAAAAGGCATGTTCCTGCCTGACCGCTTCGTTAAAGGCACCTGCCCGAAATGTAAAGCCGCCGACCAGTATGGCGACAACTGCGAAGTGTGCGGTTCGACCTATAGTCCGACCGAGCTGATCGATCCAAAATCGGTGGTCTCCGGCGCCACGCCGGTGATGCGCGATTCTGAACACTTCTTCTTCGATCTGCCGTCATTCAGCGAAATGTTGCAGACCTGGACCCGTTCCGGCGCGCTGCAGGAGCAGGTGGCGAACAAGATGCAGGAGTGGTTCGAATCCGGCCTGCAGCAGTGGGATATCTCCCGCGACGCTCCCTACTTCGGTTTTGAAATTCCGGGCGCGCCGGGCAAATATTTCTACGTCTGGCTGGATGCGCCGATCGGCTATATGGGTTCGTTTAAGAATCTGTGCGACAAACGCGGCGACCTGGATTTCGACGAGTTCTGGAAAAAAGATTCCACTACCGAGCTCTATCACTTTATCGGCAAGGATATCGTCTACTTCCACAGCCTGTTCTGGCCGGCGATGCTGGAAGGCAGTAACTTCCGCAAACCGAACAACCTGTTTGTGCACGGCTATGTCACGGTCAACGGCGCGAAGATGTCCAAGTCGCGCGGCACCTTTATCAAGGCCAGCACCTGGCTTGAGCATCTGGACGCCGACAGCCTGCGCTACTACTACGCGGCGAAGCTCTCTTCGCGCATCGACGATATCGACCTGAACCTGGAAGATTTCGTGCAGCGCGTTAACGCCGACATCGTCAACAAAGTGGTGAACCTGGCTTCGCGCAACGCCGGCTTTATCGCCAAGCGTTTCGGCGGCCAGCTGGCCGATCATCTGGCAGATCCGGCGCTCTACAAAACCTTTACCGACGCCTCCGCCAGCATCGGCGATGCCTGGGCCAGCCGCGAATATGGCCGCGCCATCCGCGAAATTATGGCGCTGGCGGATATGGCCAACCGCTACGTTGACGAACAGGCGCCGTGGGTGGTGGCGAAGCAGGAAGGCCGCGACGCCGATCTGCAGGCGATCTGCACCATGGGCATCAACCTGTTCCGCGTGCTGATGACCTGGCTGAAGCCGGTGCTGCCTTCGTTAAGCGAGCGCGTGGAAGCGTTCCTGAAGGCGGAGCTGCTGTGGGATGCCATTGACACCCCGCTGCTGAACCATGAAGTCGCGCCGTTTAAAGCGCTCTACAGCCGCATCGAAATGCCGAAAATCAACGCGCTGATCGAAGCCTCGAAAGAGGACGCCGCGGCCGCCGCGCAGCCTGCTGCAAGCGGCCCGCTGGCGGACGATCCCATCGGCGACACCATCACCATCGACGATTTTGCGAAGGTGGATATGCGCGTGGCGCTGATCAAAACCGCCGAACTGGTGGAAGGCTCCGACAAGCTGCTGCGTCTGGTGCTGGACGTGGGCGGCGAAACGCGCCAGATCTTCTCCGGTATTCGCGCCGCCTACCCCGATCCGTCGGTGCTGGTCGGCCGCCACACCATTATCGTCGCCAACCTGGCGCCGCGTAAGATGCGTTTCGGCGTGTCGGAAGGCATGGTGCTGTCGGCGGGTCCGGGCGGAAAAGATCTGTTCATTCTTGGCGCGGACAACGGCGCCCAGCCTGGCATGCCGGTGAAATAAGCCTCCCCGACGCCGCTCTGCTGTTAATAACGCCCCGCTCAGGGGCGTTTTTTGCCGCATCGCCTGATTATGTGAGCGGTAGCACGATTAGCCGTTTCAGCGTATGATTACCTGCGTCAAAAACAGGAGTCTGCCATGGCCGCCGTGCTCTCTGCCTGCTGGCGCTATCTGCGCGCCTTCATCATCATCTATCTCTGTCTGTATGCCGGCATCGGCATTTCATCCCTGCTGCCCATTGTTATTCCCGGCAGTATTATCGGGATGCTGATCCTCTTTCTTTTGCTGGGTTTTCAAATCGTTCCGGTAAACTGGGTGAAGCCCGGCTGCTACCTGATCATTCGCTATATGGCGCTGCTGTTTGTGCCGATCAGCGTTGGCGTGATGAACTACACCGATGTGCTCGCCGCCCAGTTTGGGCCTATTTTCGTCTCCTGCGTGCTCAGCACCCTGCTGGTGTTGATCGTCGTCGGCTACAGTTCGCATCGTCTGCACGGCAAGCCCATCGTCGGAGAAAAGCATGATGAGTGATATCTGGTGGTCGCTGCCGCTGACGCTGGCGGTGTTTTTCGGCGCGCGCTGGCTGGCGGCGCGGGTAAAAATCTCGCTCTTTAATCCGCTGCTGATCTCGATGGCGGTGATTATTCCCCTGCTGCTGCTGATCAATATGCCCTATGCGCGCTACTTTCAGGGCAGCGCTATCCTCAATAGCCTGCTGCAACCGTCGGTGGTGGCGCTGGCGCTGCCGCTCTATGAACAGCTGCATCAGATTCGCGCGCGCTGGAAATCGATTATCGCCGTCTGCTTTATCGGCAGCATGACCGCGATGGTTTCCGGCACCGCCATCGCTCTCTGGCTGGGCGCCACGCCGGAAATCGCCGCCACCGTTTTGCCCAAATCGGTCACCACGCCTATCGCCATGGCGGTCTCCGCCTCGCTGCACGGTATTCCGGCCATCAGCGCCATCTGCGTGCTGGTGGCGGGCGTGCTGGGCGCGGTGTTCGGTCATATGCTGCTGAACCTGATGCGCATAAAAACCAAAGCGTCGCGCGGGCTGGCCATCGGCAACGCTTCGCATGCCCTCGGCACCGCGCGCTGCGCCGAACTCGATTTTCAGGAGGGCGCGTTCAGTTCGCTGGCGCTGGTGATCTGCGGCATCATCACTTCGCTGCTGGCGCCGTTCCTGTTTCCGCTGCTGCTGGCGCTGTTAGGTTAAACGCGCCGCGCAACGGTTAAAATTTGCGAGAGATCGCGCAAATTGTCATTTCATTTCACGCATTACATTGCCGTAGCGACAGAGATCACATATAACCCCTGCCGGTGCTTTACAATTTTGGGATAACCCCAGCTATAAGAGGCATGCAATGCATCCACGTTTTCGTCCGGCTTTTGCCGGTTTAGCGGCCGAGCTTCAGGCCGCGCTACTTCCTGTCCTTGACGCTGACGATTTTGCCGCCTTTTTAACCCCTGATCAGGTGGCCGTACTCTGCCAGGAGAGCGGCCTGAATGAAGACGCGCTGGCGCTGGCGCTGCTGCCGCTGGCCGCCGCCTGCGCCGTCACGCCGCTGTCGAAATTCAACGTCGGCGCGGTCGCGCGCGGTCAGAGTGGATACTGGTATTTCGGCGCCAATATGGAGTTCGCCGGCGCCACTATGCAGCAGACGGTGCATGCCGAGCAGAGCGCGGTCACCCACGCCTGGCTACGCGGCGAAAGCGGTCTGGCGACCATGACCGTCAACTACACGCCCTGCGGCCACTGTCGTCAGTTTATGAATGAGTTGAACAGCGGCACGGCCCTGCGCATCAGCCTGCCGGACCGCCCGGTGGTGACGCTGGCCGACTACCTGCCTGACGCCTTCGGCCCGCGCGATCTGAACATCACTACGCTGGTAATGGATAAAGTGGATCACGGCTATCGCGCCGGGGGCAACGCGCTGGCGCAGGCGGCGATCGCCGCCGCCAACCGCAGCCATGCCCCTACAGCCAGGCGCACAGCGGCGTCGCGCTGCAAACCGCCAGCGGCGCCTGCTATCACGGCGGCTATATCGAAAACGTCGCCTTCAACCCCAGCCTGCCGCCGTTGCAGGCGGCGCTGATCCTGTTGAATATGCACGGCGAAAGCTGCCATGAGATTACACGCGCCGTGCTGGCGGAAAGCCCCGACGCGCAGCTACGTCAGCAGCCCGCCACCGCCGCGACCTTACAGGCGCTCGGCTGCCATCAACTGGAAGTGGTTGCGCTGCGAAAAGCGTAAGTCCGGGCTTCGTCTTACCGGCCGCGTCCGTCGATAACGAATGCGGCCTACTCAGCGGCGCGCCGCCCTCCGCTTTTCAGACGCTTTCCGCAAAAAAGCGTCCGCTTTTGTTAACGGCGGTTAACAAAAGCTGTACTTCTGCGTGAATTTTCTTAGGATCGTGGCACACCCTTGTTGTTATAAAAACACTGGCCACTTCCCCAAAGAGAACGTGCCTGTAACCGGAGCAAACACCGCATGGAACTCGATTACGAGAGTAAACGTCCGCTTTATATCCCTTACGCTGGTCCTATCCTGCTGGAATTTCCCCTGCTGAATAAAGGCAGCGCCTTTACCATCGAAGAGCGCAACGACTTCAACCTTAACGGCCTGCTGCCGGAAACGGTTGAAACCATCGAAGAACAGGCCGAACGCGCCTGGCGTCAGTTCCAGGATTTTAAGAACAATAACGATAAGCACGTTTATCTGCGCAATATTCAGGATACCAACGAAACCCTGTTTTATCGCCTGCTCGACAACCATCTCGAAGAGATGATGCCGATTATCTATACCCCGACGGTCGGCGTCGCCTGCGAACATTTCTCTGAAATCTACCGTCGCGCCCGCGGTCTGTTTATCTCCTACCCGAACCGCGCCAGCATTGAAGATATGCTGCAAAACGCCACCAAGCAGAATGTAAAAGTGATCGTGGTGACGGACGGCGAACGTATTCTCGGCCTCGGCGACCAGGGCATCGGCGGCATGGGCATTCCGATCGGCAAACTGTCGCTCTATACCGCCTGCGGCGGCATCAGCCCGGCCTATACCCTGCCGGTGGTGCTGGATGTCGGCACCAATAATCAGCAGTTGCTGAACGATCCGCTTTACATGGGCTGGCGTCATCCGCGCATTACCGGCGAGGAGTACGATCGCTTCGTCGACGAGTTTATCCAGGCGGTGCGCAGCCGCTGGCCGAACGTGCTGTTGCAGTTTGAAGATTTCGCGCAGAAGAACGCTATGCCGCTGCTGGAGCGCTATCGCGACCAGCTCTGCTGCTTTAACGACGATATCCAGGGCACCGCGGCGGTAACGCTCGGCACGCTGATCGCCGCCAGCCGCGCGGCGGGCAGCCGCCTGCGCGATCAAAACGTGGTGTTCCTTGGCGCAGGTTCCGCCGGTTGCGGCATCGCCGAGCAGATTATCGCCCAGATGAAGTCAGAGGGACTGAGCGACGAAGAGGCGCGCGCCAAAGTCTTTATGGTGGACCGCTTCGGCCTGCTGACCGACAAGCTGCCGAACCTGCTGAGCTTCCAGAGCAAGCTGGTGCAGAAAAGCGAAAACCTTGCCAGCTGGCATCTGGACAGCGATGCGATCTCGCTGATGGACGTAGTGCGCAACGCCAAACCTGACATTCTGATCGGCGTATCGGGTCAGCCAGGCCTGTTCAGCGAAGAGATTATTCGTGAAATGCACAGCCACTGCGCGCGTCCGATCGTGATGCCGCTCTCCAACCCAACTTCGCGCGTGGAAGCGACGCCGGCGGACATCCTCGCCTGGACCGACGGCGCGGCGCTGGTCGCCACCGGCAGCCCCTTCGCGCCGGTCACCCTGCACGATAAAACCTATCCCATCGCCCAGTGCAACAACTCCTATATTTTCCCCGGCATCGGCCTGGGCGTTATCGCCTCCGGCGCGACGCGCGTCACCGACAGCATGCTGATGGCGGCCAGCCGCGCGCTGGCGGACTGTTCGCCGCTGGTGAACGAGGGCGAAGGTCCGGTCCTGCCGGAGGTGAAAGATATTCAGGGCGTGTCGAAAGTGATCGCGATGGCGGTAGGCAAAGCGGCGCAGCTGGCGGGCGTGGCGGTCGTCACCTCGGAAGATGTGCTGTCGAAGGCGATAGCCAATAATTTTTGGATGCCGCAGTATCGTAACTATCGTCGCACCTCGATTTAACACAAACGCGATCTCCGTCATGCGTCATGGCGGAGATTGTCTAAAAAAACCGCGTCTGACCGGCGCGCGCTTGCGTCAGCTTACCGGCTCAAGTAGCCTTGAGCCATTCATTCCGCCCCGTCCAGAGCTACGCCGAACATGTTGAAACGCATGACATATGGCCTGATTATCATCCTGCTGCTGATGATACTGGCTGCGCTCGGCCTCGATCGCTGGATCGCCTGGAAAACCGCCCCGCTGGTGTATGACGATTTGACCTCGCTGCCGCATCGTCAGGTGGGCGTGGTGTTGGGCACCGCCAAGTATTATCGCGCCGGGGTGCCGAACCAGTATTACCACTACCGCATTCAGGGCGCGCTGAACGCCTACAACAGCGGTAAGGTGAACTACCTGCTGCTGAGCGGCGACAACGCCCAGCAGAGTTATAACGAGCCGATGACCATGCGACGCGATCTGATCGCCGCCGGGGTCAATCCTGCCGATATCGTGCTGGATTACGCGGGCTTCCGCACGCTGGACTCCATCGTGCGCACGCGCAAGGTGTTCGACACTAACGACTTCATTATCATTACCCAGCGTTTCCATTGCGAGCGCGCGCTGTTTATCGCGCTGCATATGGGCATTCAGGCGCAGTGCTACGCCGTGCCGTCGCCGAAAAATATGCTGACGGTGCGCGCGCGCGAAGTCGCCGCCCGTCTCGGCGCGTTGGCCGATCTTTATATTATGAAGCGCGAGCCGCGTTTCCTTGGCCCGCTGGTGCCGATTCCGGCAGTGCATGAGGTGCCGCAGGATGCGCAGAGCTATCCGGCGGTGACGCCGGAACAGCTGCTGGAGCTGGAGCAGCGGCAGAAGAAGAAATAAGGCGTTTCTGCCCTTGCGTGTACAGGGTTCAGCCGTGACCGCGCGCCATAAAAAAGCCGACCCTCAGGTCGGCTTTTTTGCAGTGGAGGACGGCGAGCTGCACCGCCGTCCTGCCGGTTACTTCTTACGCGAGTATTTCAGTGAATCCAGCGCCACGGCGAAGATAATGATGCCGCCCTTGATGATGTACTGCCAGTAGGGGTTAACGCCGATATAGGTCAGGCCGTAGTTGATAACGGTGAAGATCAGCACGCCGGTCACCACGCCAGCTACGGTGCCGACGCCGCCGGCAAAGGAGACTCCGCCCACCACGCACGCCGCAATCGCATCCAGCTCATACATAAAGCCGAGGTTGTTGGTGGCGCTGCCGATACGACCCGCTTCCAGCATGCCGCCGAAGGCGTAGAACACGCCGGACAGCGCATAGATCAGGATCAGGTTAAGCGGTACGTTAACGCCGGAGACCTTCGCCGCTTCCGGGTTGCCGCCGATAGCGAAGATGTTTTTGCCGAAGCGCGTTTTGTTCCACAGGATCCAGACAAACACGATAGCGATCACGGCGTAGAAGGTGATGTAGGAGAGTTTGAAGTCCCCGAAGCGCAGGAAGCCCTGAGCGAACTTCGAGAAGCCAGCGTCAAAGCCCGCGATCGGCGACGCGCCCACGTAGTCGTAATAGAGCGAGTTAATGCCGTAGACAATGATCATGGTGCCCAGCGTGGTGATAAAGGGCGTCACTTTCAGGTAGGCGATGATGATGCCGTTCAGCAAACCAATCAGGCCGCCGATGACGCACACCGTCAGGATCACCAGCGGAATCGGCACGGTATCCAGCTGCGGGAAAACTTTATTGGCGTTGTCCATCGCCTGCAGCATGGTGGCGGCCACCACCGCCGCCAGGCCCACCTGACGCCCGGCGGAGAGGTCGGTGCCCTGGGTCACGATCAGCCCGGCGACGCCCAGCGCGATAATAATACGCACCGAGGACTGGGTCAGAATATTACTCAGGTTCATTAAACTGAGAAAGGTCGGGTCCTGGAAAATAATAATTGCCAGCAGCACCAGCAATACGACATAGATGCCGCCCTCTTTCAACCAGGTCAGCGCATTCTTTTTCGTTGTAGCTTTCATGGTAACAACCCTTACATCATTAAAGGTGTAACGACGCTAAACGTAATATTTCGTTTTGCGTGGTAGTTTTTGTTTCGACGATGCCCGCGACCAGGCCATTGCTCATTACCAGGATGCGATCGGTAATACCCAGCAGCTCCGGCATTTCGGAAGAGATAATAATGATGCCCTTATCCTTCTTCGCCAGTTCAGAAATAAGCTGGTAAATTTCAAACTTGGCGCCGACGTCAATGCCGCGCGTTGGTTCATCCAGCATTAATATTTCCGGCTGGGTTAACAGCCAGCGACCGATAATCACTTTCTGCTGGTTGCCGCCGGAAAGCGAGCCGATAGCGGTATGATGCCCCGGCGTTTTTACCCGCATGGCGTCAATTACCCACTGGGTATCGCTTTTCATTCGGCTGTTATCCAGCAGGCCGAGCTTATTTTTATACTGGCGAATATTGGAAATTAACGAGTTAAAGCCAATATCCAGATAGGCGTAAATACCGGTCGAGCGGCGCTCTTCCGTTACCAGCGCAAAGCCGTGATTAATCGCTTCATTGGCGCTGTGATTATTAATCGCTTTACCGTGCAGCTTAATGGTGCCGCCCGATTTTTCGCGGATGCCGAACAGCGTTTCCACGATATCGGTGCGCTTGGCGCCCACCAGCCCGGCGATGCCGAGAATCTCCCCTTTATGCAGATCGAAAGAGACGTCGCGAATGGAAGGCTGACGCAGCGAGGTCAGGTTGCGCACCTCAAGGATCACTTCGCCCGGCACGTTGGTCTTATCCGGGAAGCGCTGGTTAAGGGAACGGCCAACCATCATGGCGATGATCTTATCCATATCCAGCCCTTCCAGCGGCTGGGTGCTGATCCACTGGCCGTCGCGCAGAATAGTGATTTCATCGCACAGCTGGAATATCTCTTCCATCTTATGCGAAATATAAACAATGCCGCAGCCGCGATCTTTCAGCTTACGGATAATGGTGAACAGATGATTCACCTCTTTTTCCGTCAGCGAGGAGGTCGGCTCATCCATAATCACAATTTTGGCGTCGTAGGAAAAGGCTTTAGCGATTTCCACCATCTGCATTTGCGATACGGAAAGATTCGCTACCTTATCACGCGGATCGATATCAATATCCAGCTCATCAAAAATGGCTTTGGTGTCGCGATACATTTTATCGTGATCGACAAACAGCCCTTTTTTCGGATAACGTCCCAGCCACATGTTATCCATGACCGAACGTTGCAGCACCAGGTTTAATTCCTGATGTACCATTGATACGCCATTTTCCAGCGCTTCTTTCGCGCTGGTGAAATTAATCTCTTTCCCCTGAAACAGAATTGTTCCGCTATCTTTGCTGTAAATACCAAACAGGCATTTCAGCAGCGTCGATTTACCCGCGCCATTCTCCCCCATAAGCGCGTGAACGGAATGCGGCCGGACTTTCAGATTCACATTATCCAAAGCCTTCACGCCAGGAAATGACTTACTGACATTAGTCATCTCCAGCAAGAATTCATGCTGCTGTGTTGTGTTTTCACTGGCCATAATTTACCTGGCTGAAAATTGTCTGCGTCTGGCGAATAAGGGCGCGGTAAGTGCCGCGCCCAATAGGGTTTATTTACTGAACTGAGAAAGGTTCTCTTTATCTACCGCGACGTAAGGAATACGTACGATTTTATTTTCCAGTTTGAAGTTGGTGCCGTCAGCGGCCGGTTTGCCGTCGGCCAGGTTTTTCGCCAGGTCGAAGGTGGCTTTCGCCTGGTTAGCGCCGTCATTCAGCACGGTGCCCGCCATTGCGCCCGATTTTACCATCGCCAGCGCTTCCGGCAGCGCATCGACGCCGAATACCGGAATAGCCGTTTTGTTGTGCGCCTTCAGCGCTTCTACCGCGCCCATCGCCATCGCGTCGTTGTTAGCGATCACCACTTCGATCTTGTTGGCGTTCGGGCCGGAGAGCCAGGCGTCAACCTTATCTTTCGCCTGCGCGGTGTCCCACATCGCGGTATCCATCGCCAGCTGCTGCGTTTTGATGCCGTCTTTGTTCAGGGTGTCGATAACATATTTGGTGCGCGCTTCAGCATCGGGATGGCCCGGTTCGCCTTTCAGCAGCACGAACTGAATCTGGCCATCTTTATTCAGATCCCACGCTGGCGTCGCTTTCCAGTGTTTCTCAATCAGCTGACCCTGAATCACGCCGGACTCTTTGGAGTCGGTGCCGACGTAGTAGGCTTTGTCATAGCTGGCCAGCACTTTCGCGTTTGGCTCTTTGTTGAAGAACACTACCGGCACGTCATTGCTGCGCGCTTTGTCGATCACCACGCCCGCCGCAGCCGGGTCCACCAAATTGATCGCCAGGGCTTTAACCCCTTTCGCCAGCAGCACGTCGATCTGATCGTTCTGCTTGGACTGGTCATTCTGCGAGTCATTCATCAGCAGCTGCACGCCGCCGGCGGCCTGCGCGTCTTTTTCAATATCCTTACGCACCATCGACATAAAGTTATCGTCATACTTGTAGATGGTGACGCCAATACGGGTATCTGCTGCGTGCGCCGTTGCGCCAAACATCATGCTGGCAACCAGGGCTGTGAGGGTGAAAACCTTCTTATTCATAGTATCTCCGGTTTTTGCAGGGTCGTTCTACGTCCGGTCCCTTCACCCTGTCGGGTAAAGAAAAGCGGACATTCAGTGAAAAAATCGGTTCAGGCGGGTCGCTATCGAAAGGTTACCCAAAGCCGATGGATTGCTGACACAAAACCTGACTTCCTTAATCGGTAACGCTTCCTGGAAAGTAATGACAAAATATTGCACGGCGCGCGTGAGGTGGTTTCAACCCAGTCATATCGACCGTTACATTATGTTTCAGCGCCGTTAAGACGCTGCTATCTTAGTGAGCTGGATGTTAATTAACTGTGAATTTACTCACAGATTGAAAACGGTTACATGGAGGAATCGGTTGAAATAGTGACCGGTGCCACATTTTGCCGCGCGGCGACGGAGTGACGGCGCACCAGCGTCGGCATAAAGCAGTGCTGCGCGGAAACATCCAGCTCGCCCGCCGCCCCTTTCAGCGCCAGCTCGGTGGCCAGTTTCGCCATTGAAACAATAGGATAGCGCACCGTGGTCAGCTGCGGGTCGGTGTAACGTGACATCGGAATATCATCAAAGCCGATCACGGAGAAATGCTGCGGCACCAGAATGCCGTTATCCTTCAGCGCCGTCAGCGCGCCGGCGGCCATGCTGTCGTTATAGGTGAAAATGGCGCTCAACTGTAGGTTGCGTCCCAGCAGCTCCACCATCGCCGCCTCGCCGCCTTGCATATCGGGCTCGCCGCTGCCGATCCAGACCTCAGGCGGTTCTATCCCCTGCTCGTTCAGCGCCTGCAGCCAGCCAGCGCGGCGCTGCTCCTCATCTTCAATAGGATGGCTGGAGCCGAGATAGCCGATGCGCGTATGCCCCTGCTGCAACAGCATGCGCGTCGCCATCGTCGCGCCGGTGATATTGTCCAGACCGACGCAGCGATGCGCGTAGCCTGGCAGAATGCGGTTGACCAACACCATGCCGGGCACCTGATCCATAAAGCTGGCGAGTTCAGCGTCGGACAGGGATTTGGAATGGACCACCAGCGCGTTGCAGCGCTGCCGGATCAGCACTTCGATCGCATGCCGCTCTTTTTCTTCCTGATGCCAGGAGTTGCTGATCAGCACATGCTTCTGCACCCGCTGCGCCACGGTATCGACCGCCTTCACCAGCGCGCCGAAAAAGGGATCGGAGACATCCATCACCACCACGCCGATAGTGTCGCTGACCTGCGTCGCCAGCGCCTGCGCGTTGGCGTTAGGGCGATAGCCCAGCGCTCCTACCGCCAACAGCACTGCATCGCGGGTATCGGCCGTCACGGCGTTGCTGTTGTTCAGCACGCGGGAAACCGTCGCGACGGAGACGCCTGCCTGCCGTGCGACATCGCGAATGGTAATCATGATGAATGACCTGAAAGAGAAGAGATAAATTGCATGCTTCACCTGCCGCCTGGAGTTGCTGGCGGCTATTCTGGCAGGCAAGAGCACGCGGCTACGTGAATCAGGTCACACTCATGAAAACGGTTACATACAATTTTTTAACATTTGTGATGGCGGTCATTGTCCGCGTCGCACGGGCGCCTGCGCCGCGAAAGCGGTCAGCCTGCGCCACAGCCACTCCAGCGGCCCCTGGCGGAAACGGCGCAGCCAGAGCGTCGACAGCAGCAGGTTCGCCAGCCAGACCAGCGGCACCAGCAACAGCAGATGAACACGATCAAAATGCAGGAACAGGCCGAAGCGATAGAACAGCGTCGTACAGATCAGGGATTGCAGCAGATAGTTGGTGAGCGCCATGCGTCCGACGCAGCAAACGGCGTGCGTGATTTTCAGGCGGCCCAGCTGCGGCCAGAAACCGAAGCAGAGCGCAGCGTAGCCGAGGCTGGTCAGGGGCGCGGCCAGATCGCGCGGCGCCTGCAGGTAAAAGGCCGACCAGTGAAACGCCCAGTCGAGATGCCACTGCAACAGCGTCCCTGGCAGCTGAATCAGCCAGCCCAGCGGCAGCAAAATCATCGCCGTGCGCCGGTAGTGGCGACGGCTGAAAGCGCCCTGCAGCCAGCCGTTGCGCATCAGCGCCCCGCCCATCAGCATCAGCCCGGCCAGCTGCCAGCCATACTGCGCGCCTAACGCCAGCAGCATCGATGAAAGATGATCGAGACGGTTTTCAATCGCCAGCGTGCCGCCGCTCAGCTTCCAGAAGGTTTCATACTGAATGTCCGCCGCGCCGGGCAACCAGGAGCGCGACGGCGCCGGGTCGGAGATCAGGCCGAACAGCAGCAGCACGCCGACGCCGACCAGGTAGAGCATGACGCCAGTATTGAACAGCGAACGGGTCGAGGGCACGTCGCGGATCATGCGCCAGGCGATCAGTCCGATAATTCCGTAGGCCAGCAGAATGTCCCCTTCCCACAGAAAGATGGCGTGCAGAAAACCGATGATCACCAGCCAGCTCAGGCGCGCCTGCAACCAGCGCTTGCCGCGCGGCAGCAGCATTTGCAGACCGGCGCCGAACAGCAGCGCAAACAGCGTGA
Organism: Mixta calida; assembly: GCF_002953215.1. Lineage (NCBI taxonomy): Bacteria > Pseudomonadati > Pseudomonadota > Gammaproteobacteria > Enterobacterales > Erwiniaceae > Mixta > Mixta calida. Next base: position 2,941,546 of record NZ_CP026378.1, read on the forward strand.
GGAATTTGCTTTGCGCCAGCAGATCGAGCAGCGCCCAGCTCAGCGCGTCGCTGAACGAGGGGACGCCGTTCCAGGCGGGATTAAGGTAGGCGGCGGAAGGCAGGCCGAAGCCGCTGATATTCAGCAGCAGGATACCGAGAATGGCGAGACCACGAATAAAATCCAGCGTGATATTTCGTTGCATGCCGGTTCCTGCCGCGTTTCAAAGGGAATTAATTATGACGCACCGCGCGCAAAAATTCCTGACGCGTGTTCTGGCTCGACTTGAACAGGCCGCCCAGCGAGGTGGTGGTGGTGGCGCTGTTGGCGTCGCGAATGCCGCGCGCCTTCACGCAGTAGTGCACGGCGTCGATAGAGACCGCCACGTTGTTGGTGCCGAGCAGCGTTTGCAGCGCAATCAGCACCTGCTGCGTCAGACGCTCCTGCACCTGCGGGCGCTGAGCGAAGAACTGCACGATACGATTGATTTTCGACAGGCCGATCACCTTATCTTTCGGGATATAAGCAACGGTCGCCTTGCCGTCGATAATCACGAAGTGGTGTTCGCAGGTGCTGGTCAGCGTAATGTCGCGCACCGTCACCATCTCATCCACCTTCATCTTGTTATCGATCAGGGTGATTTTCGGGAAATTAGCGTAGTCCAGACCGGAGAAGATCTCATTCACATACATTTTGGCGATGCGGTGAGGGGTTCCATCAGGCTGTCATCGTCTAAATCGAGATTGAGCAGCTGCATAATTTCGGTCATATGACCGGCAATCAGCGTCTTACGCGTTTCGTCATCCATTTCACGTACGGGGGCACGCAACGGGGTTTCCAGTCCACGCGCAACCAACGCATCGTGAACCAGAGCGGCTTCATGACTTAACGTCGCCATGTGATGTTTCTCCAGCAGGTGTGACAGCCGACGATCGCGCCAGCGTCGTCGTCGGGATAATAATCAGAGCGCGTATTCTGAAGCACTCCGGGTCGTTTATCCAGTGAATCCCTTTAATCGGCCCTGAAATCCCTTCATGCGGCGCGGCGCCAGACCAGCGCGCCAGCCAGCAGCAGCGCCGCGCCCGCCACGAACAGCGCCGGCTCCAGCCGGTGCCATAACAGGCTGGAAAGCCAGGAGAGCAGCGGCCCTGCCAGCTGGCCGACGGCGTAGCCGGTGGTCAGCAGCCCCGCCAGATAGCGCATATGCTGCGGCGCCAGTTCGCGGCCATACTGCAACGTCAGTTGCACCACGCAGAGAAAGCCGCCGCCGGTCAGCAGCGCGCCCGCCGCCAGTCCGCCGAGGCCGGGCAGCAGGCCGCCGATAAATACGCCGATCGCCTGCGCCCACAGCGCCACCGCCAGCCGCAGATGGGCGGCGGCCCAGCGGCGGGTGAGAATGCCCAGCGCGATGCCGATCACCGCCGCGCCGCCGAAAACCGGCCAGACGAACTGCGCGAACAGGCTGTGCGGGAAACGCGTCGCCGCCAGCTGGGAAAGAAAGGTGGCGGGCAGAATATAGCCGAACCCGGCGAGGCTGTAGCTCAGCACCAGACGCTTCAGATTGCCGTCCAGCACCAGCGGCGCGGGCGCGGTTTCCGGCCGATGCAGCTCCCCGCGGCGCGGCAGATTCACCGCAATCGGCGCAATGAGTAACAGCGCCAGCGCGCCATAGGCGAGCCAGGCGGTCGCCGCCGTGACCTGCCAGCCGTTCAGCAGCACCGCCAGCAGGCCGCTGAGGAAAATGCCGATGCCCGGACCGGCGAAAACCGCCGCCGACAGCCCCGGCCTGCCGAGCTGCTGTAAACGCTCGTTGCTCCATGCCGCTACCAGCACCATCGCGCAGCCGCTGGCCCAGCCGATAATGAAACGCGCCGCGCCGTGCAGCCAGGCGTCGTTCAGCCACGCCGACAGCAACGTCAGCACCACCGCCCCCCAAACCCCGGCGTGCAGCCGCCGTTCCACATGACGGCGCGCGCGCATCGCGTCAAACGATCCGCACAGGTAGCCAAGATAGTTGAGCGCCGCTACCAGGCTGGCGCTGGAGAGCGTCAGCTGGCCATCGGCAATCATCAGCGGTACCTGCGGCGTAAAGGCGAAGCGCCCGATACCCATCGCCACCACCAGCGACAGCAGCGCGCTTAACGCAATACGCCCTGCTCCTACGGTCCGTTTCGCCTCTGTTTTCCGCATTGTGACATCATCTTTTTTGTTTAACCGTTGCGTCTATCATGCACGAGGTTTACACTCACGAAAAGTGAATGATTCTGATAAAGTTAATTACGGTAAGAGAACAGATGGATTTAGTCCAGTTACGTATGTTCTGTTCGGTGGCGGAAACCGGTTCGGTGGCGCGCGCCGCAGAGCAATTGCATCGGGTCCCTTCTAACCTGACCACGCGCCTGCGCCAGCTGGAGCAGGAGATCGGGGTGGATCTGTTTATTCGTGAAAAACAACGTCTGCGATTGTCGCCGATGGGCCATAATTTCCTTTGTTACGCGCAACGCATTCTGGCGCTGAGCGAAGAGGCGCTAAGCATGGCGCGCGCCGGCGAGCCGGGCGGCAACTTCGCGCTCGGCTCGATGGAAAGCACCGCCGCCACGCGCCTGCCGAATCTGCTGGCCGCCTATCATCAGCGCTATCCGACGGTGGCGCTGTCGCTGATCACCGGCACTTCCGGCGAGATTATCGATCGGGTGCGCGAGGGCACGCTGGCGGCGGCGCTGGTCGACGGGCCGGCTAACTATGACGAGCTGAACGGCTGCATCGCTTTTCGCGAGCGGATGACGCTGATCTCCAGCGTCGATCATACGCCGATCCGCAGCGCTGCCGACGCCAGCGGCGATACGGTTTTCGCCTTTCGCACCAGCTGCTCCTATCGCCTGTTGCTGGAAGAGTGGTACCGCGACAGCGGCGTACAGCCGCACAACGTGATGGAGATTCAGTCCTATCACGCAATGATGGCCTGCGTCGCAAGCGGCGCCGGCGTGGCGTTGATCCCGGAATCGGTGCTGGCGCAGATGCCGGCGCGCGAGCGGGTGCAGGCGCACCGGCTGCCGGACAGATTCCGCGATACCGCCACCTGGCTTATCTGGCGGCGAGATGCGTTTACCCCCAATGTGGAAGCGCTGAAATATTTAATAATTGAACAGTTTGACGACAACCCCATTAACGATGAGTTGATGCATCCTCAGGAGTGTATAAATGGAAATGATTAAGACCCGCGCCGCCGTAGCCTGGGCCCCAGGCGAGCCGCTGAAGATTGAAGAAGTGGATCTGATGCCGCCGCAACAAGGCGAAGTGCTGGTGCGCATCGTAGCGACCGGCGTCTGCCACACCGACGCTTATACCCTGTCAGGCAAAGATCCAGAAGGGGTATTCCCGGCGATCCTCGGCCATGAAGGCGGCGGCATTGTGGAAGCGATCGGCGAAGGCGTTACCAGCGTCGCAGTCGGCGACCACGTGATTCCGCTCTACACCCCGGAGTGCGGCAAATGTAAATTCTGTCTCTCCGGCAAAACCAACCTCTGCCAGGCGATCCGCGCCACCCAGGGCAAAGGCCTGATGCCGGACGGCACCACCCGTTTCTTTAAAGACGGCAAACCGATCTTCCACTATATGGGCACCTCCACCTTCTCCGAATACACCGTAGTGCCGGAGATTTCGCTGGCGAAAATCAGCAAAGAAGCGCCGCTGGAAGAAGTCTGTCTGCTGGGCTGCGGCGTCACCACCGGCATGGGCGCGGTGATGAACACGGCGAAAGTCAAAGAAGGCGACACCGTGGCGATTTTCGGTCTCGGCGGCATCGGCCTGTCGGCGATTATCGGCGCGAAGATGGCGAAAGCGGGCCGCATTATCGGCATCGATATCAACACCAGCAAATTCGATCTGGCGCGCAAGCTCGGCGCAACCGACCTGGTGAATCCGAAAGATTATGATAAGCCGATTCAGGAGGTAATCGTTGAGATGACCGACGGCGGCGTTGACTTCTCTTTTGAGTGCATTGGCAACGTAAACGTGATGCGTTCCGCGCTGGAGTGCTGCCACAAAGGCTGGGGCGAGTCGGTGATTATCGGCGTAGCGGGCGCAGGCGAAGAGATCTCCACCCGTCCTTTCCAGCTGGTGACCGGACGCGTCTGGCGCGGCTCCGCCTTCGGCGGCGTGAAAGGCCGTTCTCAGCTGCCGGGCATCGTGCAGGATTACCTCGACGGCAAGTTCCAGCTCAATGATTTTATTACCCACACTATGCCGCTGGAAGAGATCAACGAGGCGTTCGATCTGATGCACGAAGGCAAATCGATCCGCTCCGTGGTGCATTTCAGTAAATAAACGGGAGGCGTCATGCCAACAACGCTGGAATTACTGGAAGAGCATCGCCTGTTTGGCGGCTGGCAGCAGCGCTGGCGCCACCATTCATCGGTGCTGGGCTGCAATATGACCTTCGGCATTTTTCTGCCGGGGCCGACAAGCGACACCCCGCCGCCGGTGGTGTGGTGTCTGGCGGGGTTGACCTGTACCGATGAAAACTTCGTCGTGAAGTCGGGCGCGCAGCGCGTGGCGGCGGAGCTGGGCCTGGTGCTGATCATGCCGGACACCAGCCCGCGCGGCGATGAGGTGCCCAATGACGACGCCTACGATCTCGGACAGGGCGCAGGCTTCTACCTGAACGCGACGCAGGCGCCCTGGCGCCAGCATTTCCGCATGTATGATTACCTGAACGAGGAGCTGCCGACGCTGATCGCCAGCAACTTTAAGGTCAGCGATCGTCAGGCGATCATGGGGCATTCGATGGGCGGCCACGGTGCGCTGGTGCTGGCGCTGCGCAATCCGCATCGCTTCGCCTCGGTATCGGCGTTCGCGCCGATCGTCAACCCGGCGGCGGTGCCGTGGGGCGTGAAAGCGTTCAGCGCCTATCTGGGCGAGGATCGCGAACAGTGGCGGCAGTATGACAGCTGCCTGCTGATGGCGGCGTCGCCAGCGCAGCTGCCGATATTGATCGATCAGGGCGACAGCGATCAGTTCCTTGCCGATCAGCTGCAGCCGGAACAGCTGGAAGCGGTGGCGCAGCAGGCGAACTGGCCGCTGACGCTGCGCATTCAGCCGGGCTACGATCACAGCTACTTTTTTATCGCCTCTTTTGTGGAAGATCACCTGCGCTTCCATGCGCAGCATCTGCTGGCATAAAAAAACGCGCCCTGCTGTTAGTCAGGGCGCGCAGCGCTCTCTTCAGGGCGGCCATGGCCGCCCTTTTTACTTTTCTCAGAAGTTGTAATCCATCGCCAGGAAGTAGCGGCGGCCATCTTCGTTATAGCCGTAATCATCGCGGCTGAAATCCTTGTCCAGCAGATTCTGCACCCCTGCGCGCAGCTTCACCGCTTTGGTCGCCTGCCAGCTGGCGCCGGTGTTCCACAGCACATAGCCGCCCGGCGTTACGCCGTCGTTTTTCAGCGTGCGGCGCTGACCTGAGTAATTTGCCTGCAAATACACATTCCAGTCATCCAGCGGCGTCCAGTCCAACGTGCCGTTGGCGGTATGCAGCGGCAGCTCGCTCAGCGGCTTGTTGCCGCCGTTGCTGAGATCGCGTCCGTCGCTGTAGGTGTAGTTCAGCGTCAGCTTCCAGCTATCGTTGAACGGCACTTTCAGCTCGGTTTCAAGGCCGGTGATGCGCGCCTTGTTGACGTTGTAGTAGCGGAACACCGGTTTGCCGTTTTTATCAAAGCCGACAAAGTTGCTGTAGCCGGGCGCTAAAGCGGGATCGGAGGTGCGCGAGATGCTGATCATATCGTCGACGTTGTTCTGGAAGGCGGTAACGCTGCCGCTGACGCCGTCCAGCCAGCCTTCATCGCCGCGCCAGTAAAGTCCCAGCTCAAAGCTTTCGCTGGTTTCCGGCTTCAGATCGGGGCTGCCCACCACGGAACAGCTGCCACGGCAGGAATTGCTCTGCCAGTCGGGGCTGAGCTGCAACAGCGACGGCGCTTTAAAGGCATTCGCCCAGCCGCCCTTTACCGTTACGGTGTCGCTGGCGTTCCACACCAGATAGAGGCGCGGACTCCAGTGATCGCCGTAGGTTTCGTGATCGTCCATGCGCAGGCCGCCGGTCAGCGCCAGCGAATCCAGCAGCCGCCACTCATCCTCCACGAACAGCGCATACTGACTGGCGGAGGCGTCGCCGCCGCTCTTGAGGTTGACGCTGTCGCTCAGCTTATCGTGACGCCACTCGCCGCCGAAAGTGAGCAGCTGATTAATCGCCATCAGCGGCAGCACCAGCTTGCCGTCGAGGCTGTTATTGCGCGAGGTGATGACGTCGCTGGAATAGTTATCGATTTTATCGCCGTAGAAGCGCAGCTCGGTATTGCCGAAGCCCCAGCGGCCATTATGGCTCAGGCTGTAGTTTTGTCGCTCGAGGCGGTTTTTATCCAGCGAATCGGAGTCGCGGTCCTGACGGTCGAAGCCGTAGCCGAAGCCGATCTCCTGATTATCGTCGGGTGTCAGGGTAAATTCAGCGTTGCCGTTGCGGCTGGTGTAGCCCTCAATGCGCGCCGAATCGCCGCTGGCTGGCGCGTCGTCTTTTTCACGCTTGCCGAGGTTGCCGTAGACCTTCACGCCCAGCAGATCCTCAATCAGCGGGCCGCTGGTGAAGAAGTTGCCATTATAGCTGTCGCCGCGATCGCGATGCGCCTGCAAGGTGGTGTCGGCGCTCAGGGTGCCGTGCCAGGCTTTGCCGACCTTGCGGGTAATAATGTTGACCACGCCGCCCAGCGCGTCGGAGCCGTAGAGCGAGGACATCGGCCCACGCACCACCTCGATGCGCTCGATGGCGTCGACCGGGATCCAGTTGAGATCGAAATCGTTATGACGAAACACCGCGTTGCGCGAGCTGACGCGCTTGCCGTCGATCAGGATCAGGGTATAGCTGCTGTCCAGCCCGCGCAGGCTGACGCCCTTACGGTTGTCTCCTTCGTCGGTAAGCTGAACGCCCGGCACTTCGCGCAGTACTTCGCGCAGGTTTTGCACCGGCTTGCGCTTAATTTCTTCGTGGGTGATCACGCTGATGCTGGCTGGCGCATCCTGCAAATTAATTTCATTCGCCGAGGCGGTCACCACCATCGTATCGTTGTGATCTTCTCCGGCGGCGTAGGCTGGCAGCGCCAGACAAATAACGGACGTGCAAAGGCCTGCGCGCATCACACCATTTAAGCGAAACATATTTCTCTCCATGAGGTAAAAGTAACCAAAATAAATTTACGCTCATGCCCACATTGAAAAGGCGCAACCCGTCGCCTGTAAAAAAAATGATTTAAAGCGGAATACATCTATTTATTATGGGTGGAATAAATCGCCTGCTAACTGATTTATTCCACGCGTTTGCTGCGCCTGCGAATTTTATATTTAGCAGGCGCGGCGAAAATTAAATCCCTGGCTCCGCCACCAGCCCGTCAATCAGCACCTGCGGCGTGCCCTGCGAGCACAGCTCAATGCGGCCGCGCACGCCATAGACCTCGGCGAGGCTTTGGGCGGTAATCACCTTCTCCGGCGCGCCGTCGGCAATCAGCCTGCCCTGTTGCAGCATTAATACATGTTCGGCATGACGCAGCGCGATATTAATATCATGCACCACCACCACGGTGACGATATTGCGCCGCCGCGTTTCCCGCCGCACTAAATCCATCACGTGAAACTGGTAATTCAAATCAAGCGCGCTTAAAGGTTCGTCGAGTAATAATAAGTGCGGACGACGAATTAACGACTGCGCTAATCCCACCAGCTGTTTTTGCCCGCCAGAGAGCTGATCGAGATAGCTTAACGCCAGGTGAGCGATGCCCAACTGTTCCAGCAGCGCCATCACCTCCGCTTCGCTGGCCGCTCCGCCGTGACCGCCGGAGGCGCGCTGCGCGACGATGATCGATTCCAGCACGTGCAGATGCACGCCCGCCGGCAGCGACTGCGGCAGGTAAACGACCCGCTCGGCGCGGCGGGCGAACGGCAGCCCCATCAGCTCTTCGCCGTTAAGCCACAGCTCGCCGCGCGCCTGATTCAATCCCGCCAGCGCGCGCAGCAGCGTTGACTTGCCGCAGCCGTTCGGCCCCAGCAGCACGGTGATTTTGCCGCGCGGCAGCTGCGGCACGTTCAGATTTTCGATGACGTTGCGCTTCGGATAGCCGGTATGGAACGCGCGGATCTGTAAACCTTCCATCAGACATTCCCCCGGTTGCGCAGAATAATGGTCAGGAAGAAGGGCACGCCCACCAGCGAGGTGACGATGCCGACCGGAATAATGATGCCGGGAATCAGGTTCTTCGAGGCGACCGAGGCCATCGACAGCACCAGCGCGCCGGTCAGGGCGCTGGCGGGCAGATAATAACGATGATCTTCGCCGAAGATCAGACGAGCGATATGCGGCGCTACCAGGCCGATAAAGCCAATCGGTCCGACAAACGCTACCGCCAGCGCGGAAAGGATGCTGATGCGCAGCAGCGTGCCAAGACGCAGGCGCCGCACGTCGATGCCGAAGCTGACGGCGCGATCTTCGCCGAGGCGCAGCGCGGTCAGCTTCCAGGCGCTTTTTAAAGAGAACGGCAGCAGCAGCAGCACCGCAACGCTTAATATCGCCAGCTTCTCCCAGGAGGCGCGCGCCAGGCTGCCCATGGTCCAGAACACCAGCCCCTGTAGGGTATCTTCGCTGGCGATAAATTGCAGCATCGACACCAGCGCGTTAAAGGTGAATACCAGCGCAATGCCGAACAGCACCACGCCGGAGGTGGCGACGCGCGTCCAGCGCGTAACGCCATCAAGCATCAGCGCGGCGAACAGCGCGAAGATAAAAGCGTTGCCGGAGATGAACCACTGATCGGGAATGCCGGGAATGCCGATGCCGAGAATAATCGCCAGCGCGGCGCCGAACGCCGCGGCGGACGAGACGCCAAGGGTAAAAGGGCTGGCGAGCGGGTTATTGAGGATGGTCTGCATCTCCGCGCCGGCCAGGCCGAGCGCCAGCCCCACCACCACCGCCATCAGCGCATAGGGCAGACGAATTTCCCAGACGATAACTCGCGTACCGGCATCGACGCTATCGGGCTGCAACAGCGTATGCCACAGCGTGTTCAACGTCAGCCCGGAGGGGCCGAGGGTAAAATCGAGAACCAGCGAGGCCAGAATCGCCAGCAGCAAAATGCTCATCAGCAGCAGGCGCTGGCGCAGAAGCTGGCGGTAGCGTCCCATAACCGCAGCGGGCGGCGCGGTGCGGGAAACGTGCGCGGAGTCGTGTGTCACACTCATGTTAAATCCTGTCAATGTCCGTTCTTTCAGACGCGGCGGGCTCGCTTTTAACAACGTAGACTGCCCTGCCCGCTACGCGCTTCCGTCATAGAGGCGTAACGATAAGGGCTGGAACAATAAAACAAATGATAATGCTTATCAATGCAATTTATAACATCTGCGCGGATACGAAAAAAGGCGCGACCTGCGTCGCGCCTTTATGTTAACCAGCCTGCCTTCAACGTTACTCGCCGAAGCGCGGGAACTCCATATCCTTATAGCGTACAAAGCGGGTGCGGCGCGCCAGCTTATAGCCGAACCAGATCAGCAGGAACAGCGGAATGCCGATATAGGTGGCGGCCACGCCGTACCAGTCAATGGTGTCCGCCAGGAACGCCTGATAATTTTGCCCCAGGGTAATAATCAGGCAGAGAACGAAGGCGAAGATCGGTCCCAGCGGGAAAAAGCCTGAGCGATAAGGCAGATCCGCCAGGTCATGCCCCTGCATCACGTAGCCGCGACGGAAGCGATAGTGGCTGATAGCGATCCCCAGCCAGGCGATAAAGCCGGTCATGCCAGAGGTGTTCAACAGCCACAGATAAACCTGCTGGTTGCCGAATTTCGAGGTCAGGAAGCAGAGCGCCGCCACCACGGTTGTGGCGTAGAGCGCGTTGCGCGGCACGCCGTTTTTCGACAGCTTCGCGAAAATGCGCGGCGCTTTGCCCTCGCTGGCCAGCGTGAACAGCATACGGGTGGAAGCATACATGCCGGAGTTGCCCGCCGACAGCACCGCCGTCAGGATCACCGCGTTCATCACCGCCGCCGCCGAGAGCAGGCCCGCATGCTGGAACACCAGCGTGAAGGGACTGACGCTGATATCTTTCACGTCATTGCGCAGCAGACTCGGATCGGTGTAAGGGATAATCAGGCTGATGATCAGAATGGCAAAGATATAGAACAGCAGAATACGCCAGAAGACCTGACGCACCGCGCGCGGAATGTTTTTCGCCGGATCTTCCGATTCGCCCGCCGCGATGCCGATAAGCTCGGTGCCCTGGAAGGAGAAGCCGACAATCATCGCCACGCCGATCATCGCGGAAAAACCACCGGCGAACGGCGCATCGCCGATCTGCCAGTTCTGCCAGCCAGCGCTTTCGCCGCCGCGCAGAATCCCAACGATCATCAGCACGCCCAGGGCGATAAAGATAATCACGGTCGACACTTTGATCAGCGAAAACCAGTATTCCGCTTCGCCGAAGCCCTTCACCGAAATGTAGTTCAGCAGGAACATCAGGCCAAGGAACAGGGCGCTCCAGATCCAGCCCGGCGTATCCGGGAACCAGTAACTCATCACCAGCTGTGATGCCACCAGGTCAACGGCGATCGTGACCGCCCAGTTGTACCAGTAGTTCCATCCAAGCGCGAAGCCAAAACCCTCTTCGACATATTTGGCACCATAGGTGGAGAAAGAGCCGGAAACCGGCATAAAGGCCGCCAGTTCGCCGAGGCTGGTCATCAGAAAATAGACCATCAGACCGATCAGCGCGTAGGAGAGCAGCGCGCCGCCCGGCCCCGCCTGAGAGATGGTGGCGCCCGAGGCGACAAACAGCCCGGTGCCGATAGAGCCGCCGATGGCGATCATGGTTAAATGGCGCGCTTTCAATGCGCGCTGCAACCCAGGTTGTTGTGTTGTTTTTTTATCCTGAACCATATTTAAACGCTGTAAATGGGTAAAAATGAGGCGCGATTGTAGCAAGCTGTCCGGTCAAGTATAGCGATAACCTACCGTTATAAGTTACCTTCATGATGCGGCCGTGATTATTAGCAACGGCGCGCGCCGCGGCCTGCCCTACTCCCGGCAGTAGCTCAGGAAGCGTTCCAGCGCGCGCGAGATATGCTTTTGTCGATGATGAATGCGGTAAAGCGTACGCGACAGTTTGGGCAGCGGAATCGGCACTTCCACCAGCGAGCCGGTCTCCAGCTGTTCAGCGATTACCCGGCGCGACAGGCAGCTGATGCCCATGCCGTGACGCACCGCATGTTTGATCGCTTCCGAGTTGCCCAGCTCCAGCGCCAGCTGAAACTGCGGCAGATGCGACAGCAGCAGATAATCGACGATTTCGCGCGTGCCGGAGCCGTGCTCGCGCAGAATCCAGGGCGCGGCGGCCAGACTCTCCAGCGTCACCGGCTGTTGCAACAGCGGGGCCTCCGGCGCGGCGAACACCACCAGCTCATCTTCCAGCCACGGCTCGCTGACGATATCGTTCAGATGACACGGCCCTTCAATCAGCCCAAGATCGACGCGAAAATCGGCCACCGCATTGATGACGTCCTGGCTGTTGCCGACGCTCAACTCCAGCGGCAGCTGCGGATAGTCGCGCCGCCAGACGGCAAGCATGCCGGGCAGCAGATAGTTGCCGATGGTGCTGCTGGCGTAGAGCCGGATGGCGCCGTTATCTTCGCGAAACAGCTGTTCGATATCGGCGGCCTGCTCCAGCAGCCCGACCGCGCGCGGATAAAGCAGGCGGCCATGCTCATTCAGCACCAGCCTTTTGCCGACGCGATCGAATAGCTGCACGCCGAGCTGCCCTTCCAGATCGGCCAGCGCGGCGCTGACCGCCGACTGCGACAGCGCCAGCTGCTGCGAAGCCTGGGTGGTCGAGCCGCTTTTCAACACCTCGGTGAACACTTCTATCTGACGCAACGTGATATGCATGGCGCTTTCCCTATGCCATAAAATGTCTGACGCACCAGACGATAACCGCCAGCCAAATAAGCAGCACCATCACCAGTCCGGCGCGGCTGACCACCTTTTTCCCCTTGCGCCGCCGCTGCTCCGCTTTCGCTTCGCTGCTGATGCGGATCTCTTTCGGCAGCAGACGCAGCAGCAGCATGACGCCGAGCGGCACGATGATCGCATCGTCCAGCAGGCCGATAATAGGAATAAAATCGGGGATCAGATCGATGGGGCTGAAGGCGTAGGCCACCAGCACGCCGGTCATCAGCTTCAGCCACAGCGGGGTGCGCGGATCGCGACAGGCGTACCACAGCGTCAGCGCATCTCTCTTAATAAGCCGCGCCCAGCGGCGCAATCGACCAAACATAGTTTCTCCGCGCTATACCACTTATTCCGGTTAATAATAAATATATAATCAATTTCTCTTTTAAACCACTCCTGGCGCACACTCTCCGCAACAGAGAGGAGTCGAACCATGGCTGAATTAATCGTTACCAAATCACAGCATACGCCGTCACGCTGGCTGCCCGGCCTGCTGTTAACCGCAGCGATCGCCGCCGTCGCCTTGCTGGCTGGCAGCCAGCCCAGGATCGCCGCGCTGGGCCTGAGCGCGCTAACGCTGGCGATCGTCATCGGCATGATACTCGGCAACACGCTTTATCCACACCTGCACCGCGCCTGCGACAGCGGCGTGCTGCTGGCGAAGCAGCGATTGCTGCGTCTCGGCATTATTCTTTATGGCTTTCGTCTGACTTTCCAGCAGATCGCCGATGTGGGCGTCAGCGGCGTGCTGATTGACGCGCTGACGTTAAGCTCCACTTTTCTGCTCGCCTGCTGGCTGGGCCGTCGCTGGCTGCGGCTCGACCGGGAAACCTGCTGGCTGATCGGCGCCGGCAGCAGCATCTGCGGCGCCGCCGCGGTGCTGGCGACCGAGCCGGTAATCAGGGCGCAGGCGTCGAAGGTGGCGGTGGCGATCGCCACGGTGGTGCTGTTCGGCACGCTGGCGATCTTTGTTTATCCGCTGCTCTGGTCGCTGGCGCACCCGCTCTGGGCCGAACTGAGCGCGACGCAGTTCGGCATTTATACCGGCTCGACCGTGCATGAAGTGGCGCAGGTGGTGGCGGCGGGCCATGCCATCGGACCGGAGGCGGAAAACGCGGCGGTAATCGCCAAAATGCTGCGGGTGATGATGCTGGCCCCGTTCCTGCTGCTGCTTGCCGCCCGGCTGCGGCGGCTGACGCCGGGAGAAAGCAGCGAAAAGCGCGCCCTGTCCTTCCCATGGTTCGCGCTGCTGTTTATCGCCGTCGCGCTGTTTAACTCTTTCCATCTGCTGCCCGCCAGCTGGATAACAGCGATCAACGCGGTCGATACCCTGTTGCTGGCGATGGCGATGGCCGCGCTGGGTCTGACGACGCACTTCAGCGCGCTGAAACAGGCGGGCGTGCGCCCGCTGTTATTAGGGTTAATGTTGTTTCTCTGGCTCATCGTGGGCGGCGGCGCGCTTAACCTGCTGGTTCACCATTTCATGCCGCTGGCGCATCAGTTATCATGACCGGTTTGCTCAGGTAAGGCCATTAACAGGAGAACGGCATGAAATTTATCGGCGCCCATGTGAGCGCGGCGGGCGGAGTGGACCAGGCGGTGCAGCGCGCCCACGAACTGGAAGCGACCGCGTTTGCGCTGTTTACCAAAAATCAGCGCCAGTGGCGCGCGGCCGCGCTGACGCCGGCGATCATCAGCGCCTTTCGCAACGCCTGCGAAAAGTATGGCTACAGCAGCGCGCAGATCCTGCCTCACGACAGCTTTCTGATTAACCTCGGCCATCCGCAGGAGGAGCCGTTGGAAAAATCGCGCGCCGCCTTTATCGACGAGCTACAGCGCTGCGAACAGCTGGGCCTGTCGCTGCTCAATTTTCATCCCGGCAGCCATCTGAATCAGATTGACGAGGAAGCCTGTCTGAAGCGCATCGCGGAATCGGTGAATATCGCGCTGGATAAGACCCGCGGCGTTACCGCTGTGATTGAAAACACCGCCGGTCAGGGCAGCAATCTCGGCTACCGCTTCGAGCATCTGGCGGCGATCATCGACGGCGTAGAGGATAAATCGCGCGTCGGCGTCTGCATCGATACCTGCCACGCCTTTGCCGGGGGCTACGATCTGCGTAGCGAAGCGGACTGCGAGGCGACCTTCGCCGAGTTCGATCGCGTCGTCGGCTTCCGGTATCTGCGCGGCATGCACCTTAATGACGCGAAAAGCGCTTACGCCAGCCGCGTTGACCGTCACCATAGCTTAGGCGAAGGGAATATCGGCACCACGGTGTTTAGCTGGCTAATGAAAGACAGCCGCTTCGACAATATTCCGCTGATTCTCGAAACCATCAATCCCGATATCTGGAAGGATGAAATAGCCTGGCTGAAGTCACAGCAGCGCGATGCGGCCAGCGTCTGAAAGACAGCCGCGACAATATTCTGCTGATTCTGGAAACCATTAAGCCCGATATCTGGAAGGATGAAATAGCCTGGCTGAAGTCACAGCAGCGCGATGCGGCCAGCATCGACCAGGCTACGGTTTTCCGCCAGCCCGCACGGGCTGGTCTCGACCCGCCACATGCTTGCAGGCCACGGCCGCCGCCTGCTTTCTGGCATCGTTGCCGCCTGGTAAAAGGTTAAAAAAACTGAAGAATAACAGCGCAGTGCCGATAAAGGATGCCAGATTCTTTTACAGGGAGTAACACATGAAACGCGCTGTTTTTTCTACAAGTCTATTACTTGCCGCGATAATTGGCGCGCCCGCCAGCGCCGACGTCCAGCCGAAAACCATCAAGTCCGTCTGGGTTAATCCATTTATGATGATGCGCCTGCATAATCAGATCAATATAGTCACCAACATCACCTTTAGCGACAACCGACAGGTGCAGCGTTGGTCGGCGATTGACTGTACGCAGCGCCAGGCTTACCAGCTCTACTGGGATCTGCTGGATAAAGAGGGGCTAAAAGAACATCGCTTCTACGGCGAAAATCTGGCCCGCTACGCACCGCCACAGCCTGCGCCGGAAATCACGCAGGAGCAGATCGCGCAGCTCTGCGACGTGAAGCTTAAAGAGGCGGAGTGGGTTTACGTAGAGAAAAAGAACCGCTGGGATATCCCTACGCTTATCGATCGCGCCAATATTATCCGGGCTGGCGAGAGTCTTATCGTCAGGGTCGGCTTCGGCTACGATAAAATCAGCTGGGACCCGCCTTACGACGCACCCTATAATTTTAAAATCGAACTGCACTTATATCACTGCGGCAACAAGACGGATAAAGTGGTTGGCGCGCTGGATGTTGACCCACAGGGCCGGGTCACTGACGGCCTGATCGATAAAGAAGCTATCCGCCGCGCCGACAGCTTTGAAAATACGCCAGCGACCGTCGCCGCCTTTGACGCTATCTGCCAGCTCAGCGCGCCCAGCGACTTTCGCGGCCTCGGCCGTTACGTCAGTAAAAAAACGCCCGCCAGCGATGATCTGCTGAAACCGATGCTGCCGCAGTTCGGCGATAACTCAACCCAGTGGCTGACGCAGTTTCCGCTCGATGCGGCGCTGACGGCGCAGGCGCAGAAGCTGGTAAAAAACTGGGCGCCGCCAAAATTCCGCCGCCTGCGCTGGACGGAAAGCGACGCCAGCAGCGACAAGGTGAGCTATATCCTCGATGCGCGTCCCGACGGGCTGATGGTGCGCCTGGAGGACTATCGTCTGTTCAGGGGACAGCGCATCATGATAGCCAATGCCATTCAGTTGCAGTCCGCTCTTTCCATCAGCCATGTGCCTAATCAAACCCGCTCGCTGGACACGACGCTGCGCTTCCCGCTTTATCAGGGGCAGCGCTACGTCACCACGATAGAAAACGGCGACCTGGGCGAGAAGGAAAAAGTAAACAGGATGACCGATCGCTGCGAGGTGATGGAGAAAGGCGACGCCCACGCGCTGAACACCGCCTTTAGCGGCAGCTACTGGCGCGTCAGTTGTGAACAGCAAAATGATGAAGGCACCTTCAAAACCGAGTCCGCCTTCTTAAACGATCTGAATATTTTCCTGCCGCTGAAGCGCAGCGTGAAAGGCAAAATGATGGAGGTCGCCCTGAGCGACGTCACGATCGCGCGTTAAATTGTCCTGCGCCAGATAAAAAAACGCCAGCCCGAAGGCTGGCGTTTTTATTCGCATGAGAGAATCAGGCTTTCACCAGCTCCGACTCAGGACGTTTCAGCACCGCATAGGCCACGCCCGCCAGCAGCGTACCTACGACGATAGCCAGCAGGTAACCCAGTACCGGCGTAATCGCGCCTGGGATCAGCAGCACAAACAGACCGCCGTGCGGCGCCATCAGTTTCGCGCCGACCATCATCGAGATGGCGCCGGTGACCGCGCCGCCGACGATACAGCACGGCAGCACGCGCATCGGGTCGCGGGCGGCGAACGGAATCGCCCCTTCAGAGATAAAGCACAGGCCCAACACCAGCGCCGCTTTACCGCCCTCCTGTTGCCCTTTGTTGAATTTATTACGCGCCAGCAGCGTCGCCACGCCCATCGCCAGCGGCGGCACCATGCCCGCAGCCATAATCGCCGCCATCGGCGCGTAAGCCTGCGAACTCAGCAGCCCGACGCCGAACGCATAGGCCACTTTGTTGATCGGGCCGCCCATATCGGCGCACATCATGCCGCCCA
This sequence comes from Mixta calida, assembly GCF_002953215.1. Taxonomy (NCBI): domain Bacteria; kingdom Pseudomonadati; phylum Pseudomonadota; class Gammaproteobacteria; order Enterobacterales; family Erwiniaceae; genus Mixta; species Mixta calida. The sequence continues at coordinate 2,958,219 of NZ_CP026378.1, forward strand.
GAATCGCGCCCAGCAGCACCGCGTTGGCGGTACCCATATTGCCGAGCCAGTGCGTCAGGCCTTCCATGATTTTCGCCACCGGCGTGCCGACCACGTAAATCATCAGCAGACCGGTGATCAGGCTCGCCACCAGCGGAATAATCAGGATCGGCTTCAGCGCCTCCATACTCTGCGGCAGCTTCACTTTACTGCTGAGAAACTTCGCGGCGTAACCGGCGATAAAACCGGCGATGATGCCGCCGAGGAAGCCAGCGTTGATGCTGCTGGCCAGCATACCGCCGATCAGGCCCGGCGTCAGGCCGGGGCGGTCAGCGATAGAGAAGGCGATAAAGCCCGCCAGCACCGGCACCATTAGCGCGAACGCCGTGCCGCCGCCGATCTGCATCAGCGCCGCCGCCAGCGTGCCCTGCTCTTTAAACGCGGTAATGCCGAAGGCGAAAGAGAGCGCGATGGACAGGCCGCCCGCCACCACCATCGGCAGCATATAAGAAACGCCGGTCAACAGATGACGATAGGCGCCCGCGCGCTCCTGCTGCTGCTCGCCATCGCTGGCGGCGCTCTGCGTGTTGCCTTTCGGCTGATAAGGACGCGCTTCCGCCAGCGCCTTATCGAACTCCTGCGCGGTTTTCTTCAGCGCCAGGCCGGTTGAGGTGCGATACATCGGCTTACCGGCGAATTTCGCCAGATCCACTTCGATATCGGTCGCGACGATCACCAGATCCGCTTCCGCCACTTCCTGCGGGGTGATCGGGTTGCCGGCGCCCACTGAACCGCGGGTTTCGACTTTTACCCACCAGCCGCGTTTTTTCGCTTCGGTTTCGATCGCTTCGGCGGCCATAAAGGTGTGCGCCACGCCGGTCGGACAGGCGGTAATCGCCACCACGCGCTTCGCGCCGGTCGAGGCGGCCGCGCTCACCGGCGCGGCGATCGGCTCTGCGGCGGGCGCCTGCCAGGGGTTCGCTTCCGCTTTGGCGCGCGCAAGGAACGCCTGCGGATCGCGCAGCGCCTGGGCGGCGTCGCCCTGCCATACCGCTTTGCCATTCAGGGCGCTGTCGGTCGGCATCCTGTCGCCCAGCGCGATAACCAGTTCGGCCTCGGCCGGGTTTTCCACCAGCGTCAGGCCAGCTTTGCCCGCCGCCGCCGCAAGAATTTGTTTTGCCATATAGCCGGAAGCAAGCCCCAGCGAAGGATCTGTCATCAGCAGCGTTTTCATTATGCCTCTCCTGCTGTCAGTTAAAAGGTTTCAGGTCGACGCGCGCCATCATTGCGGCCAACTGAGTACGATCGGTAACGCCTACGTTGCTCTGGCTGACTGCCAGCGCGGCGACCGCAGTCGCCAGACGCAGAGTGTGCTCGCTGGATTCGCGCATCAGCAGGCCGTAAATCAGCCCACCGACCATGGAATCGCCGGCGCCCACGGTGCTGACCACTTCACAGGCCGGCGGTCGGGCGATCCATTCCCCGGAGGCGTTCACCCACAGCGCGCCTTCCGCGCCGAGCGAAATCACTACGTGAGCAATGCCCTGTTCACGCAGGGCGTGCGCCGCTTCAATCACATCCTCCAGCGTCGGCAGCTTGCGTCCGGCCCAGATTTCCAGCTCGCGGCGGTTAGGCTTCACCAGCCAGGGCGCGGCTTTCAGACCGGCCACCAGCGCTTCGCGACTGCTGTCGAAAATAATGCACGGGCAATGAGTGCGCAGATCGCTCATCCAGCGCGTAAAGGCTTCTGGCGCGACGCCCGCAGGCAGGCTGCCGCTGACGCAGACCATATCGAACTGGCCCAGCCAGGTGAGAGAATCGGTGGTAAAGCGTTCCCAATCCTGCGCGCTGACGTCGAAGCCGGAGAAGTTTAAATCGGTAACTTCGCCATCTTTTTCCGTCAGCTTGACGTTGATGCGGGTACGGCCCGGCACCACCTGAAAACGGTTGGCGATGCCCAGCTCGCTGAACAGATGCTGAAAACCGTCCTGATTCTCTTTACCAAGGAAGCCGCCGACGGTGACGTCGATGCCTAAATCTTTCAGCACTTTCGCGACGTTAATGCCCTTGCCTGCGGCGTGCAGGCCGGTGGTCTTCACCAGGTTGACTTCGCCACGCTCGATTTCCGGGCAATAGCCGACCAGGTCATAGGCCGGATTAAGGGTAATGGTTGCGACGCGTCTGCTCATGCTGCCCCCTCGCCGAGGCCGCTGTTAATCGCCTCTTCAATGGCGTCCAGCGCCTGTTGTGCATCTTCACCGCTGGCGGTAAAGCGCAGGCGATGTCCTTTTTTCACGCCCAGCGCCACCACTTTCATCAGGCTGCGTCCGTTGGCGGGTTTGCCGCTGCCGTCAAGATTGGTGATGGTGACGTCGCAGTTAAATTGTTTGATCACGCTGACCAGCGCGGTGCCCGGGCGGGCATGCAGGCCGTGCTCGTTGCGAATGATAAACTCCGCCGTCAACACCTCTGCCTGTTCGTTCACCTCGCTGGTCATCAGCGCCAGCACGCCCGCCGCGTCCGCCTTCAGCAGGCGATCCGCTTTTTGCTTCAGCAGCAGGTCGCTGAGATAGTTCAGCACCTGCAACGGTTTATCGTCCGCCACCGCGACCGTCACCAGCATCGCTGCCGGTTCGCCGTCAACGGTGAAAGGCTGCGCGGCGCGGCTGACCGCCACGGCGCTGCCGAGGTTGCCTTCGGTGCTGTCGTTCAGCCAGATGCCCTGCCCCAGATTCAGCGGCTTCGCGCCGATCACGTGGGTGACGAAGCGCGCGTCTACGGCGCCCGCCTGCTGTAAACGACCGGCGTTAAGCGCCTTTAGCGTCATCAGATCGCCGGCATTGACGTCAAGGGCGATCAGGGAGGCGTCAAATTTAAATTCGCTGCCCTGCTTTTCGCCCATCAGCAGGCTGCGCAGCTCCTCTGCGGAGTGGGTTGTTCTCAGCTGCGCGGCCACATCGTCATCGCTCAGCACGTGCGTCAGCTGACGCAGCAGCGCCAGGTGTTCATCGGAGCGCGCGGCGATGCCGATCACCACATAAGCGGTTTGGTCGTCGCCCCAGGCGATGCCCTGCGGAAACTGAAACACCTGCACGCCGGTTTGCAGCACTAAGTCGCGCGTATCGGTGGTGCCGTGCGGAATTGCGATGCCGTTGCCCAGATAGGTTGAGGTTTGTTGTTCGCGGGCGAGCATGCCTTGCACGTAGCCTTCGCCTACGTTGCCGGCGGCGGTCAACGCGGCGGCAACCTGACGAATAGCCTCTTCCTTATTGCTGGCCGTCTGACCTGGATGAATGGCCTTAATATCGAGCTGGAACATAGTTCTCCTCTCCTGCCGAAATTGAATCGTTTCAGCTGTATTGAGAAAAAAAGCGTTATCCCATGCCAACATGACTCCCGAGATAACGCTGAAACGTTTCAATGAGTTTGGTACAGAGTGCCGTTTGCACGCAAGTTATACGTAAATTTGCGTAGCATATTTTTGAAGCAACGCACATTTCATTTACCTTTTCGGAATAAACCTGCTGTGCAGCTGATGCCTTTGCTGAAAGGAACTAAACTCAACGCTCATATTTCAGCTTTTATCAGCAGGCGGAAAACAGACGCAGGCGCACGTTCCCGTTGCGTTGTTTAACTACGCTCATGGGGCGTGAAAGCGCGCGAAAGTCACAGAGGGACCAGGGCAAGAGAGGTCAACAGGTCAGAGGTCAGCAGGTCAGCAGGTCAGCAGGTCAGCAGGTCAGCAGGTCAGCAGGTCAGCAGGTCAGCAGGTCAGCAGGTCAGCAGGTCAGCAGGTCAGCAGGATAATGTCAGGGCGCGGTCGCCGCTTCCAGCGTCAGCAGCCAGGTCATCGCCTGCTCGCGCGTCGAGGCGCACATCTCTGCGGACGGCTGTAAGCTGGCACACACTTTCGGCCGCAGCGGCGAACCGAAAATTTTGCAGCGCTGCTGCGGGTCGAGCTGAACGCAGGGCGTATTGGCCGGTTTGCCCTGCGGCATGCCGGGAATAGGCGATGAGATAGACGGCGCCGTACAACAGGCGCCGCAGGCGGTGCGACACTCCATACCTTTCCCCTTCAGAAATTTCCGCGACAATATCAGTCCACCGCCGCAATTGCCATGCGCGCCGGGAAAAATTCCATGGGGATCTTGCCTGATCAGCTGGCCGGGAGTACTTTGTCGCGATTCTTTATTTCGACACGCAGAGAGAGTTGACATGCCAAGAGCTAACGAAATTAAGCGCGGAATGGCCGTAACCTGGAACGGCAAGCTGCTGCTGGTGAAAGATATCGATATCCAGAGTCCCAGCGCCCGCGGCGCATCAACCCTGTATAAAATGCGTTTTACCGATATCCGCACCGGCCTGAAAGTGGAAGAACGCTTTAAAGGCGACGACATTCTGGACGTCATTTCGCTGAGCCGCCGCTCGGTGACCTTCTCTTACGTCGACGGCGACGAGTATGTCTTTATGGATGATGAAGACTATACGCCCTACACCTTCAAAAAAGAGCAGATTGAAGAAGAACTGCTGTTTATTCCTGAAGGCGGCATTCCCGGCATTCAGGTATTAACAATGGATGGTCAGGTGCTGGCGCTTGAACTGCCGCAGACCGTGGATATGGAAATCGTCGATACTTCGCCGGGTATTAAAGGTGCATCGGCCAGCGCGCGCACCAAACCCGCCGTAATGAGCACCGGCCTTTCCATTCAGGTGCCGGAATATCTCAGCAACGGCGAAAAAATCCGTATACATATCGCTGAGCGCCGCTATATGGGCCGCGCCGAGTAACGCCCTCACCCGGCGGCATCCCCGCCGGTACTTTTGTTATATTATAACAAAATATCTAATGTAAACTGAGCGTCACTACGCCCATTTTTTGCTGGCTGTCGAGCCAGGTTAGCTGCATATCCGCCACGGGCGTTGACCGCGTTTTTTCCAGGGCGAGTTCAGCAAGCGATTCCGCCTGTTGTCGCCATTCACCCTGTTGATAACAGCTGATGCGCAGCTCTTGCTCTATAACGAAAGAATGACAGCCGCTTTCATAAATGCTGCCGGTAAAAAGTACCATGCCGTTTCCTGCAGAAGCGGCAACACTGAACAGCATCAGGCCAGATAAAGCTACAGGCTTCATAATTACTCCAGGCGATAGGTTGGTTCATTAGTAATACGATTAACTAAAAACGCTTCTGGCTTTTTTGCGTATAAGAAAAACGCCTGATGCAGATAAAAAGAGGTAAGTATGATCAAGGTCAATTTAGTTACCGGCTTTCTCGGTAGCGGCAAAACCACCACGCTGCTGCATTTAGTGGCCAATAAGCCGGAAGGAGAAAACTGGGCGATTCTGGTGAATGAATTTGGCGAAATCGGCATCGATGGCGCGCTGCTGGCGGAAAGCGGCGCGGTGCTGAAAGAGATCCCCGGCGGCTGCATGTGCTGCGTGAACGGTCTGCCGATGCAGGTTGGCCTGAACATGCTGCTGCGTCAGCATCAGCTTGACCGACTGCTCATTGAGCCGACCGGCCTGGGCCATCCCAAACAGATCCTTGATATGCTCAGCGCCGAGGTCTATCAGCCCTGGCTAACCTTACAGGCGTCGTTGACGCTGCTCGATCCGCGCCAGCTCAGCGACGCGCGCGTGCGGGAAAACGAGAACTTTCGCGATCAGCTGGCGGCGGCGGATATCGTGGTCGCCAATAAGCAGGATCGCTGGCAGGAACAGGATCGACAGGCGCTGGCGCAGTGGCAGGCAGAGGAACTCGGCGATCGTCAACTGATCGGCACCGAGTATGGCCGCATCGATCCTGCTCTGCTGGCGCAGCCGCGCCGCAATTTGCGCGCCCTGCCGCAGAGCGAAACGCATCAGCATAGCCATCCGCGGCGCGATTCCGGTCTGGGCGCGCTGCGTCTTGACAATAATGCGCGCTGGCGGCGCGCCTTTAATCAGGGCCAGGGCTACTACGCCTGCGGCTGGGCTTTCGACAGCGAGACCGTTTTCGATACCGTCGGCGTGCTGGAGTGGGCGCGCCTGGCGCCGGTCGAACGCGTAAAAGGCGTGATGCGCATCCCCGAGGGCGCGGTCAGCATTAACCGCCAGGGCGCCGACTTTCGCATTGAAACGCGCCAGGCGCCGCCGCCGGATAGCCGCATCGAGATCATTCATCACAGCGACGCGGACTGGAATCAGCTGCAAAACGAATTGTTGAAACTCCGTTTAAGTGATAAGCGTTAACTTATGCCGTTATTTTTGACCTTTAACTTGAGTCCCTATGAACGCAAAACGGTTAGCGATTATTCTGCTGCTAAACCTGGCTGGAGCGGCGCTGTTTTTATCCTGGTATTTACCAGGCAACCACGGCCCCTGGTTCGGCATTGATAAGTCGATATTTTTTTGGTTCAACCAGCATATGGCAACCAGTTATGCTTTCGCCCTGCTGCTGGCGGTGACTAACTTCCGTGGTTTCGACGCCGTCTCTTTACTGGCGATGGGCCTGCTTTACTGGTCTTACTGGCGCAGTGAGACGCCGCAAGGGCGTCGCCGCATGCTGGCTATCGGCATCTGTATGCTGTTGACAGCGGTGATCCTGAATCAGCTGGGCCACCTGCTGCCGGTGAAGCATTCCAGTCCAACGCTGTTCTTCGATAATATCTGGCGCGTCAGCGAGCTGACCGGCATTCCGGCGAAAGATGCGTCGAAAGACAGCTTTCCCGGCGATCACGGCATGATGCTGATCATTTTTGCCTGCTTTATGCTGCGTTATTTCGGCGTTAAGGCATTTGCTACCGCGCTGGTGATTGCGGTGCTGTTTTCCCTGCCGCGCATTATGGCCGGGGCGCACTGGTTTACCGATGTGGCGGTGGGATCGCTGTCGGTTGTGCTGGTGGGACTCAGCTGGTGGCTAATCACGCCCGCCAGCGACTGGCTGGTCAACTGGCTCTATCGTACGTTGCCAGGCAGATACAAACCCGGCAGCGTCGCCTGAAAAAGGCCCGTCGGCGATGAACCGACGGGCCTTTTTTACCAGTTGATAATAAGCGTGCTAATGATAAATTCGCAAAGACGCTATTTCGGCAATATTAAACGCATATTATGACGAAAAGGCTTTTGTCCAGCCCCTACTTTCCTAAAACATCCTCAATCCGCTAAATTGGCCGGTTAAAGCCCCTTTACTCTCCCCATTATTTGCACACATTTGTCTATAAAGTAACCAAATGGTTATATATTGATTTCACATCATAAAAACCTATAAAAAAGTGCGTAAAAGCACTCGCCATGCGGCATCCGATCGGGTAACCTCAGCCACAGCCAGGCATAAGGAGCCCTAAAAAGGCGTCGCTGAAAAAGAAAAATGTGCGCATTTACACATTTTAAAGATTCAGAAATTGTCTTATGTCTTTGCACTAATTAATCTCATGCCGTTTTGCTCATTAATCAGCGACCTCAGGTCGTAAGGACTTCAAGGGATAATAAACATAATGGTCAAATCTCAACCGTTTCTGAGATATATCTTGCGGGCAATCCCTGCTGTCGCGCTGGCGACGTTACTCTCAGCATGTAGTGGTCATCACGGACAGAATGCGCAAACTGAGACCCATGCAGTTAATAACCACAATGGTTTTTTACTTCAAGCGTCTCAGGATGAATTTGAACAAATGGTGCAGAATGTCGATATTAAATCGCGCATTCTGGAACAATATGCCGACTGGAAAGGCGTGCGTTATCGTCTTGGCGGCACCACCAAACGCGGCATCGATTGCTCCGCCTTTGTTCAGGTAACTTTTCGTGAGCAGTTTGGTCTCGATCTGCCGCGATCCACATGGGAACAAAAAGATACCGGACGTCAGGTTTCACGCAGCAAGCTGCGTCCCGGCGATTTGGTCCTGTTTCGCGCCGGCTCTACCGGTCGTCACGTAGGTATTTATCTGGGCAACGATAATTTTGTCCATGCATCAACCAGCAGCGGCGTCATGATTTCCAGCCTGAATGACGCCTACTGGAAAAACCGTTATCGGGAAGCACGGCGCGTATTGAGCCGAACGCAAAGTTAATTTATCCCTGAAGTCATTTAATATTAATGAGCAATTAAAAACGCTGCCACGGCAGCGTTTTTTTCGCCCGTTATTTCCACATTCGAAAAATGTTTTGCCTGACACGTCATCAGGAATAACAAGACATCAGGTCCCCACTCGTTATATTCTCCACGTTTATTATCAGAGCCCGGCTGTACTAAATCTCACCATAAGAACAGGCCAAAGCGAGAGACGATGCCCAATGCCGTTATCCAGAGTTATAAAGCGCCATGCAGTTCACCCGCGCAGGATAGCCGGACTCAGCGCCATTACAGGCTTCGTTTTTTTCATGATATTTAGTGCCGTTGCGCTATTTATTATTCATCATAAGCGTGCGCAGCAGCATGACAGGCTGGCTAATGCCGGCAAAGCCTATATTTATGCATTATTCGATAATCTCGAAAAAAGCCTGCTGCCGCTGCTGCCCTATACTGATGGCAATTGCCAGCAGGCCAGCGGCGAACTCTCGTCACGCGCCGCCTTTACCGCCGGCGTTCGCTCGATTCTGCTGGTGCGTGCGGGCAATGTATGGTGTTCATCGGCCACCGGCGCCTTTTTACTGCCGGCGCACACATTTTCCCCATCGCTGATGCTTTCCCGCAGCCGCGACGTCAGGCTGGTCGCCGGCACGCCTAAAATTCCGCACAGGCCCGCCCTTCTGCTGTGGCTGGCGCACCCAACGCATAGTCATCAAGGGGTGCTGACCACGCTCGATTTGAATATGACCCCTCTGCTGATGCTGGCGGCGCGTCAGCATGGTATTGACGGTCTGGCGATAGCGGCAGGCAACCTGGCGCTGTTGACCTGGAATAATCACCTTATCCCGCGCGCGGCGCTGCCAACCGCGCCGCTGCGCCAGTTCACCCTGCCAGGTTATCCCTTAACTTTCTACCTGTACGGCAGCAATTTGCCGATGATGGATATGGCCATGGCCCTGCTGGCGGGGCTGTTGCTGGCGGTGGCGGTGGCTTCCGGCTGCTGGCTGATTTTTTCCCTGCGCCTGCGTCCCGGAAAAGAAATCCTGGCGGCCATCAAGCGCAATGAATTTCATGTGGTTTATCAACCTTTGATCGAAGCCGTATCCGGCCGCGTTTACGGGCTGGAGGCGCTGCTGCGCTGGACGCATCCCCTCACCGGGCCCATTCCGCCGGACGCGTTTATCAGCTACGCCGAAAGCCAGAATATGATTGTGCCGCTGACGCGCCATCTGTTTACGCTGGTGGCGCGCGACGCGCGTCTGCTCTGCCCTCATCTGCCGTCGGGCGTTACGCTGGGTCTGAATATCGCGCCTGGCCATCTGGCCGCCGACAGCTTCAGGCAGGATGTGGATGCGTGGATAGCAACGATGCCGACCGCCCATTTCGACTACGTGTTTGAGATCACCGAGCGCACCATGGTCTCTGAAAAAAACGCGGCGGAGATGTTTGACTGGCTGCGCGCGCAGCAGATCGCCATTGCGATTGACGATTTCGGCACCGGCCACAGCGCGCTTATCTATCTGGAAAAATTCTGCTTTGATTATTTAAAGATCGATCGCGGCTTTATCCAAAGCATCGGTATGGAAACCGTGACCTCGCCAGTGCTGGACGTGGTGCTGAACCTGGCGCGCAAGTTGAATCTGAAAACGGTGGCCGAAGGGGTGGAGACCGAAGAACAGGCCGCCTGGCTGCTGAAGCGCGGCGTCACGCATATGCAGGGCTATCTTTTCAGCCGCCCGCTGCCGCCCGATGAACTGATCGCCTGGCTGCAAAAGCGCCAGGCGCACTTACTGATGGCGCAGCCCGAAAATGACTGACCAGCACGCCGATGGGCGTCGCCTATTAATGCGGGAGTTTACTGACCTGATGTTACTTCGTCTGTTGATACTGATCCTGTTTTGCAGCACGGCGCTGAACGCGCAGGCAGATATCATTCGTGAAAGTTATGCCTTCGCCGAGCTGGGGAAGCCTAAATATGATGTCAACTTCACTCATTTTGACTACGTTAACCCGGCGGCGCCGAAAGGCGGCAAGATTACCCTGGCGGTGATCGGTAATTATGATAACTTCAACCGCTACGCCTCGCGCGGTTATCCCGGCATACGCACCGATGCGCTGTACGACTCGCTGTTTACCGCATCCGAAGATGAGATCGGCAGCTACTATCCGCTGATTGCGGAATATGCCCGCTATCCCGCCGATTTCAAATGGGCGGAAATCACGCTTAATCCGCGCGCGCGTTTTCAAAACAGCACGCCGATCACGGCGCAGGATGTCGCCTTTACCTTTGAAAAATTTATGACCGAAGGGGTGCCTTCGTTCCGCGTGTTCTATAAAGGCACAACGGTCAAAGCGCTCTCCCGGCTGACGGTGCGCATCGAACTGCCAAAAGCGGATCGCAGCATGATGCTGGGTCTGTTTACTTTGCCGGTGCTGTCGGAAGCGTTCTGGCGCCAGCATAAATTCAACGAGCCGCTGGGCTATCCGCCGCTCTCCAGCGGCCCTTACCGCATTACCTCTTATAAGGTCGGGCAATATATTGTCTATTCGCGCGTAAAGGACTACTGGGCGGCCGATTTACCGGTTAATAAAGGACGCTTCAATTTTGACACTATCCGCTATGACTACTACCTGGACGACAATGTCGCTTTCGAGGCGTTTAAAGCGGGCGCTTACGATTTTCGCGCTGAAGGCTCGGCAAAAAACTGGGCGACGCAGTATCGCGGCGACAGCTTCGATAAGCAGCAGATCGTGAAAGCGCCGCGTCCGAATCAGGTGACCACCGACGCCGCCTGGCTGGCGTTTAACAATGAAAAACCGCTGTTTCAGGACCGCCGCGTCCGTCAGGCGCTGACGCTGGCGTTTGATTTCGAATGGATGAATAAAGCGCTGTTTTATCACGCATACCAGCGCACCAGCAGCTATTTCCAGAACACCGAGTATGCGGCGCACGGCTACCCTGACGCCGCCGAACTGGAAATCCTGGCGCCTTATAAAGGCAAAATCCCCGACGAGGTATTCAGCCAGCGCTTTCAATCGCCGGTCAGCGACGGCAGCGGCTACGACCGCGCCAACCTGCTACGCGCGATGAAGCTGCTGGAAGAGGCAGGCTGGCGGCTGAAAAACCGTCAGCTGGTCAACACCGCAGGCCAGCCGTTTCGGTTTGAACTGCTGGTGAAAAGCGGCGGCAACATCAGCTGGACGCTGCCGTTTCAGCACAGCCTGAAGCGGCTGGGCATTATCATGGAGATTCGCCAGGTCGACAGTTCGCAATATTTGCGACGCCTGCGCCGGGGCGATTATGATATGACCTCGACGGTCTATTATGCCATGCCCTGGCCAAACAGCGGACTAAGCCAGATGTGGCAGTCGCAGTTTATCGACTCTACCTGGAACCAGGCGCGGGTGAAAAATCCGGTACTGGATGCGTTGATCGATCGCATTCTGGCGCACCAGGGCAATAAAAAGGCGCTGCTGCCGTTAGGACGCGCGCTGGATCGGGTGCTGTTATGGAACAACTATATGATTCCGATGTGGTATAGCGCGGAAGATCGCTACGCCTGGTGGAATAAATTTTCGCAACCTGCGGTCACGCCTGCCTATTCCGTAGGGCTGGATAACTGGTGGTACGATGTTAATAAAGCCGCAAAATTGCCGGCCCAACGGCGTTAAGGAGTGGGATTGGGCGCTTATCTAATCCGTCGTCTGCTGCTGATTGTGCCGACGCTGTGGGCGATCATTACGCTGAACTTTTTTATCGTGCAAATCGCGCCTGGCGGCCCGGTCGAGCAGGCGCTGGCCAACGCGCAGTTTGGGCAGACCAGCGGCCTGCCCGGAGGCGGAGAAAACGCCAGCAGCCGCGCGATGTTGAACAGTTCGCCGGGCGATAATCAGTATCGCGGCTCACGCGGGCTGGACCCCGAAGTGGTAGCGGAGATAACCAAACGCTACGGCTTCGATAAGCCATTGCATGAACGCTATTTCACGCTGCTGTGGAACTACGTGCGCTTCGATTTCGGCGACAGCCTGTTCCGCAGCGCTTCGGTGGTGCAGATGATCAAAGACAGTCTGCCGGTTTCCGTCTCGCTGGGGTTGTGGAGTACGCTGATTATCTATCTGGTGTCGATCCCGCTGGGCATTAAAAAGGCGGTGCGTAACGGCAGCGCCTTCGATATCTGGAGCAGCACGCTGATTATCATCGGCTACGCAATCCCTGCCTTTCTGTTCGCCATTATGCTGATCGTCCTGTTTTCCGGCGGCAGCTATTTCGACTGGTTCCCGCTGCGCGGCCTGACGTCGCCGCAGTTCGACCAGCTACCGTGGTATGCGAAAATCGGCGACTATTTTTGGCATATTACGCTGCCGGTGCTGGCGACGGTGATCGGCGGCTTCGCTACCCTGACCATGCTGACGAAAAATTCGTTTCTCGACGAGATCCGCAAGCAGTACGTGGTGACCGCGCGCGCCAAAGGGCTCGATGAGAAAAAGGTGCTTTACCGCCACGTCTTCCGCAACGCCATGCTGTTAGTGATCGCCGGCTTTCCGGCCACCTTTATCAGCATGTTTTTCACCGGCTCGCTGCTGATTGAGGTGATGTTTTCGCTGAACGGCCTGGGGCTGCTCGGCTATGAAGCCACCATCCAGCGCGACTACCCGGTGATGTTCGGCACGCTGTATATCTTTACGCTGATCGGCCTGCTGTTGAATATCCTGAGCGATATCACCTATACGCTGGTCGATCCCCGCATCGATTTCGAGGGACGCTGATGAGCCGTTTAAATCCGGTCAACCAGGCGCGCTGGCAGCGCTTCCGGCAGAACCGTCGCGGCTACTGGTCGCTGTGGCTGTTCGCGCTGATTTTCGTGCTGAGCCTGTGCGCCGAACTGCTGGCGAACGATAAGCCGCTGCTGGTGCATTATCAACATCGCTGGTACGCCCCACTGCTGTTCGACTATACCGAAAGCGACTTCGGCGGCCCGTTCGCCACCTCCGCCGACTATCAGGACCCCTGGCTGCAACAGCGGCTGGCGCAGGATGGCTGGGCGCTGTGGGCGCCGATCCGCTTCGGCGACAACACCATTAACTTTGCTACAAAAGTGCCCTTCCCTTCGCCGCCTTCGGCGCAGAACTGGCTCGGCACCGACGCCAACGGCGGCGACGTGCTGGCGCGCATTCTGTACGGCACGCGCATCTCACTGCTGTTCGGCCTGATGCTGACGCTGCTCTCCAGCGTAATCGGCGTAACCGTCGGTGCGGTGCAGGGCTACTTTGGCGGTAAGGTGGATCTGTTCGGCCAGCGCTTTATTGAGATCTGGTCGGGCATGCCGACGCTGTTTCTGATTATTCTGCTCTCCAGCGTGATACAGCCGGGTTTCTGGTGGCTGCTGGCGATCACCGTGGCGTTTGGCTGGATGAGTCTGGTGGGCGTCGTGCGCGCCGAGTTCCTGCGCACGCGCAACTTTGACTATATCCGCGCGGCCATGGCGCTCGGCGTCAGCGACAGCCGCATTATGCTGCGCCATATGCTGCCGAATGCGATGGTGGCGACGCTCACCTGGCTGCCCTTTATTCTCTGCGGTTCGATCACCACGCTGACCTCGCTCGATTTCCTCGGCTTCGGCCTGCCGCTCGGCTCGCCGTCGCTCGGGGAGCTGCTGCTGCAGGGGAAAAACAATCTGCAGGCGCCATGGCTCGGCCTGGCGGGATTTTTCACCCTGGCCATTTTACTGTCGCTGCTGATTTTTATCGGCGAAGCGGTGCGCGACGCGTTCGATCCCGCGAAGGTATAACTCTATGACCTCTCCCCTGCTCAGCATCAATCATCTCAGCATCGCCTTTCGTCACGGCGCAACCGAACGCCGCGTGGTCGACGATATTTCACTCTCCGTCGAGGCGGGCGAAACCCTGGCGCTGGTGGGCGAATCGGGATCGGGCAAAAGCGTGACCGCCCTTTCCGTGATGCGCCTGCTGCCTTCGCCGCCGGTCACCTGGCCGCAGGGCGAAATCCTGTTCGCCGGACAGGATCTGCTGCGCGCCGATGAGCGCGCCCTGCAACGTCTGCGCGGCAACCGCATCGCGATGATTTTCCAGGAGCCGATGGTCTCGCTGAATCCGCTGCACACGCTGGAGAAACAGCTGTACGAGGTGCTGTCGCTGCATCGCGGCATGCGGCGCGAGGCGGCGCGCGCCGAAATGCTGAGCTGTCTCGATCGGGTCGGCATCCGTAACGCCCGCGGCCGCCTTGCCGACTATCCGCATCAGCTTTCCGGCGGCGAGCGTCAGCGCGTGATGATCGCCATGGCGCTGCTGACCCAGCCGGAACTGCTGATTGCCGATGAGCCGACGACGGCGCTGGACGTGACGGTACAGGCGCAGATCCTGACGCTGCTCAAGGAGCTGAAGCAGGAACTGAATATGGGCCTGCTGTTTATTACCCATAACTTTACTATCGTCCGCCAGCTGGCTGACAGCGTCAGCGTGATGCAGAACGGCAAAATCGTCGAGCATAACCGCTGCGACACCCTGTTTAGCGCGCCGCAGCATTCCTATACGCGCCAGCTGATCGACGCGGAACCGGAGGGACGCCCCGATCCAGTCGATCTCAGCCAGCCTGCGCTGCTACAGGTAAACGGACTACAGGTCGCCTTTGCCGTCAGGCGCGGGCTGCTGCGCCGGGTGACGCATCAGCATCACGCGTTGAAAAATCTCAGCTTCAGCCTGCGCCCCGGCGAAAGCCTGGGGCTGGTCGGCGAATCAGGCTCCGGCAAAAGCACCACCGGGCTGGCGCTGCTACGGCTTATCGCCTCGCAGGGGGAGATTCTGTTCGCCGGTCAGCCGCTGCAAAACCTCAGCCGCCGACAGATGCTGCCCTGGCGGCCGCGGCTGCAGGTGGTCTTTCAGGACCCTAACTCGTCGCTGAATCCACGTCTTAACGTGGTGCAGATTATTGAAGAAGGGCTGCGCGTGCATCGCCCGACGCTGACGCCGCAGCAGCGCGAGGAACAGGTAATTAACGCGATGCGCGAAGTGGGGCTCGATCCTGAGACGCGCCATCGCTATCCGGCGGAGTTTTCCGGCGGACAGCGGCAGCGTATCGCTATTGCCCGCGCCCTGATCCTGCAGCCGGAGCTGGTCATTCTGGATGAACCGACCTCATCGCTCGATCGATCCGTGCAGAAGCAGATCCTGGCGCTGCTGAAAAAATTACAGCGGGAACATCGTATCGCCTGGATTTTTATTAGCCACGATTTGCAGGTGGTGCGCTCGCTCTGCCACCAGGTGATCGTGCTGCGTCAGGGCGAAGTGGTGGAACAGGGAGATTGCGAGGCGGTATTCGCCGCGCCGCAGCAGGCGTATACGCGCCTGCTGCTGACGCACAGCCTGAGCTGAGCGCGACGGGAAGACGCGCTATCCGTCGCAGGTGAAGGTTTCGCCATCGCGAGACGCCCGGCTTGCGTACGGCGCAGAGGCGCAACGAGCAAAGAAGTGATAGCCGCGCGGCGGCCGGCGCGGCGTTTTACGGCGATACGCGCGTTCTTAACGAACGTGGGCGGTAAAGGTTTCCGCAATCGCCACGCCCTGATTTTTCAGGCGCACGGTGGCAGCGCTCTCATCGCTGCGCTGCACAAACAGGCAGGGTTCGCCCTGCCATTCTATCACGGCGCAGTCGACCTGAATGTCAGCCAGCATGGCGCGCATTTTCTGCATAATGTCCCAGGCTGACGCGCCGTCATGGCTGAGCAAACGCAGGCCGATCAAATCATCTTCCGCCGCCAGCGTATTCAGCGCGTGCGGCTCCACTACGCCGCCCGTCAGACCGGCAACCCAGCGATAGCTTTCTGGTAAACGGTGTACCACCGACAGCTGTAGAGTGTTCAAATGCAATCCCCAGAGCATCTGATGCCCGCCGTGCTTACTGCGCGGCCGGTTTTTTACCGGGCGACGCAGAAGACGTTGAGCATTTATCGTTACGGCATTTTGAGAGTTATCTCTCATTTTGCTGCTATATGTATCGCGTTCAGGAAAGGCGCACAACCATTTTTGCTTCATTTCCGTAACTTTTACACGCGATTACTTTCACATATAATCAACAATTGGCCGTTGCGCCAGGGGGAACAGCCATCAGGCGGCAGCTGAGGATTTGCGCGTCCGGCTGGCGTAAAAATAGAGCAGCAGCGAACAGGTAGCGCACAGCGCGATGGACCACACCATCGGCCAGGCGCTGGTGAAGTTCGCCATTGAGAGCAGCGCCCCCACCAGCGCGCCGACGCCGAAACGCAGCGTGCCCGCCAGCGATGAAGCGGTGCCGGCGATATGTGGAAACTCATCCAGAATCACCGCCATGGCATTGGAAGAGACCATCGCCACGCAGCCGATAAACATCGCCACGCCGAACACCAGCGGCAAAAAGCCCAGCCCGAAAGCACTGACGATCAGCAGCCAGATGCCCATCGCAAACTGAATCACCAGCCCGAAGCGGAACATCGCCAGCGGCCCGAAGCGCCGCACCGAGCGGCTGTTAATCAGCGTCATAATAAACAGGAACACCACGTTCAGCGCAAAGTAGTAGCCGAAATGCTGCGGCGAAACGTGATTGACTTCGATATAGACAAACGGCCCGGCATTGAGGAAAGAGAACAGTCCGGCGAATGAGAAGCCGCTGGCCAGCATATAGCTGAAGGCGCGCTTATGGCGGAACAGGGACAGGAAGTTTTTCAGCGTGGTGCGCAGATGAAAACGCTGCCGCTGCGCTTTCGGCAGGGTTTCTTTGATCTGCGTGGCGACCATCAGGGTGACCGCCAGCGCCGCCAGCGATAGCGTCCAGAAAATGGCGTGCCAGCTCCAGAGCACCAGCAGCCAGCCGCCGATAATCGGCGCCAGCAGCGGCGCGATAGTGGTGACCAGCATGACGAACGACATCATGCGCGAGAACTCCTCTTTTGAAAAAGAGTCGCGCATCAGCGCATTGATTACCACGCTGGCGGCCGCGGCGGAGAGGCCGTGAAGGAAACGCATATTGATCAGCTGCTCGACGCTCTGTGACATAGCGCAGGCTGCCGCCGCCAGCGCAAAAATCAGCGTGCCGACGGTGATCACCGGCTTGCGGCCAAAGCTGTCCGCCAGCGGGCCGTAAAACAGCTGGCCAAGGGCAAAACCGAGAATATAGGCGCTGAGCGTCATCTGCACGCTGCCGGCGCTGACGCCATACTCTTTAGCGATCTGCGGCATCGCAGGCAGATACATATCGATCGATAACGGCATCAGCATCGCCAGCAGGCCGAGAATAATCACCAGCCCCGTGGATGAATTTTTATCCTTCTTCACACTCAACACTCTCCATTTGGCCCGCACAGGCAGATCAATTAACGCGGCGCGCCGATGCTGGCGATTTCTTCTTCGGTCAGAGGACGGTACTCGCCCGGCTCCAGCGTCTCATCCAGCGTAATGCCGCCGATACGCTCGCGATGCAGCGCAACCACATGGTTGCCCACCGCGGCGAACATGCGCTTCACCTGGTGATAACGCCCTTCGCTGATGGTCAGGCGCACTTCAGTCTCGCTTAACGCTTCCAGCACCGCCGGTTTGGTCAACGTTTTTTCGCCGTGCAGCTGTATCCCTTCGGCGAAAATCTGTGCGGTGTCGTCGCGCAGCGGCGCTTCCAGCGTCACCAGATAGGTTTTATCGCAGTGGTGGCGCGGCGAAGTGATGCGGTGCGACCACTGGCCATCGTCGGTCAACAGCACCAGTCCGGTGGTGTCGATATCGAGTCGACCGGCGGCGTGCAGCTTCCACGCGGTCGGCTCTTCAATAAAATAAAGAATGGTCGGATGATCGGGATCGTCGGTGGAACAGACATAGCCCTGCGGCTTGTTCAGCATAAAATATCGCGGCCCGACCTGGAGCTGCAGCAAATTGCCATCGTATTCGACCTGGTGTTCCGGCTGCACTTTAAAAGCACCGTCGCGCACGATTTCGCCGTCTACCGTTACGCGTTTCGCCCGCAGTTCCCGCGTGGCGATAGCCCGGCTGACTTCCAGTTGTTGAGAGATAAATTTATCAAGTCGCATTGCGTTCGTGAGGCCTGTTGTCTTACCTGGAGAGATGCGCGCCTGGCGCGCAGAGAAGCGCCCAGTATACCGGGAGTTGCCGACAGCGGACAGAGTGAAATGCCGTTTCACCCGCTTTCATGGCATAATAGCGTTCGGTTTCCAGAATGCGTTATCTCCATGTCGTTTACCCTGCGTCCTTATCAACAGGAAGCGGTTGCCGCCACGCTCAACCACTTCCGCCGTTCCCAACAGCCTGCGGTTATCGTGCTGCCTACCGGCGCCGGTAAAAGCCTGGTTATCGCCGAGCTGGCGCGCGTGGCGCGAGGCCGCGTGCTGGTGCTGGCTCACGTTAAAGAGCTGGTGGCGCAAAACCACGGCAAATATTGCGCGCTGGGGCTGGAGGCGGATATTTTCGCCGCCGGCCTGGCGCGTAAAGAGAGCCAGAGCAAGGTGGTGTTCGGCAGCGTGCAGTCGGTGGCGCGCAACCTGGCGCAGTTTGACAGCGCCTTTTCGCTGCTGATCGTCGATGAGTGCCACCGCATCGGCGATGATGAGAACAGCCAGTATCAGCAGATACTGACGCATCTGCGCCTGCATAATCCTCAGCTGCGGCTGCTGGGCCTGACCGCGACGCCCTACCGTCTCGGCAAAGGCTGGATCTATCGTTTCCACTATCACGGCATGGTGCGCGGCGACGAGCGCGCGCTGTTTCACGACTGCATCTATGAGCTGCCGCTGCGCTATATGATCAAGCATGGCTTTCTGGTGCCGCCGGAACGTCTTGATATGCCGGTGGTGCAGTATGATTTCAGCCGCCTGAACGCGCAGGCGAACGGCCTGTTTTCCGAAGCCGACCTCAACCGCGAGCTGAAGCAGCAGCAGCGTATCACGCCGCACATTATCAGCCAGATCGTCGAGTTCGCCGCCGATCGCAAAGGGGTAATGATTTTCGCCGCTACCGTAGAGCACGCCAAAGAGGTGCTGGCGCTGCTGCCGGACGGTAAGGCGCTGGTCAGCGCTGAGACACCCGGCCCGGAGCGCGATGCGCTGATCGACGCTTTTAAGCGGCAGCAGATCAAATATCTGGTTAACGTGGCGGTACTGACCACCGGCTTCGACGCACCGCATGTCGATCTGATCGCCATTCTGCGCCCTACCGAGTCGGTCAGCCTTTATCAACAGATTGTCGGCCGCGGGCTGCGTCTCAGCGAGGGCAAAACCGACTGTCTGATCCTCGACTACGCCGGCAACCCGCACGATCTGTTTACGCCGGAGGTGGGCGCGCCGAAAGGCAAGAGCGACAACGAACCGGTGCAGGTTTTCTGTCCGGCCTGCGGCTTCGCCAACACTTTCTGGGGCAAAACCACCGCCGACGGCATGATTATCGAACACTTTGGCCGCCGCTGTCAGGGCGTGCTGGAGGATGACGACGGCAACCGCGAGCAGTGCGACTATCGCTTCCGCTTTAAAAGCTGCCCGCACTGCAACGCTGAAAACGATATCGCCGCGCGCCGCTGCCATGAGTGCGACGCGGTGCTGGTCGATCCTGATGATATGCTGAAGGCGGCGCTGAAGCTAAAGGACGCGCTGGTGCTGCGCTGCGGCGGCATGACGCTGGAGGCGGGCCGCGACGACAAAGGCGAGTGGCTGAAGGCGACCTATTACGATGAGGACGGCACCAGCGTCAGCGAGCGCTTTCGTCTACAGACGCCGGCGCAGCGCACCGCGTTTGAACAGCTGTTTATGCGGCCGCATCAGCGCGCGCCCGGCGTTCCGCTCGGCTGGCAGACCGCCAACGACGTGGTGGCGTTGCAGCCGCTGCTGCGTCATCCCGATTTTGTAGTGGCGCGCGCCCGCGGCCAGTTCTGGCAGGTGCGCGAAAAGGTGTTCGACTATCAGGGACGCTATCGCCGCGCCAACGAGCTGCGTTGAGCGGGCGTTTGCGTCGACAGGTAAAGATGGCTATAATGCCGCGCGCTTTTGTCTGACAAGAGCTGAACAATCCTGACTGCTGCTGGGTCGCCTGTAGCAGTATCATCTATTTAAAGAGAGTTACCATGTTAACTATCAAAGCAACTGAACGTAAAGAGCAGGGTAAGGGTGCGAGCCGCCGCCTGCGCGCAGCTAACAAATTCCCGGCTATCGTTTACGGTGGCAAGGAAGCAGCTGTTTCCATCGAACTGGACCACGACAACGTGATGAACATGCAGGCGAAGCCTGGCTTCTATGATGAAGTTCTGGTTCTGGACATCGATGGCAAAGAAACTCAGGTGAAAGTGCAGGCGGTACAGCGTCATCCGTTCAAGCCGAAACTGCATCACATCGACTTCGTTCGCGTTTAATCGCAACAACGATGAAAAAACGCCGCAATCGCGGCGTTTTTTTATGCCTGCGCGCCGGGCTTCGACGCGCGGCGTTTATTTGCCGCTGGTGCGACGCTGAAGCTGATCGCGCAAATTCGGCGGCGTGCCTTTGATCGTCAGGGTATCGGTTACCGGATCCCAGAAAATGCGCTCGCCCAGCAGCATGGCGTCGAAGTTGATAGTCAGGCCGCCGCCGCTGCCGGCGAATTTGGTCAGCTGGCGCAGGGTGCTGCGGTCCGCCGGGAAACTCTCCTCCAGCTCATAGCCCTGCTCCTGAGTGAACTCGCGGAAATTCTTCTCGCCCAGCGGCGGCAGCTCGCGCGCCAGATCGTCGATGGCGATCTCTTCGCCCGCCTGCAATTGTTCATTGCAGTAGCTGTAGACCTGCTGACGGTAGTTTTGCCGCTCCGCCTTATCCAGATCGGACTCGGCGCAGTAATCGTCCACCGCCTGCAACAGCCCGCGGTTCTGCGCCTTGGTGTCCAGCCCGACGCTGGCGCCGAGGAAATCCATAAAGAAATCGGCGACCTTGCGCCCTACGCGGCCGCGCAGGAAGGTCAGATAGCGCGTCGATTCCGGGTTGGTTTCCCACTCGGTCAAATCGATGCGCGCCACGATATCGGCATGGTTGATGTCCAGATAGTGCACGCTGCTGATATCGAGCTGCTCATTGACGCGCATGCTGCTTTGGCTGCTCAGCACTGCGATCAGTAAATATTCCACCGCCAGGTAGCGATAGTGGCAGAACAGCACGATGCCGCCTTCGGCAAAGGGGTATTTCGCCAGTTCCTCACGCAGACGGCCGGTGGCGGCGCGGCTGAACGCCAGGAAATCCTGCTCACCGGCGCGGCATTCGCGTAGCGTTTGCGCCAGCTCGCTTTCGGCGTTAAACAGGCCGAACGCTTTGCTTTTCGCGCTGTAGACCCGGTGCAATTCCTCCACCAGTTCCGACACGGCCTGGGTGGTCGGCAGCAGGCTGTCGCGCAGCACCAGCTCCAGCGTTTGCTCATCGCGTTTGATCAACTGATGCAGGGCGATCTGGTCGATATCCAGACTCATGGTAGACTCTCCTTTAAGCTTCAGGCGCGTATTCAAACACCGCGCGCCGTTGCGATCAACCGGCGGATGCGCGAATGCCGTTCCCTGCCGAAGTTTAACGCCGCGCTGACGATAAAAGTGCAGAAAAAAAGGCGTGCTTACGGTAAGATACCGCCTTTTCAATACGTATTAGTTAAGGTTATGCCACAATCATCCCGTTACAGTGACGAACGCGTGGAGCAGATCCTCGCGCAGCTGGTGCAGGTGCTGGAAGAAAACCAGGCGCCAACCGATCTTTCCCTGATGGTGCTGGGAAATATGGTCACCAATTTAATCAATACCAGCGTGGCGCCCGCTCAGCGTCGTGCGCTGGCCCGTTCCTTCGCGGATGCGCTTCAGGCCTCAGTACGCGAAGATAAAGCCCATTAATGTGATGATCTGACCGCAAATATGGTTACCAATCGGCAACGCTACCGTGAAAAAGTCTCCCAGATGATTAGCTGGGGGCACTGGTTCGCGTTGTTTAACATCATTTTTGCCGCCCTGCTGGGCAGTCGTTATCTGTTGGTGGCCGACTGGCCCGGTTCGCTGGCGGGGCGTATCTACGCCTTCACCAGCTGGATCGGCCACTTCAGCTTTATCGTCTTTGCGGCCTATCTGTTACTGATCTTCCCCCTCACCTTTGTGGTGATGTCGCAGCGTCTGCTGCGCTTTTTATCCGCCATTGTCGCCACCGCCGGGCTGACGCTGCTGCTGGTCGACAGCGCGGTGTTCAACCGTTTCCACCTGCATTTGAATCCCGTGGTGTGGGAACTGGTGGTCAACCCCGACCAAAGCGAAATGGCGCGCGACTGGCAGCTGATGTTTATCAGCGTACCGGCGATTTTCCTGGTGCAAATGCTGTTTGCCACCTGGAGCTGGCAGAAACTGCGCAGCCTGAACCGACGCAGCTTTGGCAAGCCGCTGGCCGCGCTGTTTATTAGCGCCTTTTTCGCCAGCCATCTGCTCTATATCTGGGCGGACGCCAATTTCTATCGACCGATCACGATGCAGCGCGCCAATCTGCCGCTCTCCTATCCGATGACCGCGCGCCGGTTTCTGGAGAAGCACGGGCTGCTGGATGCGCAGGAGTATCAGCGTCGTCTGGTGCAGCAGGGCAACCCAGAGGCGGTCTCGGTCGCCTACCCGCTAAGCGATATCACGTTCCGCGACGGCGGCGCGGGCCATAATCTGCTGGTGATTACCGTGGATGGCCTGAACGAGCCGACCATGACCAAAGCGCTGCCGAATCTGACGCGCTTCGGCGAAAGCAACGTGCGCTTCAGCCAGCACTTTACCGCAGGCAATACGCCCGACAGCGGGCTGTTCGGCCTGTTTTACGGCATCTCGCCGAGCTATATGGACGGCGTACTGGCGTCGCGCATCCCTTCCGCGCTGATCACCTCGCTGAGTCAGCAGGGTTATCAGTTCGGTCTGTTCGCCTCCGACAGCTTCCGTTCGCCGCTTTATCGCCAGGCGCTGCTGGCCGACTTTTCGCTGCCGGTGATTGGCGATCAGCCAAACAGTCAGACCACCGCGCAGTGGCAGCGTTGGCTTGGCTCGCTGCCGTCAGGTCATGCGCCGTGGTTCTCGTGGGTCTCCTATAGCGGACTGCGCGATCTGCCCGAACGCGGCAAAGAGCGGACACAGCGCTACAGCCGCAACGCCAAAGAGGTCGACGGCGAAATAGGCCAGGTGCTGAACACGCTGGAACAGAAAGGGCTGCTGGAGAACACCGTGGTGGTGATTACCGCCCAGCAGGCGGTGGCGCTGAACGGAAAAGATAATGACGGCCGCCGCGCCGGGTTGCAGGTGCCGTTGCTGATCCACTGGCCGAATACGCCAGCACAAACCATCAGCAAGCTGACCGACCATCAGGATGTGATGACCACGCTGATGCAGCGTTTGCTGCACGTCAGCACGCCGCCAGCGGAATATTCGCAGGGCGAAGATCTTTTCACCGCCCAGCGTCGTCATAACTGGATCGCCAGCGCCGATAACAACCGGCTGGTGATTACCACGCCGCAGCTTACGCTGGTGCTGGATGCGAACGGCAGCTATAAGGCCTATAACCGCGAAGGCCAGCTGCTAAAGGATCATAAGCCCCAGCTGGCGCTGCTGTTGCAGGTGCTGACGGAAGAGAAACGTTTTATTGCTAACTGATGGCGTATCGCCCATCGACGCTCGCCCTACAGACCCGCCTGCGGCCCAGGCGGGTCTGTTTTATATAGAGGCAACGTTACTCACTTTGCACGCCGCTTCACGGGCGGCGCCGGAAAATGAATTCGCTGGACATGGGGTTGCAGGAAAGCCCTTCCAGTAAAAACAGATGCGGCGTTCTTTATCTCATCAAGCGGAGCGGATTATCGCTGTCGCTCCGTCGCTTCAACCGTCTGGATAGCAAGCTTCGCTGTCAGCCCTACTAACTGATTATTATTAAAGCAGTTAGACGCAAAGCGTCTTGCTTTTAGCAAGATTCCGGGTAGTATAACGGCCACATATCGGCACGTAGCGCAGCCTGGTAGCGCACTGTCATGGGGTGTCAGGGGTCGGAGGTTCAAATCCTCTCGTGCCGACCAAAATTCCCTAAAAAACCAATCCTTTCGGATTGGTTTTTTTATGTCTGCGTTTTAATTTACTGACATGCTGCTGAAGGGATCATTGCAGAAAAGGTGCTGGATTAGCGTTAGCTTCGGTTAAGCAAATGATATATTGGTTGCCGCATCAGCATTAGCATGCAGGCATTAAACGGGTAGATTACAAGCCAGGCAGTGACAACGTCGGTTATATTGCTCTTGCAGGTAATGCCCAAAACTTCCCCTATATGGGTGAAAATAAACAAGCAGCATATATTTGATAAACATATAGCTTCTTAATTCAGGAGAGGCGTATAGAGGCACAGATGAAAGCTTTTATTATAAATTTGAAGGAATCGGTTGAAAGACGTATAAAAATGGAAAACCAGCTTAAAAAGCTTAAGCTGAAATATGAATTTATCGATGCTGTTGATGGGCGGAAAATGTCCGAACAACAAAAAAAAAGCATCACTCAAGAGGTAAATTATGCTTTCCTGCCTGGTGAAATCGGCTGCGCTCTCAGCCATCAAAAAATTTACCAGAGAATGCTCGATGAGAGTACAGATGTTGCGTTAATCCTTGAAGACGATGTCATCTTGAATGCGGATATAAATGAAATCATTAAAAAAATCCCGATAAAAGTTGACGTGCCTACAGTGATTTTACTTAGTCGTTCTAATAAATATTTAAAAAAACCCGTTCATAAATTAACAGATAAATATTCTCTGCATAAAACGCATCATGCTACTACAACACATAGCTATATTCTGAACAAAAAAGCAGCGCAGGCACTTTTGGCTGGATTATACCCTGTATGGATGGTTGCCGATAAATGGATGCTTTTTGAAGAGCTATCTATGGTTAAAGTGTTTTCGGTTGTCCCCCATCCAGTTGAGCTTTCTACAGAAGCAGGAAATTCTACTATCAATGCTCAAAAGGGGGATCTGGAGTTGAACTTACATAAGAAATTAATCTGGAATCGCTTGATGGCACAACGATCTGTTAAGGCAAAACTCAGGGAGAAGTATCGTAGAGCAATCGTACCGATTTTCAATAAAGTTATCGATCAGGGAAAAGGTTAAAAGAGCGTAGGTTTTATTAATTTATTCCGTAGCTGGGACATGAAATATCTGCGTATACTGATTAGCTTAATAAAGCAGATTATCTGCTGTTCTGTCCATTTGCAGATACTGTGGTGATATTTTGGCTGTATAATTCTTCAGTTACCAAAATAACAAGAGCAGATCTTTGTCTGCTCCATTCTGTACCTGGGGTTTCTTACCCCCCCTACTGACGCAACAACCTCAGCCCGTTCGCCACCACCAGCAGGCTGGCGCCGACGTCGGCGAACACCGCCATCCACAGCGTGCCCATTCCCGCTAAAGTCAGCGCCAGAAACAACGCTTTAATACCAATGGCCAGCGTCAAATTCTGGATCAACACCGCATAAGTACGCCTTGCCAGACGGATAAAAAGCGGGATTTTACGCAAATCGTCATCCATTAGCGCCACGTCAGCGGTTTCAATCGCCGTGTCCGTTCCCATCGCACCCATGGCGAAGCCGACAGTGGCGCGGGCCAGCGCCGGGGCATCATTAATGCCGTCGCCTACCATGCCGGTTACGCCCTGAAGGGTGAGTTTTTCCACTGCCTGTAGCTTATCCTCCGGCAACTGTTCACTCTGCACGTTGTCAATGGCGAGCTGGGCGCCAATTGCCTGCGCCGCCCAACGATTATCGCCGGTCAGCATAACGGTTTTAACGCCCAGCGCATGCAGCTGCGCAATCGCCTCGCGGCTGCTCGCTTTAATCGTATCCGCTACCGCGAACAGCGCCAGCACGCTTTCTTCGTCACAGAGCATCACGCTGGTTTTCCCCTGCTGTTCCAGCGCGTTCAGGGTAGCCTTTGTCGCGGCGGAGCAGCCAACGCTCTCCTCAATCAGACGCAGGTTGCCTAAGCTATAGGTTTTCCCGTCTATCTCGCCGCGCACGCCGCGCCCCGGCAGCGCGGTAAAATTGTTAACGGGTAATCTGGCGCTATCTGACGCGGCAGCTAACAGCGCCTGCGACACAGGATGATCGGAATAGCTGGCCAGGCTGACCGCCAGCGCCTGACAGCGCGCCGGGTCAAGCGCGGCCAGTACGCGAATATCAGTCTGACGCGGCTTGCCGTGGGTCAGGGTGCCGGTTTTATCGAGCGCCAGCCACTTCAACCGCCTCCCCTCTTCCAGATAGATGCCGCCCTTGATCAAAATACCGCGACGCGCAGCGGCCGTCAGGCCGCTGACGATGGTCACCGGCGTTGAGATCACCAGCGCACAGGGGCAGGCGATAACCAGCATCACCAGCGCTTTATAAATCCACTCCTGCCAGCTGCCCCCCATAAACAGCGGCGGCAGCAGCGCCAGCGTTACGGCCATGGCGCAGACCGCCGGCGTATAGATACGTGAGAAGCGATCGACAAAGCGCTGTACCGGCGCTTTCGCCTCCTGCGCCTGCTCTACAACGCGGATAATACGCGCCAGTGTGCTGTTGTTCGCCGCCGCCGTTACGCGATATTCAATCGCGCCCGCGCCGTTGATGGTACCGGCAAATACCGTATCGCCCTCGCCCTTCTCCACCGGCAGGCTCTCGCCGGTGACCGGCGCCTGGTCGACAGTGGTACGCCCACGTACAATCACACCATCCAGACCGATGCGCTCGCCGGGCCTGGCTCTTACCAGGCTGTCCAGAACTACCTGTTTCACTTCCGTGTCGCGCCAGCTGCCATCCAGCTGCCACATACTGGCCGTTTCCGGCGTCAGCCGGATCAGAGAATCGATGGCGTTGCGCGCGCGATCCAGTGATTTCGCCTCCAGCAGCTCGGCCAGCGTAAACAGTGCCATCACCATCGCCGCTTCCGGCCACTGTCCAAGCACCAGCGCGCCGGTAACGGCGATGCTCATTAATGCGTTAATATTCAGGTTGCCGTTGATTATCGCGGTCCAGCCTTTTTTAAAGGTATGCAGGCCACACAGCGCGATGGCCAGCAGCGCCAGCGCCGCTTGCGCCCATTCCATCACGCCTGTCCAGCTCAGCGCCTCCGAGGCCGCCGCCGCCGCTCCGGCCAGCGCCAGCGGCCACCAGCGCGGACTTTGGGTTTCAGCCGTCGTCGGCTGTTCGCCATCATGAAGGGGTTCAGGTTCGAAACCCAGCGCGCGAATTGCATTCAGCACAGACTCTAATGCGCCCGGCGCGTATGAGACCGTCAACACGCGCTGCATCAGATTAAACTCCATCCCGCTGACGCTCTTCATTGCGCCCAGTTTTTTGCGGATCAGCGCCTCTTCTACCGGGCAGTCCATCTGCATAATGCGGATGCGGGTTTGCTCTCCTCCCGGTGCGCTGGCGTCGGCGCGCGGCGTGCTCTCTGTCGCATCTCCGACCGGCTCAAAGGCGGTAAAGCGCGCCTTGTCCTGGTTGCCCGACGTGCCGTCGCAGTTAGGTTTATTACAGCAATGACTCATCTTTTTTCCTCCCTTTCGCCTATACTGCTATTAGAAACCCTGTAGTTACTTCAGGGTCAAGCGTCAGCGAGGTGGAGAATGAAGATCGGCGAACTGGCCCGACTGGCGGGCTGCAAGGTGGAAACGGTGCGCTACTATGAACGGGAAGGTTTATTAGCGGCTCCGCTGCGCGACGGCAGTAATAACTATCGTCATTACGACAGCCATCATCTGGAAACGCTGCTGTTTATACGTCGATGCAGAACGCTGGATATGACGCACGAAGAGATTCGGGTGCTACTGCAAGCCCGCAGCCAACCTGACGCCGACTGCGGCACGGTTAATGCGCTGATTGACAGGCATCTGCATCATGTGCAGGAAAAAATCCGCGAGTTGAACGCGCTGGAGCAGCAGCTAACCGCGCTGGGAAGCCACTGCCACGCCGGGCGCGCGGCGCGACACTGCGGCATCCTGCACGAACTGGAACAGACGGACGATCTGCAGGCGGTCACTTCGCTGACGCGCGGTTTGTAAGCGTCGCGCGTTTGCCGAAGGGCAGCCGCTTCGCCGGTAACGTAATCACCATCAGACAGCCGACAATCAGGGCAACGCCCGTCCATCCGCTCAGCGACAGCCTTTCGCCGACCAGCAGCACCGCCAGCAGCGCGGCTACCACCGGCTCCAGCAGCGTAATGGTAGTGGCCAGGCTGGCCGGAATACGCGCCAGCCCATAGCCGTAGCAGAGATAGCCGATAAACATCGGGACCAGCGCCATATAGATGCCGACGGCGGCGTTATTCCATGCGGTCAGCAGCGGCGCGCCGGTAAACAGCAGCACCGGCATCAGCAGGATCCCGCCTGCGCCGAACGTCGCGCCCATCGCAGCGCGCGGCGCTATCTTCTGCTGCATCAGTCGTCGTGCGGACCAGGAGTAGAGCGCATAGGTAAAGCCCGCCAGCAGCCCCAGCAGCATGCCGACAATAGCGTGATCCGCCTCGCCGTGGCCGCCACTTTTCGCCAGGCAGAGCAGCGCCATGCCGATTAGCCCGATTAGCGCCCCGCTCGCCCACTGTTTTGTCAGACGCAAGCCGTCCAGCCGATATTCGATCAGCGCGGAGAGCAGCGGCGCGGAGCCGATAGAGATCACCGTGCCGACCGTAACGCCCGCCAGACGCATTGAGGCGTAAAACGCGAGCGGATAAATCGCTACCGCCAGGGCGCCGGTCAGCAGATAGCGCCATTGGCGGGCGATCAGCCGTCGCTGGCGCACAATGGCGGCGACGGCGATAAGCCCCTGCAACAGACCGCCGATGCCCATCGCCACCGCGCCGACCGCCAGGGAACTGAGATCGGGCGCGAAAGTAGCGGCCGTGCCGGTCGTTCCCCAAAGAATCGAGGCGATAAAAACGGCGGCGATGCCCGCCAGACGCTGTTCAGAAGCGAGCATCACAACGCCTCCATCATCTGCGCGGCCATCATCTCCGCCTGCCTTACGCAGCCGCCGTTGCCTTCCAGTCCGGCGCGCGAAATGCTGCCTTCCAGCAAAAAAGCGAAGTGGCGCGCCATCAGGCGAGCCCGCTCCGCGTTCCCATCCAGCAGCGTAAGGAGATGCCCGAGCAGAATCGCCTCCACCTCCTCTTTATGACGCCGCACCGCCTGACGACCCGGCGCGGCGGCAGGCAGTTCCGCCGCGGCGTTCAACAGGCCGCAGCCGCGAAAGCCATGTTCATAGGCATATTCCGCGTGATCCTCATAGGCTTTAAACACCGCCAGCACTTTCTCGCGCGGCGTGCTGGCGGTTTGCAGCCGCTTCTCATACAGCGCCAGCCACTCCTGATGACGCAGCGTTAGATACGTCGCGACCAGCTCATCTTTAGACGCGAAGTTGTTATACAGGCTTTTTTTCGCCACGCCGGCGCGTTTGATAATCGCGTCGATGCCGGTTGCGTTAATGCCGTGTTCATAAAACAGCACGCGCGCCGCGTTCAGCAGCTTTTCCTGGGCGGTAGACATCCTGGTTTTCCTGTCACAGAGGAAGTAGGCAGACCAGTCTACCTACTTCTCAATCAGAAGCAACGGCCAGAAAAACATCCTGAAAAAGGAGCCTTGTCGGGATATAAATCGAATAGTAAACGGCAGGCGGAGTGCCTGCGCGTTATACTTCGTGTCGAACCAGAAAATCATTCCGCCAGAGGCGGCGCCGGGCTTAGCCGTGCAGCGTCAGCCCTTTTATCGCTTTCTCTACCGCTTTCTTCGGGCCGCGCAGCGCCAGCCCGACCAGATTCAGGTTATCGGCATCCTCTGCCAGGAATGCCTGGCGATTGGCCTCGTCGTGTCCGGTGGAGAACATCGCCTGCACATAGGGAATCAGGGTCAACTCACGCTCCAGCCCCTTACGGTGCGCGCTCTGCAACTGGGCCAGATCCGCTGCGAACACCAGCATCGGTTGCCCCAGCATATTGCCGTAGCGGTGGCTTTTTGCATCAATATAGGGCGCGCCCATCATCTCCGGCGCGGCGGCGGCAATGCCGCTGGCGAGGAACGCCACCACGTTCAGCCGCTGCCATACGGCCAGGTCATCACGAACAATCAGCGCTACTTTGGTATCAAACATCCGTCAGGATCTCCATCGGTGAACAATAGAGATCATCATCAGGAAAAAGGGCGTCGTCCGTATAGAACATTTGTGCAGTGCTGCTGATAGGCGGCGGGCGTCATGCGGTAGGCGCGCCGGAACCAGCGACCAAGATGGCTCTGATCGGCGAAGCCGACCTGAGCGGCGACGCGAGCGGGATGGATGCCCTGCGCCAGCAAGGCACGGGCGTTGCGCAGGCGCAGCCTGACCAGATACGCGTGCGGCGACTGTCCGAACGCTTTTTGAAACTGTCGCGTCAGGCGAAAGCGGTCGATGCCGGCATAGCGGGCCAGATCGTCCAGCCCGATATCCTGCGCCATCGCGTCATGCAAATAATCCCTGACCCGGCACATCTGATGTGTCGCCTTATCGGTGAAAACGGGAGATGCGGCGTTGAGATGGCGCGACAGCAGGTCGATCAACCGGTCCAGGCCCTGATCGCGCGCCAGCCTGCCCTCGCCGTTATGCACGGCGTTGAACGCCTGCTGGATCGCCATATTCAGCAGGCGATCTTCAGTCAGGGTATGGCGAAACGCCGCCTGCAAAACAGAGATGTCGCCCAGCCCACGACGCTCCAGCGCGGCGGAAAGCCAGCGCTGCGGCAGATAAAGCATGCTGTAGGTAAAGCCTTCGGGATCGGGCGCATGGCCGTCATGTACCGCGCCCGGCTCAATCAGGATCACCTGTCCGGGGCTGCTGGTATGCAGAGTGCGATGGCAGTTAAAACGCTGCAGGCCTTTCTGCGTCACCCCGACCAGCATCTCATCGTGATCGTGCGGATCGTAGGCGTGACCGCAAAAATGGGCGTGAACGCTTTCGATGCCGGTTTCGCTGTCGCGCTGCAAATGCACCCAGTCGCCGGTTGATATCGACATTCCTCTCCCCCACAGGCTGAACCTGACGCTATTACCGCAGTATACGGATTGTGACGCATAACAAAACGCCGCTTTTTCTCATGACTGCTGCGGCGCTTATCGGCGTCGTAAAGGAAAAAATAATTTTTTGCAACAATCATTCATTTAACAAAAACGTAAAGAAAATATCTCCATGTTTTTTATCGCGGGCCGATAGTACAAAAGCTCGTTAATCACCCAGGTAAACTTTCATGAAATTATCAACCCGACTTGCTGCAGGATTTAGCCTGCTGGTTTTACTGTTAGTTCTTTGTGCTGGCGTGGCGCTGCATGCTCTGAATAATGCCCGGGAAGGTATGGACGATGCGGTGAACGTTAAGATGAAAAAATATCAACTGATCCTGGATATGCGGGGCAGCATCCGGGATATGGCGATCGCCGTACGCAACCTGGCGCTGCTGACCGATCCAAAAGCGATGCAGCCAGAATGGGAGCGCCTGGAAAAGCAGAAGCGTCTCTATATTCAAAACCGTGAACAGCTAACGCAAATGATGGCGATTGATTCGGTGCCTGAGGGTCGCGCCGCCTTTCGTAAGGTGCTCGACAGCGAAGATGCGGCGCTGAGCTCGTATGAAAAAGCGGGACGGCTTGGATTGCAAAACCTGCAAGAGGAGACGACCACCTATTTGATGAACGTCACGCGTCCGGCGCAAAATCAGCTGCTCGGCGCGCTGAACGCCATGACCAACGTGCAAATGCAGAACTCGCGCAACGCGGTAGCCAACAATAGCGCCGATATCAGACGCATCTCTGTTTTTCTCAGCGTGCTGGTTATCGTCTCAATTGCGCTGGCGGCGGTGACGGGCTTTATGACCGTGCGGGTGCTGATGCGCCAGCTCGGCGGCGAGCCGGCACAGGCGCAGGCGTTGGCGGCAGCCATCGCGAGCGGCGATCTTACCTCTTCGATGTCATTGCGTCCGGGCGACACCACCAGCCTGCTCGCCTCGCTGTCGCGTATGCAGTCGCGCCTGAGCGAAATGGTGACGCAGATTAAAGACGCTTCCGCCTCCGTTTCGCTCGCTTCAGATGAAATCGCGCGCGGCAATACCGAGCTGTCAGCACGTACGGAGCAGCAGGCGGCGGCGCTGCAGGAGACCGCCGCCAGCATGGAGCAGCTGACGGCGACGGTGAAAAGCAATACGGCGGGTGCCAGCCATACGGCAGGTTCGGCGCGCGACACCGCCGCTCTGGCGCGCGGCGGGGAAGACAGCGTGCGTAAAATGACCCAAACCATGGCGGACATCTCGCTCAGCGCAGCGAAGGTGCGGGAAATTACCGGCACTATCGAGGGCATCGCGTTTCAGACCAATATCCTGGCGCTGAACGCCGCAGTGGAAGCGGCGCGCGCTGGCGAACAGGGTCGTGGTTTTGCCGTCGTCGCCGGCGAAGTGCGTACGCTGGCGCAGCGCAGCGCCACGGCGGCCCGCGATATTAAAGGGCTGATCGAAGAGGCGGTGGTGCTGGTGGATGAAGGCGTCACGGTGGCAGACGGAACGGCGGCCAGCATTATGAGCGTAGTCAGCCGGGTTAGCGAACTGGCAAACGCGATGGATGAAATCGCGCTGGCCTCCAACGAGCAGATGCAGGGCATCTCCCAGATCAGCGTGGCCGTCGGTCAAATGGACGGCGTCACGCAGAGCAACGCCGCGCTGGTTGAAGAATCGACCACGGCGTCGCAGTCGCTGGCGGAGCAGGTGCATGCGCTGCGCGGCATGGTGGATACCTTCCGCGTTTAAGCCTCATCCCATCGCCAGACCTGCGCAAGCCGCGCAGGGCTGGCGCTTTTCGTCTGGCGCGGCAGGCGTCATCATGTTCTCTGCGTCGATATTTTTATTTATGAAACTTTATATTCATCAAAATTTCACATAATTGTCACACAACTGCCCTAGCCTGATGCCAGTTGAACGGAACGGGAACCAAACGATGGCAGTCGTGAAAGCAAAGAATTTGCAGGATACCGAGGCGCTGCTGCATTCGGGCATCAATAAAGTGGAGCTGGATTGGGAAATAGGCAGCGATGATTTTTTCCGTCTCGCCAGCCACTGGTGCGAACGCGGCGCGAAAATCACCCGCACTCAGCGTCATTTCGTGGTGTCGGTTAAAGGCTTCGCTATCCCGCCGAACGATTAAACCCGCCTTGCCGAACCGCGCCAACCGCAGGCCAGATTCGCTGATAGCGCTGGCCTTATCGTGCTACGCCCGCCGCCGTCAGTGCTTTTCTGCGCAGCGAACCGTGATTTCCCCGACGTCGTCATCTTTTGTCGCCCCGACCGTTATCAGGCCAGGGCGCGCTTTCGTTTAGCGTCCGGTATCGGTGCGCTGCACCGCATCCAGCGTCGCCTTCTCTCTTTCGCTGCCGGTGAGCTCATACAGCTGCCCGTCACGCATCTCCAGCAGCCGATCGGCATGGGTAAAGTAGTGATCGTCATGGCTGATGGCAAAAATGGTTTTGCCGCCCTGCTGTAGCCACGGCAGCAGCTCGCGGTAAAAAATACGGCGAAAATGCGGGTCCTGATCGGCCGCCCATTCGTCCAGCAGCAGAATATCGCGCTGCTCCGCCGCCGCCAGCAGCAGCGCCAGTCGCTTGCTCTGCCCTTTCGACAGCTGCAAATTCAGCACCCGGTTGCCTTCCAGCTTCAGCTTATCCTGCATTTTCAGCTTCTCCAGCCACTGCTGCACCAGCGCAGGATTGGCCGGTAGCGCGCCGGGGCCGATAAGCCTATCGAACAGATGCACGTCGGTAAAGACGGCGGAAAAAAGCTGACGATAGCGTTCGCTGTCGCGCATCTCTTCGCCATCCACCAGGATAGTGCCGGAAACTGGCTGATAAAGTCCGGTCAACAGCATCGCCAGCGTCGATTTGCCGCTGCCGTTGCCGCCAATTAAAAACACCAGCTCGCCGCGTTTTAAGGTCAGGTTGATCGGACCGACGCGGAAGCCGTTATGACCATAATGAAAAACGACATCGCGCAGCTCCAGCGTCTGCCAGTCGCTCACGGCCGGCAACGGCGCAAATTGCTCGCGCCACTCCGCCAGCTGGAAAGCGCGCAGTTTATTAAAAGCGACCTGCGCGCTCAGCAGCGTCGGCAGCGCGCCTACCGCCTGTAACAGCGGGGTACGCAAAAACAGCAGCGTCAGGGAATAGGTAGCGGCGACGGCGGTATTCGCCCAGCCGAGGCCGTTAGCCATAAAGAACACCATGCCGATAGCACCCAGCATCATAATATTCGACCAGTTCACCGCGCTGAGATGGTAAGTGTCGGCACGCACGATATGGTGGCGATAGGTGTTGGCGTCCTCCTGATAGACGGTGTCGTAAATCAGCTGCGCACGCTCGCGGTTCAGCGCCAGCTCTTTGCGTCCGTCGATTACCGTCTGGTAATCGGCGTAGAGGCGATCTTCCGTTTCACGCAGCGTCGCCATATGGCGATAGACGCGCGACACCAGCAGCCAGCCGCCGATAATCGTCACGGCGACCCAGATCGCGGTAATCATCAGCATGCGCGGCGAGAGCCAGGCGAGCCAGGCCGCCGAGCCGATAGTCAGGATAATGCCCTGAATTAGCTCCGGCAGGCGCACAAAGGCGATAGTGATGTTGCGCACGTCGCTGGTCAGGCCCGCCAGCAGCTGCGCGCTGCCGATCTGCTCGATGCGCTGAATTTGGGTATCAAGGATGCGCTTAATAAACTGCCCGCGCAGACGCCAGACGAAATGGTGGCCCAGCAGCGTCAGCGCCAGCTGCGACGCCAGGGTGACCGCCATCAGCAGCAGCAGCAGGCCAAGAAACTGCGGCAGCACCGTCATCGAAGCGTTGACGCTGACGATCAGCTCGCGGTTAATCCAGGCGATCATTCCAATGCCGAGCGCTGCGCTCAACAGGTTAAGCAAGATAACGGCGATAAACGGCAAACGGTACTGTTTATAAACGACTGACAGCAACTCCATAACTGCATCCTGATAAAGTCCAAAGCAGCCTGCAGTTTAATGAGAAGCCAATCGATAGCAATAATAATTCTCAACTGGCGCAGGATGAAGGAATGAGGATGGCGGCCCCGGCGCGGCGAAGGGTCGGCCGTGCGCAGCGAAGCCGAACGGCGTATGGCATCAGCGCGCGCGCCGGAAGGTCAGATTGTAACGGTAAGGTCCCGCCAGCGGATGAACGCCCGGCTTTACCGGCAGAACGCCGTGGAAGCGCAGCCGCGACGGACCGCCCCACACCACCACATCGCCATGCTCCAGCAGCACGCGCTGCACGGCGTCGCCGCGCTCGAAGCCGCCGAACTGAAATACCGCCGGCAGACCGAGAGAAACGGAAACGATCGGCTGGCGCAGATCTTTCTCATCTTTATCCTGATGCAGCGACAGCTTCGCGCCCGGCTCATAGCGATTGATCAGACAGGCGTCGGGCTGAAAGTGCTTAAAGCCCGCCTCCTGCGCCGCCGCCAGCGCCAGGGCGCGAAACGCCTCCGGCATCGGCGGCCAGCGGCGACCGGTCAGGTTATCCTCGCCGCTGTACTGATAGCCGCGCGCATCGCTGGACCAGCCAAGATCGCCGCAGTTGGTCATCGCAACCGACATGCGATGGCCGCCCGGCGTAATCCGGTGCTGAAACGGGTTTTGCTGCGCCAGCTGTTCAATCAGCGCCAGCAGCATTTCGCCCTGCGCATGGGCGCGGCGGCGCAGTATCATCGCACCCTCCGCCAGCGGCTCGGACCAGGGCGCTTCGTCGCTAAAGAGATCTAACATGGTCGCTCCGGTGTTCAGCGTGAATATAGCATCATGCTAGCGGGCGTCCGGGGCCTGCTGCAACAGAAACGCGCGAAACTGCGGCGACATCCAGCTGCTGAACCCCTTTTTTTCTTTGGTGATCAGGTAGACCGCCAGATGTTCGCGCAGCGCCAGCGCCTTCGCCTTCTCGGTGCCCAGCACCATCAGCCCGGTATCCCAGCCGTCCGCTTCCAGCGCAGTGGTGGCGATCACCGTAGCGGAAACCAGACGATGCTCGATCGGCTGACCGGTCTGCGGATCGATCACATGCGAAATGCGTCTGCCGTCCAGTTCATAATAGTTGCGATAGCTGCCGGAGGTGCTGATGCCGTGCCCCTGAAGATCGACCAGCGCCTGCGCGGCGTTTTCCTGGTCGGTGGGTTTCTGAATCGCCACCCGCCAGGCTTTGCCGCCGACGTTGGCGCCGCGCGTCAGCACCGCGCCGCCCACCGACACCAGATAGTCGGTGATCCCCTCCTCCTCCATCAGCCGCGCCAGATGATCGGTGGCGAAGCCCTCGCCCATGGTGGAGAGATCGACATACAGCCCTGGTAAATCTTTTTGCAGCCAGGCGCCGTCGGCGCGTTCGATTACCTGCAAATGCCGCAAGCCGGTAAGCGCCTTCGCCGCGGCGATATCCGCCAGTGACGGCGTATGGGGCGGCTGCTGGTCGGGGCCGAAGCCCCAGAGATTCACCAGCGGGCCGACGGTAATATCCATTGCGCCATCGGTCAGCCTGCCGATACGCAGCGCGACGGTAATAATGTCCGCCATATTGCTGCTGATCGGTTGAGGTTGCGTAGTGCGATCCTGATTGAAGCGCGACAACAGCGAATCTTTTTTCCAGGTCGAGAGTTCCTGATCATCATTATCCAGCCGCTGCTGTATTTTCTCACGCAGCGCCGCCGCCTGCGCCGCCGTCACGCCCGGCAAGCTGACGCGCCATTGCGTGCCCATGGTTTTGCCTTCCAGCACTACGCCTGTGTCGGCCTCATCTTTCTGCTGGTCGCAGCCTGCCGCCAGCAATCCCAGCAGCAACACCGCCGTCAGCGATACTCTTTTCATCTCTCGTGCCTTTATATTTCGTTTTGTTAACCGACAGTGCAAAACATAATCGGTGTAAAGTCTTTTCTGTTTGCTTGCGCGCGCAGGCGCAAGCCGTCAGACTACGCGTTGAAACGGGCGTCTCAGGGCGTTTGAACTGCAACACATAACAAGGAGAGTCTGATGCAAAGCCTTATACTGCTGCTGATACTGACCGCAGTCGCCATTTTTTCCGCTGTGAAGTATTACCGCAGCACGCGTGTCCGCACATTTCAGCGTCCGCGACGCCGCTAATCTTCGCCGCTGCACCGCAGCGGCCTGGTCTGCACCATCTTCGCCCGCGTCATATTAACAAACGTGCCTAAACGTCGTCTTAATCTGCCGCAAAATCTGGCACAGGATGTGCTTGATCCCTGTTATCTCTTAACGTAGCGGGGTCACTATGCGCGATATACAACCAGATGACTTAACAGGCGGCTTAACGAGGCTGCTGACCTGTTGCAGCTTTACGCTGAGCGGAACGGCATTTGAAGGGATGTGGGGGGCGGCGCTGGATGACGGAGAGGCGACGCAGGCCGCAGCGCCTCGTGACGTTTCCCCCGACGATCGGCCCGACGTTACAGATAAGCGCCCATAAAAAAGGCGACGCCAGGCGTCGCCATGCAGGAAACTGTCACATCAGAACTGGTAAACCAGCCCCAGCGCAACCACGTCGTCGGTGTTGATGCCGGCGGCGTCGGTGAACGCATTGTCGTCCAGCAGGTTGATCTGATAATCAACATAGGTAGACATATTTTTGTTGAAGTAGTAAGTCGCGCCTACGTCGATATATTTTTTCAGGTTCTGCTTGCCCCAACCCTCAATGTCGGTGCCGCGGGAAGTGACATACGCCAGAGACGGGCGCAGACCGAAATCGAACTGATACTGCGCAACCAGCTCCCAGTTATCCGCTTTATCCGCGAAGCCGTAAGCCGCCTGATCGGCGTCGCCGAAGCGGGTCGCGTTATAGGAACGGGTATACATCGCTGCCAGGTAGATATTGTTGGCGTCATATTTCAGGCCGCCAGTATAGGCTTCCGCCTTGTCGCCGTGGCCCAGGATCGCGCCGCTGTTCTGATAGTTGGTGCGGTCAGACTGGAACATCGCCGCGCCCAGGCCCAGGCCGTTGCCCAGATCGTAGGTGGTGCTCAGACCCCAGCCGTCGCCGTTCTGCGCGGTTGCTTTACGCGCGCCGTCCAGTTCCGGGTTGCTGTCATTTTTGCCCTGATACTGCACGGCAAAATTCCAGCCATCCACCAGGCCGAAGAAATTGTTGTTGCGGTAGGTCGCTACGCCGTTAGCGCGCTGGAACATAAAGTTGTCCGCGCCGTAGGTGTCGCCGCCGAATTCCGGCAGCACGTCGGTCCATGCGCCGATATCGTAAGCCACGCCGTAGTTACGACCGTAGTCGAAAGAACCGGCGTCGCCGAATTTCAGGCCGGCAAAGCCGACGCGGGTATAGGAATCTTTGGTGCCTTCAGCTTCAGAGTGGTTCAGGGCGACCTGATACTCCCACTGGCCGTAGCCGGTCAGCTGTTCGGAGATTTGGGTTTCGCCTTTAAAGCCGAAACGCACATAAGAGTTGTCGCCGTCGTTGCCGTCGTTGTCAGAGAAATAGTGCAGACCGTCCACTTTGCCGAACAGGTCAAGTTTGTTGCCGTCTTTATTATAGATCTCGGCTGCGCCCGCGGAGCCTGCTACCAACAGCGCCGGGACCATCAGGGAGAGAATGCGACGTTTCATTTTTGTTACCCTCTGGTTAAATTTCTTTTGATTGCCACTGCGTGCCGAATGTCTAATTTTCAGTCGGCACCTCATTGTTCAGTCACCAAGGGTAATAATCCATCACGAAAATGCTACTAAATTTCCAAAGCTGTTTCGTTATATTTTTTTAATCCTAAAAAATGTAAATAACGGGGAACTTTTACGCAGCACGCAGCGTTAAAAAATAGCGCACGTATTGATAAGAAATATCTGTAACTATAGTATTCAGCGAGTTAAACAAAGGTGCAGTTTAAGCACTGAATGATAAAAACATTCTCTATTCAGGTTATAAAATAGATCCCGCTATCATCATTTTATTTCATTATTACCTTCATTCACCCCGAATGAGCTGTTTTACCCTTATTTTCAGCCGGACATTGATTGTCCGGCTTTTTTTATTTCCCGCTATATTGTCATTTTTTGTAAAGTTAATCACCTGAATTAACGTTCTCGCATTGCCTCTTTCACTTTATTCAGCGGCTTAATCAAATAATCCATCACCGACTTCTGCCCGGTTTTAATTTCCACGTTCGCCACCATGCCTGGCACAATCGGGAATTTACGTCCGGCGCGATTAACCAACTCCGCTTTTTGCGTACGCACATAGACGCGGTAATAGTACTGATCGCGTTTCACCTCATCCTGCAACGTATCAGGTGATACGGTTTCCACTTCACCCTGCAGATCGCCATAGATAGAGGCGTCATAGGCGGTGATCTTCACCACCGCCGGCAGACCGGGACGGATATAAGCAATATCGCGCGGGTTAATACGCGTCTCGATCAGCAGCTGATCTTCCAGCGGCACAATTTCCATCAGCTTGCCGCCCGGTTGCAATACGCCGCCGACCGTGGTGATCTGTATATCCTTAACGATGCCGCGCACCGGCGAGTAGAGCGTGGCGCGCGTCAGCTGATCCTCTTTACCGGTCAGCACCTGCAGCTGCGCGTCCAGCTCGGCGTTGTTTTTCACCTGTTCTTCGCGCGCGCGTACCGCATATTCATTGCGCGCCTCATCGATTTTGCCGCGCAGCTCGCTGACCTGACGACGCAGGCGGATCACCTCCACCTCCCCCGCCGCGCCCTTCGCCACCAGCGGTTCAGTCATACGCAGTTCGGCCTGTACCAGCTTCAGCGACTGTTGCAGGTTGCTGACGGTTTCCAGCAGGTTGCGCCGCCGCGACTCAAACAGCTGCGTTTCGCGCGCCACCAGCTCCGGCTCCTGTAAGGTGTCGGCGCTGAACTGCAACGGCGCGCCGGTCAGCTCGGCGCGCAGCCGCTCCGCCGAAGCGCGCAACGTGCGCACTTTCGCCTGCGCCTCGCCGAAGTTGGACTGAAAGCGCGTCGGATCGAGGCGCGCCAGAATCTGTCCTTTGGCGACAATATCCCCTTCATGCACGTTAAGCTGGTTGACGATGCCGCCGTCCAGACTCTCGATCACCTGCGCGCGCGTCGAAGGCGTGACCTTGCCAGTGCCGACCGTCACCTCATCGAGAACGGCGAAGTGCGCCCACACCAGAAAAATCAACAGCGCCGCGCTGCAGATCCAGATAATCAGCGACGTATTGCGTTCGCGCTTTTTCAGTTCGCATTCTACCGTCACCTGGCTCATGCCGCGTCTCCTTTCGTCGGTTTTACCGCGCCGGCGGCGCGCAGTATGTCATCGCGCGGGCCGTCCGCCACAATACGCCCGTTATCCATCACCACGATCCTGTCCACCAGCTTCAGCAGCGCCGGACGGTGCGTGACCAGCACCAGCGTGCGGCCGCTCAGCCAGCTTTTCATCTGCCGAATCACATGCTCCTCCAGCTGCTCATCCATCGAGGCGGTCGGCTCATCCAGCAGCACCACCTGCGGCTGACGCAGGATCATGCGGCTCAGCAGCACCATCTGCCGCTGTCCGCCCGACAGCCCGCGTCCGCCTTCGTTGATAATGCGATCGAGGCTGGCGGCGTCCTGCTGCACCAGGCTCAGCGCCCCGCTGACGCGCAGCGCCTGCAACATCTCCTGCTCGCTGGCGTGCGGGTTGCCCAGCATCAGGTTCTGGCGCAGCGTGCCGAAAAAGAGCCGCGAATCCTGCGACAGCCAGCCGAGCTGCCGCCGCAGATCGACCGGGTCGATGCGGCTGATATCGACGCCGTCGACGATCACCTTGCCCTGCGACGCCTTCGCCTGCCCTGCCAGCAGCTTCAGCAGCGTCGATTTGCCGGCGCCCACCTTGCCCAGCAGCGCGATGCGCTCGCCCGGCTTGATCTGCAACTGCGCGATGTTCAGCACGTTTTTGACATTCTCATCGTCATAGGTGTACTGCACGTTGCGCAGATCGTAATGGCCGGTCAGCGTCGGACAGTGCGCCATTTCCGCCGCCTCCGGCTGGTCGAGCGGCTTTTTCAGCAGCTCGTCGAGACCGGTCATGGCGCTTTTGGCGTGCTGCCAGCGCGAAAAGATCATTGTCAGCTGCATCAGCGGCGCGATGGTGCGCGAGGAGAGCAGGCTGCTCGCCACCAGCGTACCGGTGGTGATATCGCCCGCCAGCACCAGATAGGTGCCGAACACCAGCATTCCGGCGTAGGTCAGCTGCTGCACCGAGGAAGCCCAGCCGGTGAGCCGCGCGCCCCACAGGCGCTGTTTCATGCCGATGGCGGCGCTGACCTCGTGCGTCTGCTCCCACTGCCGCTGAAAATAGGGTTCCGCCTGCAGCGCCTTGATGTCTTCGACGCCCTCGATGGTTTCCACCAGCACCGCGTTGCGCAGCGCGCCTTCGCGCAGCCCCTCTTTCGCCAGCCGCGCCATCGGGATCTGCACCAGCAGGCCGGGGATGACGATCAGCGGGATCGCCAGCAGCGGGATAATCACCAGCGGCCCGCCGATAAAGCCCATAATGAACAGGAACAGAATAATAAAAGGGATATCCGCCGCCGCGCCGACGGTGGTCGAGGTGAGCAGCTCGCGCACCTGGTCGATCTCGCGCAGCTGGGAGATAAAAGAGCCGGTCGATTTTGGCCGCGCCTCGTTGCGGATATTCATCGCGCGCGCAAAAAGCATCGACGAGACTTTCAGATCGATGCGCTTGCCCATCAGATCGGAGACCTGGGTGCGCATTAGCCGGATCAGGTACTCAACCGCCGCGGCGATCAGCACGCCGACGAACAGCACCCAAAGCGTCGGCTCCGACTGCGCCGGGATCACGCGGTCGTAGATCTGCATCGAGAACAGGATGCCCGCCAGCGCCAGCACGTTGCCGACCACCGAGGCAAGAGAGATCTCTGCGATGCGCCGTCCCATGCCGCGAAAGTTTTTCCAGAACCAGTGCTGTTCGTAAGGCCGCACGAACTCATCGATGCGCGCGTCGCGGCCGCGCGCCGCCACGCCGGGCACCGCCACCTGACCCTGCGCCTGCGCCAGCAGCCCGGCCAGTTCGCTTTCGCGCACCACGTCGCCGCCTTCGCTCAGCCAGTAGCGCGCGCGTCCGTCGGCGTCGATCCCTTCCACTACCGCCACGCTGCCGTTCTCCAGCAGCAGGATCACCGGCGTCACCTCCTGACGCCAGCGCAGCTTTTCACGCGGCGTCATGGTCAGGTGCAGGCCCAGCAGACCCGCCAGACGCTCCAGCTGCTGTTCCGGCGCCAGATGCTCAAACCAGCGCATCTGCTGGCGCAGCGTTTTTCCGTCAGCGGGCTTGCCGAAGCGGGCGGCGACCCGCAGCATCGCCGCAATCCAGTTTTCGGTCGAGGTTGTCATAGTAGCTGCCTTATTCATTTTTTATCGCCCGCGTCCTACTGCAATGAAGGAAGCAGATCGCCGCTGTTCTTTTCACGATCGATGCCCATCATGTCGAGCAGATTATCTACCGCCGCGGCATAGCGCACCGTGGCGTTCCAGCCGTCGTAGAGCGCGCTGATGCGCATGCTGTCGGCCTGAAACACATCCTGCTCGACGCTGAGCAGGTCGTTCAGGCTGCGTTTGCTGAGCCGGTATTCGTCGGCGTAGACCGAGCGGGTATGCTCCGCGCTTTCCAGCTGCGCTTCGCCTGCCTGCTGGCGCTGCTGCGCGCCGATCATATCGGCGTAGGCGGTGGAGGCGTGCTGGTTGATATCGAGCTTGGCGCGCTGAATCTCCGCCTGCGCCGCCTCGCGTTCCGCCTCCGCCGAACGGGTTTTGGCGTTGACCAGCCCGCCCTGGTAGATGGGCGCCTCTACCCGCAGCTGCAGTTCGTCGTCCCAGTAAGAACGAGCGTCGTTTTCATAGCGAGTGCGCCCCGCCTCAACCTTAATTGTCGGCCAGTGATTCGACGCCGCCTGGTTGATACGCTCGCGCGCCGCCTCCTGTCTCGCCTGCGCGCTGCGCACCGCCGCGCTCTTTTCATAGGCGATCTTGTCCAGCGTTATCTGCTGTTGCAGCAGCGTTTCCGGCAGCTCCGGCAGGTTGTCGGAAACCACGCCGGTCAGCACGGTGAGCTGCGCCTGGGCGGAGCGCTGCTGGGCGCGGTACTGCTCCAGCGTGGCGCGCATACCGGCCAGACGCGTGCCCGCCTGCAGCACGTCGGATTGGGAATTCAGTCCGGCGTCGGCGCGTAGCGTTGCGATTTCGCGCACATGCTCCAGCGAGGCGATGTTTTTGCGCGCCGACGCCACCAGCGCCTGATAGCGTTTGACTTCCAGATAGGTCTGCAACGTATCGGCGGCGACGGTGGTCATGGTGTCGAACAGGGCGAAACGGTAAGCATCCGACAGCGCATGCTGTTCATTGATGGCGCCGCTGGTGCGGCCAAAGTCGTAGAGCAGCTGGCTCAGCGTGACGCCGCCGGAGGCGCTGTTGTTGAGGCTGCCGGCGGAGTCGGTCTGATGCGAACGTCCGCCGGTGCCCTGTAGCGAAATCTGCGGATACCAGGCGCTTTTCGCCGCGTCCAGCTCCGCCTCGCCGACGTTAATCTGCGCGGCGGCCTGCGCGATCTGCGGGTTACGGGCGAAGGCGCGCAGGATGGCGTCGCGCAGGGTCAGCGTGGCGATCTGCTCTTCCGTGGGCGCGGCGCGCCAGTTAAATTCGGCTTTAGGCTCTGACACGGCCCAGGCGACATGCCCCGCGCAGCCCCACGCGGCGCTCAGGCAAAGAGAAACAAGGATTTTACGCATGCAGCTCGATCAACCTTTTTATTATTCGTACGCGTGAGGCGGGACCCGTTCCCTCGTGCGATACTCATATCCGGTAAAATAACATCACGAATCATTACCGAATTCCATTCATTTTATTAATCAGTTGCGTAATTTTGCCGTCAGCTATTTTGCGGTATAAATCACATTCTCACTAACTGGTATAAAGGCGCCAGTTAAAGGACAAAGGCAGCACAAGGCCGCCTAAGTCATTAAAAAAAACAATTTTGTAACATTACTTGAATATTAAAACGAACTAAACATTATTATCAGACTACCGGCTGTAAATGCTGCTGTTGCAGCAGCTCGGCCAGCGCATTTTCCGTGGTCGGCGCATGGTGAGCGGCATCCTCGCTTTGCGCCGTGCTGTAGCCGACAGCGGTCACGCCGTGCCACATATCCGCCGGAGCGGGCGGCAGCGCCGTTTCCTCATTATGGCCTGAGGTTTCTGCGCCGGTGGTTGCCTGCGTATCTGTTCTGGTCTGGGCGTCAGCATCGGTGGCGGTTAAGCGATCCACCAGCGCGGCAAGCGAGGGCTGGCTGGCGCTGTGCAGACCGAGCGACGCCGTATCCAGCGGCTGGGCGCCATCGTCAACGCCCACGGTTTCCGTGGCGGTCAACGTTGCCGCGTGCATGGCCAGCGCGTCGGAGGCGTCATGACTCTGCGTCGACTGAACATCGCTAAAGGTCATCGCGCCATCGGCATCCACGTTAATAATCTTCGCCTGCACCTGGGTCACATTCGAGCCGCTCCAGCTCAGCCAGTCGCTCATCGTGGCGACGACGGTATAGCTGCCGGGCCCGAGCGCCTCCACATCGCTGGCGGGCACGGTGACCTGCCAGTGGTTATCGTAGCCCTGCCCATCTTCGCCCGCTTCAACGACAGAGGTGTAGGTTTTGCCGTTCAGCGTAACGTACACCGTTGAGCCAATGCCCAGACCCTCGCCGGAGGAGCGGGAGGAACTGATAATCAGATCGCTATGCTTTTCCGCGCCGCTGAGATGGTTGTCGCCGCCGATCGGATCAAATTCAAACATCATGGGATAATGATAGGGATAGCTGCCCGCCGCCGTTTTAATCGCGCGCGTAGCGGCAAAC
The DNA here is from genome assembly GCF_002953215.1 of Mixta calida. Lineage (NCBI taxonomy): Bacteria > Pseudomonadati > Pseudomonadota > Gammaproteobacteria > Enterobacterales > Erwiniaceae > Mixta > Mixta calida. The sequence continues at coordinate 3,003,201 of NZ_CP026378.1, forward strand.
TGATTGCCGTCCTGATCCTGGTAGCTGATGGTAATATGGGTCGTGGTGCCGTTTTTGACGCTAAACAGATCGGGAACATTGACGCTCCAGACGCCCTCGCTGGTAACGGTGCCGAAAAATATTTTGTCCCCGGCGGTCAATTTCACCGTACTGTCCGCCGGAATGCCGGTGGCCTGGCCGGTAATATAGAAAGGCGCCGCGATTTCACCGCCATCCACGTTGTTGTCGCCGGAAATCGTATCGATGGTTAACACCGGCGTTTCGTTGCCTTCGCCGTTATGGTTCAGCGTCAGGGTTTTCGCCACCTGCGCCACTTCCTTCGCCCCACCGTAGAACGCGGTGGCGATCAGCGTAATCTGGCCGTCCGGCAGCGCCTGTACATCTTCCTTCGGCACGGTAATCACCCAGCGGCTGTCAGTGGTGGTTTTGGTGCTGTAGGTGTGGCCGTTCAGCATCACCTGCACCTCATGTCCGCTGTCGATATAGCGGCCCCAGCCGGAAATCAGCAGCTCGCCGCCGCGCTCGACGGCGCTCAGCACGTCATCGCCGGTGACTTTATTCACCGCCAGCGTCGGTACCTTATTGCTGCTGTTGGTCAACGTAAACTGCGTGCTGACGTGATGATCCACGCCCGCGCTGTCGGTATGATCGGCGGTGACCGTCACTTTGCCGCCGGGAATGGCGGCGATATCGCTTTCCGGCACGGTGACGGCCCACATACCGTCGTTACCCAGCGTACCGCTGTAGGTTTTTCCATGCAGGGTGATCAACACGGTGTCGCCTGGCGTTCCCTGATACGCGTAGCCGGAAATGACCGTAGCGTTGCCGTGCTCATTATTCGTGATGGCGTTGTTGACTGAGATCGGATTAAACGCCAGATCGGGGTCCAGTACGGTAAAAGTCCTGGTCTGGGTGCTGTTCACACTTTCGCCCGTGTTCAGCGTGGCGTTAATCGAGGCGATCACCGTATAGCTGCCGGGCGGCAGCGCCTGTACATCGCTGGCGGGCACGGTAATCTGCCAGTGGTTATCATAATTGCCGCCTTCCACCACGCCGGTATAGGTTTTGCCGTTAAGCGTGACGTAAACCGTCTCGCCGAAGCCAAGGTTTTCACCGGAGAATTTCGAGCCGGTGATAATCAGATCGCTGTGCCCTTCCTGCGCATCGACCTTGCCGTCAACGCTGATGGTATCGATCTGAAACGCCATCGGATATTTATAAGGGTAGCTTGAAGGCACCAGATGGATTTCACGACTGGCGGCCACCTCATTGCCGTCGCTGTCCTGCCAGCTGACGACCGCATGGGTGGAATTGGCGTTTTTGGCGTTATACAGCTGTCCGACTTTGACGCTCCAGACGCCGTCGCTGGTCACTTCGCCATAAAAGACTTTATCCGCAATGGTCAGCTTAATGCGACTGCCTGCCGGAATGTTGCTGGCATGGCCGGTAAGGAAAGTCGTGGCGCCGATTTCATAGAGGCTAATGGTGTCATCTGCGGATACGGTATCAATCTCCAGCGACGGCGACGCCTTGCCCGCGCCCTCGTTATTCAGCGTCAGGGTTTTCGCCACCTCTGCGACGCGCGCCTCATGGCCGAGCGAAGCCAGCAGCGTGATCTTTCCTTCCGGCAGCGCCTGCACATCCTCCTGCGGCACGCTGATGGTCCAGCGGCTGTCTTTGGTGGTGGTGGCGTGATACTGATGGCCGTTCAGCGTTACCGTGACCTCATACCCTTCGCCGATATTGCGGCCCCAGCCGGAAATCAGCAGATCGCCGCCGCGTTCGACGGCGCTCAGCACATCGTCGCCGGTCACCTTGTTAAGAAACAGCGTCGGCACTGACGGACTTGCGGTGCCCGCCAACAGGTTAATCTGGCTGGTGGCCTCGTGCGCCACGCCCGTACTGTCGATATGAGAGGCGTTAACGGTCACTTTGCCGTTGGGGATTTGCGCGATATCGCTTTCCGGCACGGTAACGTACCACATCGCATCATTGCCCAGCGTGCCGCTGTAGCTTTTGCCGTGCAGGGTGACGGTAACGGTGTCGCCTGGATTACCCTGGCGCACATAGCCGGACACCACGGTGGCGTTGCCATGCTCGTAATAGCCGATGGTGTTATCGATGGAGATCGGGTTGATGGTGATCGTCTCGTCCGCTGCCGCCGCCGCGCGCGTCGGGGCGTCATCCTGTTGATAGCTGGATAAGGATGTCGTCGCCGCGTGCGACGAGGCGGTATCCGTTTCAGCCGCAAGACGGGTCACCAGGGTAGCGTCAGAAAAAGGAAGCGCAGCGGCGAGCCGCTGACGATCGGTGGTGTTGGCCATAATAAATCTCCTGTGGCGCCAGATGAAAAATTGCCGTGGACAGACGCACCCTGCGGCCGCAGCCGGGATGAATTGCACAGCTTTATTTATCCTTTCAAAACCTGAAAGGGAGGATTGGCGCGCACCAGAGCTGAATCAGCCCAATAACCAGGCAATGAAACATTACCTAAAAACGGTTAGTTACCGTCATATGCGACCAGATATAAAGAAAACAGGTAAGACCAGCATCTTTATCAATTTATCTTATCGATTAATAAAATTAATCGATGGCACCAGAATGGGGCAGCGCACTTTTACTTTTTTTTACATGCGCGCTGGATAAGCGCCTGATATCACGCTGTCTGCGCGCGAAGCGCCGCTGTCCTTGTTAAGCAGAGTTGCCGCTTAACACTGTGCCGTCTTTGACTGTTACGCAGCGGGAATATTTAGGAATTAACCTGGGGGCTAAAACACGGTTTCTGGCGTAGCCGACTCCCTCAATCAGCGCTTCCCGCGCTCTTTAGCCGTAGGTGAAAAATACGGCGACGCTGAGTAAATCGGCAACATCGTGTGGAATAAGAGGGCTTCGTCGGGCGACCAGTAAAAAACGGGGCGCGTCGGCCCCGTTGTTGAGTACAAGCGCAGCCTGAGGAAAGCGATCGTGCCTGTATGCGGCAGAACACTGCTACAATCTGCCGTCTGGGGTTCTGCTGCCCTCGGCGCGGTTTTCATTCACCTTTAACAGGCGCTTTCGCAGAAATGCCATTATCCTTAATTTGCCTTATGGCGAGGTGACGCGCCTGATTTTGTGACTTTTAGCCAGGAACTTTCCTGAAAAAGCGCTCCGGCGGCGAAAACTGATTAACAACCCCTGTTTTATCGTTTAATAAGCTTGCTGGCGCAGAACGGCCGTAGCCGCCCTCTTCCCGATGAAACGCTGCTCTGCCAGCTTATTCTGTGTTAAAAAGGAACCCCTTTGCGCATTACGGAAAACACTTTATGACGTCGGCAGAAGCAGGACAACCGCTGAAAAGCCAGACCGCCGCTCAGATGGCGACCCGAATGATTTTTCTGGTGGCCGGCATCGGCATGTCCACCTGGGCGCCGCTGGTGCCCTACGCGAAAGATCGTCTGGCCGTCAGCGACGCGGCGCTGGGCGGTCTGCTGCTGTTCCTGGGCGCGGGATCGTTGATCGCCATGCCGCTGACCGGCGCGCTGGTCGGCAAACAGGGCTGCAAGCGGATAATCCTTACCTCGTCCGCGCTGCTTCTGGTGCTGCTGCCGTTGATGGCCACCCTCTCCTCGCCGGTGATGCTGGCGATCGCGCTGATGCTGTTCGGCGCCGCTATCGGCACGCTGGACGTGGCGATGAATATTCAGGCCGTGGAGGTGGAAAAGGCATCGGAACGCACCATGATGTCCGGTTTTCACGGTTTTTACAGCGTAGGCGGCATTGTGGGCGCCGGGCTGGTCAGCGCCCTGCTCTGGCTCGGCCTGTCGCCGTTGCAGTCAGTGCTGGTGATTTTGCTGCTGCTGGCGCTGCTGCTGCTCGGCAGTCAGCGCTGGCTGCTGACGGAGCGGATGCACCAGCCCGATACGCCGCTGTTTGTCGCGCCGCGCGGCTGGGTGCTGTTCCTTGGCCTGCTCTGTTTTATCCTGTTTCTGACCGAAGGCGCGGTGCTGGACTGGAGCGCGCTGCTGCTGACGCAGGAACGCGCGATGCCCGCAGCGCAGGCGGGTCTTGGCTACGCCGTTTTCTCGGTCGCCATGAGCATTGGACGGCTTACCGGCGATCGCATTGTGAGCCGCTTCAGCAACAGCGCGGTACTGGCTGGCGGCTGCCTGTGCGCGGCGCTCGGCGTGCTGCTGCTGATTAGCGTGGATAACGTCGCCGTCGCGCTTCTCTCCTTTTTACTGATCGGTTTCGGCGCGGCGAATACGGTACCGATTTTATTTAGCGCCGCCGGTCGTCAGACCGACATGCCGGTAAATCTTGCTATCTCAGCCATGACAACTATCGGTTATGCCGGTATTCTGGCAGGTCCGGCGTTAATTGGTTTTGTGGCTCACGGATTTAGTCTGGTGACCGCTTTCGCGGCCATCGTGGTTCTCCTGGTGGCGGTTGCTGCCAGCGCACGGCTGGTGACACGTTAAATGATCAGGTGCTCCCTCTCACTATGATGTACAAGTTTCCTTTATCCTCCAGCAACGTTACGCGTTTCTTCGTCATGTTTATCCTGCTGCTGTTGCTGGCGCTGGGCTTTATGGTGCATAACGCGGTTAATGCCTGGCTGATGGAGAAACGCTATGCGATGGCGGATATCACTCATGCGATGCAGAAACGCATTGATACCTATCGTTTCGCCACCTGGCAGATTTATGAGAATCTGGCGGCCAGCGCCGCGGGCAGCGTGCCCTCGGCCAGCCTGCAGGAGACGCGCCTGCGTCCCGACGTTTACTATCTGGAAAAAACGCGCCGTAAAACCGAAGCGCTGATTTTCGGTTCGCACGACAGCAGCACGCTGGATATGACGCTGCGCATGTCTAACTATCTGGATACGCTTTGGGGCGCGGAAAACAGCACCTGGTCGATGTATTTTCTTAACGGACAGGATAACAGCCTGATCCTGATCTCTACCCTGCCGCTGAAAGATATGGCGACGCGCTATAAAGAGAGCGCCATCAGCAATATCGTCGAGGCGCGCCGTACCGAGATGTTGCAACAGGCGAACGCGCTGGATGAGCGGGAAAGCTTTTCGCCGCTGCGCCGTTTCGCCTGGCAAAACGATCACTACTTTACCGTGCGCACCACCTTTAATCAGCCGGGTCATCTCGCCACCGTGGTGGCGTTTGATATGCCGATCAACGATCTGATCCCGCACAATATGCCAATGGAGAATTTCCAGCTGAAGCAGGACGCGACGCTGACCGCTCCGGTGGAAAGCGACGACGAGATGCTGAATACCCGCATTACGTTTAACAACCCGAACGTGGAGATCGCCGCGTCGCTGCCCAGCACGCCGCTACAGCTGATCTACCGCATTCCGCTCAGCACCCTCGCCTGGGATACGCTGCGCAACCTGATGTGGCCGCTGCTGGCTGACCTGCTGTTGCTGCTGATGTCGCTGGCGGGGCTGTTTCTGCTGCGTCAGCAGTCGCTGCGGCCGGGCGAAAACAAGAGCGCCGAGCTGGATTCACTGCGCATGCTCAATGAAGAGATTGTCGCCAGCCTGCCGGTCGGTCTGCTGGTCTATGATTTCGCCAGCAACCGCACCATCATCAGCAACAAAATCGCCGAGCATCTGCTGCCGCATCTGAATCTGCAAAAGATCGTCAATATGTCCGATCAGCATCAGGGCGTGTTGCAGGCGACGGTGAATAACGAGGTATATGAGATCCGTCACGCCCGCAGCCAACATTCGCCGCATACGCAGCTGTTTATGATGCGCGATCAGGATCGCGAGCTGTTGGTGAATAAGAAGTTACAGAAGGCGCAGCAGGTGCTGGATCGCAACCATCAGCTGCGTCAGCAGCTGATGCAAAATCTGGGTCACGCGCTGCATCGTCCGTTACAGGAGGTGGTGACGCAGCTGCAGGCATTGAGCGACGCCAGCGACGACGCCCAGGCGCTGGACGCGCTGGAAAACAGCCAGGCGCTGGCGCGTCTGGTGGATGATATCGTGCTGCTGAATCGTCTGGAGACCCACGACTGGGCGCCGGACGCCAGTTCGTTTAATTTGCAGGAGCTTCTCGACAGGCTGACGCTGGAGCTGCTGCCGCTGTCGCGCCGCAAAGGGCTGACGCTGCTGGTGCGCAACCATCTGAACAGCGACGAGATGCGCTTCGGCGACAGCCGCGCCATCTATAAGGTGCTCTCTACCCTGCTGCACTATTCGCTGACCACCACCAGCTGGGGCAAGATTTCAGTGGAAGTCGATTCGCCCGCCGACCGTCCCGATCGGCTTAATATTCAGATCGTCGACACCGGCGCGGGGCTGACGCGCGATGAGCTGGGCAATAACGATTTCCCGTTCCTCGGCGAAACCTCCGGGGATCGCTTCGGCCAGGCTTCGGGGCTCGCCTTTTTCCTCTGCCGCCAGCTGTGCAAACAGATGGGCGGGCAGCTGGAGATCGTGGCGCGGCCTGAAATCGGCACGCGCTACAGCATTCTGCTGCACGTGCCGCCTGAACATCAACAGCAGCAGGAAGAGAAGCTGCTGGAAGATGTCACCATGCTTATCGACATCGCCGTCGATGACATCCGTAAGATCGTGACCCATCAGCTGGAAAACTGGGGCGCGAAGTGCATTACGCCGGACGAACGCGTAGCCGGCCTGACGCACGATATCCTGATCACCGACGATCCGGCGCGCCTTTCCGGCTGGTCGCTGTTGCTGACGGATAATGAACTGGGCTTTACCGCTCTGAATGAACAGCAGTACCGGGTTAATTTTAACCTCAGTAGCGCTCTGCAGGACGCGCTGTTGCAGCTGATTGAGAAGCAACTCTCACAGGATATGTCGATCATGGAGGAAGATGACGCGGAAGAGTCCGCCCCAATGTTAAGCGGCGGTTACTACCAGCTATTTGTCGAGACAGTACCGGAAGATGTTGAGAGACTGTATACTGAGGCGTCGAACAGGGATTACGCGACGCTTGCTCAGACGGCACATCGCCTGAAAGGGGTATTTGCCATGCTAAATCTGGCGCCCGGCAAGGAGCTTTGTGAAAAGCTGGAACAGCAAATTAAAACGAGTGACGATTTAAACATCAAAAATACCACCAGTGACATTGACGCCTATGTCAACGAACTGCTGCAGCAAGGTAACCAATAAGATGAATAATTTGAACGTAATTATTGCCGATGACCATCCAATCGTTCTGTTTGGCATTCGTAAATCTCTTGAACAAATTGAATGGGTCAACGTAGTTGGTGAGTTTGAAGACTCGACAGCACTGATTAACAGCCTTTCCAAACTGGACGCTAATGTCCTGATTACCGATCTCTCCATGCCTGGCGAAAAATATGGCGACGGCATTACGCTGATCAAATATATCAAGCGCCACTATCCCGATCTGTCGATTATTGTTCTGACCATGAACAATAACCCGGCAATCCTCAGCGCCGTGCTGGATCTGGATATTGAAGGCATCGTGCTGAAACAGGGCGCGCCGACCGACCTGCCAAAAGCGCTGGCGGCACTGCAGAAAGGGAAGAAATATACCCCGGAAAGCGTGGCCAAGCTGCTGGAGAAAATCAGCGCGGGCGGCTATGGCGATAAGCGCCTGTCGCCGAAAGAGAGCGAGGTTCTGCGCCTGTTCGCTGAAGGCTTCCTGGTAACGGAAATCGCCAAGAAGCTGAACCGCAGCATCAAAACTATCAGCAGCCAGAAAAAATCAGCGATGATGAAGCTGGGCGTTGATAACGATATCGCTTTGCTGAACTACCTCTCTTCCGTCAGCACCACGCCACAGGCGGATAAAGAATAAACGGCCTACGGGCCGTTTTCTGACGCGTCAGGGACGACGCGTTACGTGCACCGTCCCGCCTTTCTTACACATCACGCACTTTCCTGACGCGCTCCGCGTAGATCGCCAGCGACGTTTTCAGCGTCTCCAGCGTGACCGGCTTCGACAAACAGTTATCCATTCCCGCTTCCATACAACGCTGTTTCTCTTCCGCCAGCGCATTTGCCGTTACGCCGATAATCGGGAAGGTTTGCCCCAGCTGACGCAGACGCTGCGTCAGGCGATAGCCATCCATATTTGGCATGTTCACATCGGTCAACACGATGTCTATCTCGCTGCGGCTAATCACGTTCAGCGCATCCACGCCGTCCTGCGCGGTTTTCACCCGGTAGCCGAGCGAGCCCAGCTGATCGGAAAGCAGCATGCGGTTGATGGGGTGATCGTCCACCACCAGCACCAGAATGTCATGATTGTCGACGCCCTGCTGCGCCGGAACCGGCAGCGACGACAGGCCGTCAGGCACTTCCACCACCACGCTGTAGATGCGGCCCAGCAGCGCCGGCAGCTCATGCGGCATGGCGGTGCTGTAGATCCAGCGGCCCGGCGATAGCTCATAGGGCGTATCGATATGGGCGCCGTCGAAAACGATCACCGCGCGCGCCGGCTGTTCCGGCTGAAAATCGTAGTCGGCGATAATCACATCGTCCGGCCGCCACGCCTGTTCATCCAGCCGCGTTACCTGAATGCCGTGCGCCAGCAGCAGGCGCGTCAGGAAACTGGCGAGGAAGTCGTTGCGCAGCGCCAGCCAGACCTGTTTATCCTGGAGACCCTCATGCGGCACCGGCGTCATCATCTGGCTGTTATAGAGCGGAATGCGCACGATAAACTGACTGCCCATGCCCGGCTCCGACTCGACTTCGATATCGCCGTCCATCATATTGATCAGCTTTTCACAAATCGCCAGCCCCAGGCCGGTGCCCTGGAAGTTGCGCTGCACGCCGGTGCCCACCTGGAAGAAAGGATCGAACAGTCGGGTGATCTCTTTGGCGGCGATGCCGACGCCGGTATCGCGCACGCGCACCGCCAGATAGCCCTCTTTCACATAGGCGTGCAGGATAATGCAGCCGGTATGGGTAAATTTAATGGCGTTGTTCAGCAGGTTGGAGACCACCTGTTGCAGACGCATCGGATCGCCGTCCAGCGCCACCGGCACGTCATACTCGATAAAGCAATAAAGCGTCAGGCGCTTCTTTACCACCAGCGACAGATAGTTGGCGGTGATATGGGTGATAACCTCGCGCGGGGCGAAAGGACGCGGCTCGATCTGCAACTGCTCCGATTCGATCTTCGAGAAGTCGAGAATATCGCTGATGATTTTCAGCAGCAGGCTGGAGGAGTTGTTCATCGCCGTCACCAGCGAATCGACCCCTTTCGGCAGCTGTTTGGTTTGCAGCAGATCGAGATTGCCGATAATGCCGTAGAGCGGCGTGCGCAGCTCGTGGCTAACGGTCGCGAGGAACATCGATTTGGACTGGCTGGCCTGCTCCGCCGCCTGCGCCATCTCCTGTAGCGACTCTTCCATTTTCACGCGGGCGCTGACGTCGACCAGCACGCAGATCGCTACGTTTTCGTTGCGGTAGCGCGAATGCACGAAGCTGATTTGCAGGTTGGTGTTGCTGCCGGTCAGCAGATCGACGAAATTAACCTGCTGGCCGCTGATGATTTCCGTCAGCTTCTGTCGATCTTCCTGCGTCAGCATCGTCAGATAGTTGTGCGCCAGCTCGTTGCTGAGGATGTTGGTACCGTCGCGGGTGCGCAGAATACAGATGCCGACCGGCGCGGACGCGACGATTTTACGGTTAAACTGCTCGTGCTCCTCCAGCCGGTGCGCGTTCTCCTCCGCCGGCAGGAACATTCGACGCTCAAACAGCCAGGCAAGCGTGAAAAGAATAATCGCGCTCACCAGATTAAGCAGGATGGCGTTGATCATCAACAGCTTCAGACGGTCGACCAGTACATCGGTCGGCACCGAATAGACGATGCTCAGGTTGGAAGGATGCAGCGTTTTCTTCAGCACCAGCTGTTTATAACTGTCGACGTAGCCGAACCAGGCTTTGTCGTCGGGAAGATCGTCCAGTGAAAATCCGACGCGTCCGCGGTTTGAGGAGAGCACCGGCTGGTTCGCCTCGTCAATCAGCGTGGCGGTAACGGGCAGGCTGCCCGGCGTAACAAAATCGTCGAGGCGAATATTCTGCTCGATGCCGAGCAGCGCCTCCAGCTTGTTGGCGACGTAGATCGGCGTAATCATGTAGAAATAGCCGACGCCCGGCTGCCCGTTATTGCTGACCCAGTACAGACTGCTTTTACGCTCGTCCGCGCTGCTGTTGCGGTAGCGCAGAATACGCTCGTGCAGCGTTTTCATCGTGCGCTCGCGATCCACCGATCCGTTGCCGATGCCGAAATCGGCCATACAGAGCCCTTCGCCCCCGATAAAAAAGACGCGGTTCAGCTCGTAGGCGGAGGCAAAATTGGTTTTCCAGTAGTTAAGGAAGTAGCTGAGCGACTCCAGCGAGCTGCGCCAGGTATTGCTCATCGCCGCGCAGTTGGAATTGTCGACTAACGGATAGAACTGCGGCAGCGTCGCCTTGCCGGGAAAGACGCCGTTCAGCGGATCGGTGCCGCTGGCGCTGCTGCTCAGGCGGTTTTCCGCAATGTACTTCAGCTCCCTGGTAATATCCGCCGAGTGACGCACATACCACTGCGCCTGATCGTAGTTAAGCGTGAACTCCTGACGCACCTGCGCTTCCTGCGTATGCAGCACGCTGATAATGTAAAACGCGGTTAACAGCGCGCCCAGCGACCAGAGCATCAGCGCCAGCGCGCGAAACAGATAGCGGGAAATCCTGAGCGTAGTGCGAAACGAAACGAGATATTTCAAGGGAAACCTGGGCGCAACCGCCAATGAGTAATATTTTTTGATCCCGATACAGTAGCGTCAGGCTGTGAAAAAAGCCAGATTCGCGTCCGCTATTGTTGCTTTATCAGACTGATAGCCGGAGGGGAAAAAGCGGCGTTCAGCTTGTATCAGCGTAAAAAAAAAACCACAATTCGTAATGACAATCGTCATTACGCCGAGTGGCATAAGCTGGGAGCGCCTGTACGCGAGCAGTTAAAGAAAAAGCTGGCTGAAGTGTTAAAGGCACCACGTATTGAGGCGAATAAACTTCGGGACTGCCCGACTGTTATAAAATCAAACTCCCCTCTTCCGGTTACCGTCTCGTTTATCAGGTTCAGGATGATAAGGTCGTCGTGTTTGTTGTTGCGGTAGGGAAAAGAGAACGCAGTGATGTCTATTCTGCTGCCAGTAAACATGCACGTTGAGTCATTTATTCGAACGATAAAAAAGGCCGGTCAGACCGGCCTTTTTAGCGTCGAAGAGAGGATTACTCCTCTTCGCCGTCCGGGATCTCATCGTCGGTTTCCACTTCCGGGCGATATCCTCCTCCCCTTCCGCGACGCTGCCGTCGATGGCGTCCAGCTCTTCTTCTTCAACCGGCTCCGCCACACGTTGCAGACCGACCACGTTCTCATCCGCTGCGGTGCGGATCAGAATCACGCCCTGGGTGTTACGCCCGACCACGCTCACTTCCGATACGCGGGTGCGCACCAGCGTACCGGCGTCGGTGATCATCATGATCTGGTCGCTGTCCACCACCTGCACCGCGCCGATAACCGGCCCGTTGCGCTCGGTCACCTTGATGGAGATCACGCCCTGCGTCGCGCGCGATTTGGTCGGATACTCGCTGTTGGCGGTACGCTTGCCGTAGCCGTTCTGCGTCACCGTCAGAATCGCGCCCTCTTCCTGCGGCACGATCAGCGACACCACGCGATCCCCTTCCGCCAGCTTGATGCCGCGCACGCCGGAAGCGGTACGGCCCATGGCGCGCACTGCCTGCTCGGAGAAGCGCACCACTTTGCCTGCGGCGGAGAACAGCATCACTTCGTTGCTACCGTCGGTGAGCGCCACGCCGATCAGCTCGTCGTCTTCACGCAGGTTGACGGCGATAATGCCGGCACTGCGCGGACGACTGAACTCGGTCAGCGAGGTTTTCTTCACGGTGCCGCTGGCGGTCGCCATAAAGATATTGGTGCCTTCGGTATATTCACGCACCGGCAGAATGGCGGTGATACGCTCGTTGGCTTCCAGCGGCAGCAGGTTGACGATCGGACGTCCGCGCGCGCCACGGCTCGCTTCCGGCAGCTGGTAGACTTTCATCCAGTAGAGACGGCCGCGGCTGGAGAAGCAGAGGATCGTGTCGTGGGTGTTGGCCACCAGCAGACGGTCGATAAAATCCTCTTCCTTGATGCGCGCGGCTGATTTGCCTTTGCCGCCGCGACGCTGCGCTTCATAATCAGAAAGCGGCTGATACTTCACGTAGCCCTGATGCGACAGGGTAACGACCACATCTTCCTGATTGATCAGATCTTCGATATTGATATCAGCGGTGTTGGCGGTGATTTCCGTGCGACGCTGGTCGCCGAACTGGTCGCGGATCGCTTCCAGCTCTCCACGAATCACTTCCATCAGGCGATCGGCGCTTTCCAGAATGTGGATCAGCTCCGCGATCTGCGCCAACAGCTCTTTGTACTCATCCAGCAGCTTTTCATGTTCCAGACCGGTCAGCTTTTGCAGACGCAGATCGAGGATCGCCTGCGCCTGCTGCTCGGTCAGGTGGTAGCGGCCGTCGCGGATGCCGAACTCTTCTTCCAGCCATTCCGGGCGCGCGGCGTTGTCGCCCGCGCGCTCCAGCATCGCGGCGACGTTGCCCAGTTCCCAGGACTGCGCCACCAGGCCCGCTTTCGCTTCTGCCGGGTTCGGCGCATGACGGATCAGCTCGATAATCGGATCGATATTCGCCAGCGCAATCGCCAGACCTTCAAGGATATGGGCGCGATCGCGCGCTTTGCGCAGTTCAAAAATGGTGCGGCGCGTCACGACTTCACGACGATGACGCACGAAGGCTTCCAGAATCTCCTTCAGGGTCATGATCTTCGGCTGGCCCTGATGCAGCGCCACCATGTTGATGCCGAAGGAGACCTGCAGCTGCGTCAGCGAGTAGAGGTTGTTCAGCACCACTTCCGCTACCGCGTCGCGCTTCACTTCGATTACGATGCGCATGCCGTCTTTGTCGGACTCGTCGCGCAGCGCGCTGATGCCTTCGATACGCTTGTCTTTGACCAGCTCGGCGATTTTCTCAATCAGGCGCGCTTTGTTGACCTGATAGGGAATTTCGTGAATGACGATAGTCTCGCGGCCGGTTTTAGCGTCGGTTTCCACCTCGCCGCGGGCGCGAATGTAGATTTTACCGCGTCCGGTACGGTAGGCCTCTTCAATGCCGCGACGCCCGTTGATGATGGCGGCGGTCGGGAAATCGGGGCCGGGGATGTGCTCCATCAACCCTTCGACGCTGATGTTTTCGTCTTCGATATAGGCCAGGCAGCCGTTGATCACCTCGGTGAGGTTATGCGGCGGAATATTAGTGGCCATACCGACGGCGATGCCCGACGAGCCGTTAACCAGCAGGTTGGGAATTTTGGTCGGCAGGACTTCGGGAATCTGCTCGGTGCCGTCGTAGTTCGGCACGAAATCGACGGTCTCTTTCTCCAGATCCGCCAGCAGCTCGTGGGCAATTTTCGCCATGCGCACTTCGGTGTAACGCATCGCCGCGGCAGAGTCGCCGTCGATGGAACCAAAGTTGCCCTGGCCATCCACCAGCATATAGCGCAGCGAGAACGGCTGGGCCATACGAACGATGGTGTCGTAGACGGCGGAGTCGCCGTGCGGGTGATATTTACCGATGACGTCGCCAACGACACGGGCAGATTTTTTGTAAGGTTTGTTCCAGTCGTTCCCCAGCACGCTCATAGCATAAAGCACGCGACGATGGACCGGCTTCAGGCCATCGCGAACATCTGGTAATGCACGGCCAACGATGACCGACATGGCGTAATCGAGATAGGAACTCTTCAGTTCTTCCTCAATATTAACCGGTGTGATTTCTCTGGCAAGGTCGCTCATGGAGCCGCTATCCCTCTACATTTATCCCGGATTTAAAGGTGCGAAAGTATATCACATCGCAACCCGCCGGTGAACGGAAAGCAGCGTTTTAAGCGCGCTTTACCTTTTGCCGCGCCGTGCCGATCGCCGCCAGAAGATGTATACTCCGGGAAACTGTGTCAGGAGTGAAAAAAGATGAGTGTGAGCGCGCGTGCAAGCAATGTGGATCATGACGAAATCGCCAAATTTGAAGCGGTAGCGTCGCGCTGGTGGGATAGGGAAGGCGAATTTAAGCCGCTGCACCGCATCAACCCGCTGCGTCTTGGCTATATCGCCCAACGCAGCGGCGGGCTGTTCGGCAAGAAGGTGCTGGATGTCGGCTGCGGCGGCGGTATTCTGGCGGAAAGCATGGCGCGCGAAGGCGCGCAGGTGACCGGGCTGGATATGGGCGCCGAGCCGCTGGAGGTGGCGCGTCTGCATGCGCTGGAGAGCGGCGTTAGCGTCGACTATATCCAGCAGACGGTTGAAGATCATGCCGAACAGCATGCCGGAAGCTATGACGTCGTCACCTGTATGGAGATGCTGGAGCATGTGCCGGACCCGCGTTCGGTGGTGCACGCGTGCGCGAAGCTGGTGAAGCCGGGCGGCGAGGTGTTTTTCTCCACCATTAACCGCAACGCCAAAGCCTGGCTGATGGCGGTGATCGGCGCCGAATATGTGCTGCGCATGGTGCCGCGCGGCACCCATGACGCGAAGAAGTTTATCCGTCCGGCGGAGCTGCTGAACTGGGTGGATGAGACGCCGCTGCGCGAGAAGCACATTATCGGCCTGCACTACAATCCGCTGCGCGACAGCTTCCGCCTCGCGCCGGGCGTGGACGTCAACTACATGCTGCATACCCATCACGGCGACTAACCTTCAAGACGTCTATTAAAAAGAAACCGGCTATATGCCGGTTTTTTTATAGAGAAAATTTATAGAAATATTTATCCAGCACCTGAGCAACTTATGCAGGCGCTGTTTTACAGGGCTGGACTGCCTAATATTTATTCATTATTATTAAGCGGAATTAATTAAAAGGAACTTAATGTGGGTGATGCTGCCAACTTACTGATTTAGTGTATGATGGTGTTTTTGAGGTGCTCCAGTGGCTTCTGTTTCTATCACCTGTCCCTCCTGTTCAGCTACTGACGGGGTGGTGCGTAACGGCAAAAGCACTGCCGGACATCAGCGCTATCTCTGCTCTCACTGCCGTAAAACATGGCAACTGCAGTTCACTTACACCGCTTCTCAACCCGGTACGCACCAGAAAATCATTGATATGGCCATGAATGGCGTTGGATGCCGGGCAACCGCCCGCATTATGGGCGTTGGCCTCAACACGATTTTACGTCACTTAAAAAACTCAGGCCGCAGTCGGTAACCTCGCGCATACAGCCGGGCAGTGACGTCATCGTCTGCGCGGAAATGGACGAACAGTGGGGCTACGTCGGGGCTAAATCGCGCCAGCGCTGGCTGTTTTACGCGTATGACAGGCTCCGGAAGACGGTTGTTGCGCACGTATTCGGTGAACGCACTATGGCGACGCTGGGTCGTCTTATGAGCCTGCTGTCACCCTTTGACGTGGTGATATGGATGACGGATGGCTGGCCGCTGTATGAATCCCGCCTGAAGGGAAAGCTGCACGTAATCAGCAAGCGATATACGCAGCGAATTGAGCGGCATAACCTGAATCTGAGGCAGCACCTGGCACGGCTGGGACGGAAGTCGCTGTCGTTCTCAAAATCGGTGGAGCTGCATGACAAAGTCATCGGGCATTATCTGAACATAAAACACTATCAATAAGTTGGAGTCATTACCCTTAATGTGATGGACACAACTGAAGAACTTCATGGAACTTATTTTTATGGGGGTTTAAATAACCTCTCATCTGGAGAGTTATTTTTCTGGATTTTTCTCGATAAAGTTGACGAACATTTTTCGGGAATAAAAGATATTACAGCGGTTACTTGCATCTTACTTGGCCAGCCAGTTTTAAAAACCAGACGTAAGCCAGGCAGGACAACCAAAGGAACATCATTAGCCTCTAAATTTTCTCGCCGCTGGCTTGATATTGAATTACCGTTCAGGCTTCCTACATTTACAAATACAAGCGCCAGGCTATTAAAACCAATGATGGTAAATAATCTTGGGGCTTTTGTCGGCCGAACGGTTCCTGTTGTAGGCTGGGCTATCATTGCATACGATGTTTCGACTATCGCCTATAAAACCATGACCACCTATAACTACCTGGCAAGAAAAGAAGATAAAATATGGTAACAGAGAAGGATAAAGATGTACTGGAATTCTTCCAGCGTAATCTGCCCGCAGTCGGCACCTGGACATTCAGGAGCGTTCCTCCTGGTTTTGACGATATTTTACAGGAGATAACAGAACCTGATGACTTGATCATAGCCATAGATAAATTTGAGGATTTTTTCAACGTTGACGTGTCAAATCTGGAAATAAATAATTATTATCCCTGGAAACGACCTTATTTTTTCAGGAAATGGTTTACTAAAAACCCGGTCAGACAAACAAAAAAACCTCTGACAATAAAAATGTTTGCCGAATCCGCCAAAGCAGGCCGGTGGCTTTATGACTGAGGCGTATTATGCATCCGTTAAACGACCAGTAAAAAACGGACAGAAACTAATTAGACAAAATAATGCTGGTCACCTTAAGTGACCAGCATTAACCCGCAGGTCGCCTTTTTTATGCCCGGCTTAACGCGCCAGCCAGCCGCCGTCGACCGCCAGCGTATAGCCGCTGATGTAGTCGGCGGCAGACGAGGCGAGGAACACCACCGGCCCCATCAGATCCTGCGGCAGGCCCCAGCGTCCCGCCGGGATGCGGCTAAGGATCTCTTCGCTGCGCGCCTTATCCTCGCGCAGCTGCTGCGTATTGTTGGTCGCCATATAGCCCGGCGCGATGGCGTTCACATTGATATTGTGCGCAGCCCACTCGTTGGCCATCAGACGGGTCAGGCCCATCACCGCGCTTTTCGATGCGGTGTAGGAAGGCACGCGGATGCCGCCCTGGAAAGAGAGCATCGAGGCGATATTGATAATCTTGCCGCCGTTGCCCTGCTTAATAAACTGACGCGCCACCGCCTGCGACATAAAGAATACCGTTTTGCTGTTGATATTCATCACGTCGTCCCAGTCTTTTTCGCTGAACGCCAGCGCATCTTCGCGGCGGATAATCCCGGCGTTGTTGACCAGAATATCGATATGCCCGAATTCGGCGACCGCTTTTTCCAGCAGCGCCGGAATCCCGTCCTGCTTGCTGAGGTCCGCCTTCAGGCTTAAGAAGCGGCGGCCGGTCTCCTCAATTTTATCTGCGGTTTCCAGCGGTTCGACGACATTGATGCCGACGATATCGCAGCCCGCCTGCGCCAGGCCAATCGCCATTCCCTGCCCCAAACCGGTATCGCAGCCGGTGACGATCGCAACTTTGCCTTGCAGGGAGAATTTATCAAGAATCATGCTTTTTTCCTTTTCTGCGCGCCTGAAATGCGCCAATTGCTCAGGGAATATTCCCGCTCAGCGCATCCGTCGTTCGCCGCTGACAATCAGCGATATCGCGGATGCGCCCATTTTATTGCCGTGCAGCACGGCGTTATTGATAAAACGTTTTTTAGAAACTGTACTGAATGCCGGTGCGCATACGCGTTTGCCGTTCATCACTGTTTTTATGCACGCTGATATTGCCGACCTCAATATAAGGCGCCAGCGCCTTGCTGTATTTCCATCGCGCCTTGAGATTATGTTCATAGTCCCATTTCTTATTATCGAAACGGATCTGGTCGCTGTGCTTATAGATGTAGTTATATTCAATACGCCAGTCGGTAAAGTTATAGCCGAGCCAGAATTCGCCGCGATTGGTTTTCATATCCTCTTTGCCTGGCTTACTCTCGCGCTTATATTCATAGCGATAGCGGCCGTTAAGGTAAAAGCCGTTATTAAAATCGTAGCCGGTTAACAGCAG
Organism: Mixta calida; assembly: GCF_002953215.1. Lineage (NCBI taxonomy): Bacteria > Pseudomonadati > Pseudomonadota > Gammaproteobacteria > Enterobacterales > Erwiniaceae > Mixta > Mixta calida. Next base: position 3,021,060 of record NZ_CP026378.1, read on the forward strand.
CGGCTTATAGATGCTGCTGTCGCTGCCCGATTCCAGCGTAAAGCCGGGCTGAAGAAACCACTGCGGCGTCACCTTATACTGCCAGTTAATGCTGCTTTCGCTGCCGTTGCTGACGGTATCGTGAAAGGCTTTATTCGGATCGTCGCCGCCTGACTTCCACTTGGTTTCCAGCGCAAAACCGACGCCGTTGGCGAAGCGGTGCGACACGGTGATGCGATCCTTATGCACCCGGCTGTCATCCTGCCATTCATGCCGGTAATCCAGCGTAACGGCTGAAGCGGAAGCCGACAGCAGCCCGCAGAAAATAACGATCTGTTTATTCATGATGCAATCCCTTTGGTAAGAATTTTTATTTTTATCTGTTTATTATTTTTCGCTTTTCAGGAAAGCGTTGCTGACGTCGATATTTCCCGTTACCGCATCGGCATACATACCGGGCTTACTGCGTAGCGAGATATTGTTTTCAAAGTTGCCCTGTTTTTCCGGCTGCGTATAGGGGCCGGGGCGGAAGATAAAATTAAAGCGTTTATTGTCAACGGCGATATTATTTTTCACCCACAGCGCGCCGGGATTAAAATTATCGGTAAAGCCGTCCATGCCGTTTTCTATCGCCACGCTGTCGGAAATACGGTGGGCCACCGGAATGCCCTCGCCGCCCAGCTTAAAGCCATTATTGACGTTGCGCAGCGCCACGCTATTTTCAATGGTGACGACGCCGTTCGGCCCGTCCTCGATCTTATTAAACAGATCGTAGCCATCATCGATATTGTCGTGGGAAAAGCAGGCCACCAGCCTGTTGCCTTCGCCGACGCGCATTTTCACCGCGAAACCGTCGGCATTGATCATGCCGGGATCTTTATTTCCCCAGGACTCCGAATGAGAGACGGTATTGTAGCTGGCCCACAGCGCGCGTCCGATGCCCGGCGGCGAGGCGATCCAGATGCCGGTGTCGTCAGCCTGCCAGGCGGTGACGCGGTTAATCAGGTTGTGACTGCCGGAGATGGAGAAGCTTTTGCTGGTGACGCCGATGCCTTCGATATCCCAGTAGCTGGCGGCCAACTGCAAGCCGTGAAACACCGCCTTGTCGCCCATTGGCCGCAGATGCTTGCGCTGTTCGGGACCGCCGCTAACCGCCGCCGCCAGCGTCGTATAGGGATAGTCGCCGTCTGCCAGCCACAGCACGCCGCCCGGCGCCAGCAGCGCCGCCGCGCTGGCGACATCAAGCGGATACGCCTGGCTGCCGTCGTTTTGCGCGCTTCCCTGCGGCGAGGCGTAGAGCGCCTTCGCGTCCGCCACCTTTTTACGGGTCACCTGTAACTGCCCGCTTACCTTCTCGCCGTCGGCCAGCGCCAGCGTATAGTTTACCGGCGTGGTTTCCGCCTTCAGCGTCAGCGACACGCTGAACATCTCGCCCGCTTTTACCGCCACGCCGCGCACGCATTCAACGCCGTCGCTGCTGACCGTCAGCACGCCGTCGCGATCGCTGCGCAGCCGGAACGCATAGTCCGACGAGGCCGCCACCGTCGCCGACGCGATCTCGACGTGCGCGGGCTGCGTTTTAGCGACAAACTTTTTACCCGGCGCGGCATGGCGCGGCGTAAGCGTCAGCTGCGCCTGATGTACCGTCATACGGGCGTTGCGCGCGGCAAAGAAGCCCACGTAGTAACGTTCATTATCCAGTACCGTTAGCCGATCCGCGTCGCCCGTTTGCTGCGTCACCCAGCTGTCGCTGCCGACAGGCGCCCATGCGGCGCTGAAGCCTTCATCGCTGCGCGCCAGACGCAGGCGAAAACGGGGCGTTTTATTGAGATCGATATTCTGCTGGTAGGGTTGGCGCTTAATCTCCACGCCGGTATTGCCCCAGCTCTGCGTCACGCCGTTGCGCGCGATCAGCATCGCCTGTACCCGATGATGCGACGCTTTATCCTGGGTCATAATGGCGTTCATCACCATATTGGAGGCGGCGGGAAACTCCTCGTAGCCGGGCTGAATGTTCTCCAGCCGCGGCTTGCCGAGTACGTCGCGCGCCAACAGTCCCGCCCCCTCCTGACCGGCGGGCTTCGCGCCGTTTTCCGGGCCGAACTGATCGATGCTGACTTCCGCCTCCAGCGTCATATTGGCGCTGGCCGGCAGCTGCGTGTAATAGAAGGTCAGGCCGTCATGGCTGTTGCCGATTTTTCCGCCGCGGCTTTCAACCGTGACGGGTAGACGCAGCCTGCCCGGCTGCGCGGCGCCCTCCCCTTCAGCGAAGGTGACCTGGTTTACGCCGATTTTTTCCGGCAGCACGTTAGTCGCGAAATTTTTATCCGTGGACTGGCCAAAGGTGATGGCGCGCCACGTCAGGTTTTCCGCCTCCGGCGGGGCGTCAGCGGCCCAGACGCTACCGACGCCGCTGACAAGCAGTAACAGAGGAATGATTTTCATCGATCTCTCCCTGAGGTTAGTGACCATGAATCAGTGAGACTCTTGCGGTTTAGTCGGCTGCGACGCGCTCTTATCATCCGTCAGCGGCACGCTATTCTCCTCAACCAGCGGCGCCAGCTTCATTTTGCGGCAGATGGCGCTGCGGCCCCAACACTCCTCGTAGGGATAGCCCACCAGCGCCTCGATCACCGCGCGCACTTCCGGCTTGATATCGCTTATCTCGCCGCCCGCTTTGATGCGCGCCACCTCTTCCAGCACCACCAGATGCGTTTTACGGTTGAGCAGCATCTGACGGCTGAAGAAAATCGCCATCAGCGCCAAGCCGATCACGCCGCCGAAAAAGACCCAGGAGATGGCGTTCATCGCCTCTGGCGGCTGAGTATGGGATTTAGACTGGAAGCCGTAGTAGCTGAGGATCGCGCCCATCACAAAGACGATAATCGAGCGGACAATCTTTCCGGAGAAGGTCATTGCGCCGGCGTAGATCCCTTCGCGGCGACGGCCGGTAAAGACTTCATCGACATCCGCCAGGAAGGTGTAGACCGTCCAGGGGATGTAGTAGACGCCGCCGGTGCCGAGACCGAAGATGACCGTGATGCCGACGATAGCGAACCAGGCCACCGGCCCGGAGAGATGCAGGAAGTGCAGCAGCGAGTAGCAGCAGACGGCGAAAATAACGATGCTGAGCGCCCAGGTGTAGGGCTTGCTGAAGCCGTTTTTCACGCACAGGCCGATAAATATCGCGGTAGAGATAAGCTGCAACACCGCGTTAAGGCTGTTCAGGCCCGCCAGAATCGCCGGATCGTAGAGCAGCACGAACACCACGTAATAGGTAAAGACCGAAGCGAACAACCACTCCGCGCCGAAGCCGAACAGGTACATACCGAGATGTTTACGGAACACGCGCAGGTAGAAGGTAGACTGCATATCGCGCGCCAGCGCGCAGACGGTTTTCCACAGCGACTGTTTCTGACGCGCGGCTTCCTCGCCCTTATCTTCACGCTCCCAGGTAAAGAGCCAGAGCAGGCCGATGGCAATAAACAGGATTGCGCCGTAGGTCAGGCCGGTATAGAAAAAGGGCCGCGCTGACTCTTTGCCGTACAGCAGAATAAACTGGCCGGGGATCAGCGCCGCGAGGAAGTTGGCGACTTTGCCGAAGATCGCTTTGTAGCCGGTCAGCTTTGAGCGCACCGCAAAATCATCGGTCATTTCGGTCGCCAACGTCTCGTAAGGCACCATTACCGAGGTGTAAATCAGTTCAAACAGAACGTAGGTAGAGAGGTAGTACCAGAAACCGAACCCCTCAACCCACAGCAGCGGATAAAAGATCATTAGCGGCGCGCCGATGAGCAAAAAGAAGCGGCGACGACCAAAGCGTTTCCCCAGCCAGGTTTTACCGAAGTTATCGGTGATATACCCCATCAGCGGATTGCTGATGGCGTCGATAATGCTGGCGACGGAGAAGATAAATGAGGCTTCCAGTAAAGAGAGGCCGCAAAAGGTGGTATAGAAATAGAGCAGCCAGGCGCCGGCGATAGCCAGCGCGCCGCTGCCCAACAGGTTACCGCCGCCGTAGGCCAGCTGATGGCCGAGTCCGACTATCCTTTTTTTTCCCGGAGAGTATGTTTGCCTGCTCATAGTAATAAATCCTTTGAAATTGAACCATTGTTTCAACTTTATTGAATATGTATTTTATAAAACCGGGAGCCAGGGAATAACGTGATGATGGTCCCAATCAGAGCAAATAAATTTCGCGTTAAACAAAGGTTAACGGGATTAACAAATTAGCTATACACCCTCCTCCAGGCGTAAAGGTGTCAGTTATTTCCGATAGCGACGATAAAAATAACCAGGAAGGCAATTAACAAAAAAGGGGGCGTCGGCAGGTAAAGATGGTTGATACAGTCAAATAATACATTAATTGTTATTTTAAATAAAAAAACAAAGTCGGCGCCAAAATAACAATTAAAACGCGTTTAATAAGTGTGCCAGCTTAAATAAACCAGCGGCTCTGCTTTTCTGGCATTACAGATGAAAAGGCGTACCCGCCAGCTCTTGCTCAAGCCAGCTTAAAAAACACTTTATCTTTTTCCGCTTTTCATGTGCATGAGGAAATACCAGATGATGCGCGCTGACTGGCATCGCATAGCTATCGCCAAATACCGATACCAGTTTTCCGGCGCGAATATAATCCTGCGCCAGCAGATTGCTCTCCAGAGAAAACCTGTTACCGCTTGGTTATAGTTACGCTGATATTTATTGTTTACGCCATTAGCGCGTTTGAGATGATCGATCGCCGTCGGCCAGGCCGACGGCGCTTTTCTCACGCGCGAGGTTAAAACTTATATTGCAGGCCGATGCGTAGCCGCGTCTGGCGTTCATCGGTGGTCTTGCGCACGCTGATATCGCCCACTTCAACATAGGGCGCCCAGCTTTGATTGAATTTCCACAGCGCCTTTATATTTTGCTCATAGTCCCACTTTTTATTATCAAAGCGAATCTGATCGCTGTGCTTATAGATGTAGTTATATTCCACCTTCCAGTCAGTAAAATCGTAACCCAGCCAGATTTCGCCGCGGTTGGTTTTCATGTCCTCTTTACCCGCCTCGCTTTCACGGGTGTATTCATAGCGGTAACGCGCGTTAATATAGATGCCGCTGTCAAACTCATAGCCGGTCATTAAAAAGGGTTTATAAATGCTTTTTTCATCGGTCGATTCAAGGGTAAACCCCGGCTGGACAAACCAGGGCTTGACCGGACGAAATTGATAGTTAAGAGTATTTTCCGTGCCGTCGCTGACCAGGTCGTGAAACGGCTTATTGGGATCGTCGCCGCCTGATCTCCATTTCGCCTCCAGGGTAAAACCAATACCGTTATCAAAACGGTGCGATATGGCGACCCGATCTTTATGCACTTTACTGTCATCCAGCCATTCGTGGCGTAAATCAATAATCACTGCCGATACCTGCGTCGTGGCCAGCAGCAACCCGCAGGCCAATAAGGTCTGTTTATTCATTGCCCGATCCCATTACGGTTATTCCAGAGGTTTTTTATCTTTTTATTAAGTTCGCAGCGTTATATTTCGCTTAATAAAAACGTTGTTTATTCCGCCTGTTCTGCCGTCGCTTTTTCCGCTCGCCATTTCCGCATAGCGCGTCACCGCCGCGCAGAGCAAAGACAGACTGTGGCTGTTTTGCAGGCGTACCCCTTCTGGCCCCCCGAAAAGGCGGACCAGAAAGACTTTCTGGGGTGAAGTTAGAGCTGCGGCGCCTGTTTTGGCTCCGTCGCCTTTTCATCGACCAGCGGCGCCAGCTTCATTTTCTGGCAGATGGCGCTGCGGCCCCAACACTCCTCGTAGGGATAGCCCACCAGCGCCTCGATCACCGCGCGCACTTCCGGCTTGATATCGCTTATCTCGCCGCCCGCTTTGATGCGCGCCACCTCTTCCAGCACCACCAGATGCGTTTTACGGTTGAGCAGCATCTGACGGCTGAAGAAAATCGCCATCAGCGCCAGGCCGATCACGCCGCCGAAAAAGACCCAGGAGATGGCGTTCATCGCCTCTGGCGGCTGAGTATGGGATTTAGACTGGAAGCCGTAGTAGCTGAGGATCGCGCCCATCACAAAGACGATAATCGAGCGGACAATCTTTCCGGAGAAGGTCATTGCGCCGGCGTAGATCCCTTCGCGGCGACGGCCGGTAAAGACTTCATCGACATCCGCCAGGAAGGTGTAGACCGTCCAGGGGATGTAGTAGACGCCGCCGGTGCCGAGACCGAAGATGACCGTGATGCCGACGATAGCGAACCAGGCCACCGGCCCGGAGAGATGCAGGAAGTGCAGCAGCGAGTAGCAGCAGACGGCGAAGATAACGATGCTGAGCGCCCAGGTGTAGGGCTTGCTGAAGCCGTTTTTCACGCACAGGCCGATAAATATCGCGGTAGAGATAAGCTGCAACACCGCGTTAAGGCTGTTCAGGCCCGCCAGAATCGCCGGATCGTAGAGCAGCACGAACACCACGTAATAGGTAAAGACCGAAGCGAACAGCCACTCCGCGCCGAAGCCGAACAGGTACATACCGAGATGTTTACGGAACACGCGCAGGTAGAAGGTGGACTGCATATCGCGCGCCAGCGCGGTCAGGGTTTTCCCCAGCGACTGCTTATGACGCAGTACGGCTGCGCCGGTATCCCTGCGCTCCCAGGTGAAAAGCCAGAGCAGGCCAACGGCAATAAACAGAATGACGCCATAAGTGATGCCGGTATAAAGAAAAGGCTGCGCGGATTCTTTGCCATATAACAGAATAAACTGGCCCGGAATCAGCGCGGCGAGGAAATTGGCGATCTTACCGAAAATCGCCTTATAGCCGGTCAGCTTAGAACGTACGGCAAAATCATCCGTCATTTCCGTCGCCAGCGTTTCATAGGGCACCATCACCGAGGTATAAATTAATTCAAAGATGACGTAAGTGGTCAGGTAATACCAAAAACCGAATCCTTCTACCCACAGCAGCGGGTAAAAGACCATGAGCGGCGCGCCAATTAACAGGAAAAAACGGCGTCGCCCGAAACGTTTGCCCAACCAGGTGTTGCCAAAATTATCGGTCAGGTAACCCATTAAGGGATTACTGATGGCATCGATAATACTGGCGACCGAGAAAATAAAAGAGGCCTCCAGTAAAGAGAGGCCGCAAAAGGTGGTATAGAAATAGAGCAGCCAGGCGCCGGCGATAGCCAGCGCGCCGCTTCCCAGCAGGTTCCCGCCGCCGTAGGCCAGCTGATGGCCCACGGTGATTCTTCTGTTTTGTCCCAGAGGTACTGATTTATTTATCATGATTTCCGGCCTTTATATAATTGAACCGATGTTTCATTTTAAATGAAGTGCTTTTTTATATATTTATAAAGGCATGAATAATGTGATTAACACCGCATTAAAAAAAAGTGACCTCCATGAAAAATCTTACTCACCTGCCCGGCGCTATCGCCCTCACATACAGGCAATAAATAGCTTAAATCATCAGGGGTTACGAAAAAAAGCGGCTGGACGGATAAGTTAAGAAGACGGGTTAAACGCGTGTTGCGGAGAAAAAAGATGTCAGTTTAGTGATAACAATCACAAACAGAAAACGGTCTGTTTTCTGGTTGATATTTTTAAAAATTAAACAGAGGCACCCAGGAATTATCTGAATAAACAGAATAAGACGGATGCTAAACGTCGGCCTGTACAGCGGAGAAAATAACCAGCTTTATTATTACAAAGTGAAATTACCCCTTTGCCCGCCGCCTGTCCGATATCAGCGCCAGACCAGCACGACGCAGACTGACGTGTAAATGGGCCGGCTCGCAGAGCGCGTAGACCCTTTTGCCAGAAAAAAAAGCGGATTTTTGCCCGCTGAGCAAGAATCAGGCGCTCGATCAAATTCTAAGTTTTTTTTTCAAACCATTGACATCCGCTGCCAGCCTTATGAGACGCGGACTTAGGAAATTAGCCAGCCTGCGATCACGAATTCGTAACGAAAATCAAGGCTTGTTAAGCAGGGATAAATTACTAGAATACTCACCATCTAGTTGTTCATTCATTCTCCACCCCCTATATATAGTGTTTATCCACAGAGTTACTCACAAAGAGCAAGCTGTGTATAAACGGGGGATATTTTTTTCACGGACAGGTAAAACGCGACATGAATCAGAGTCTGCTCGTCACTAAACGCGATGGCCGCAAAGAGCGCATCAATCTGGACAAAATCCACCGGGTTCTCGACTGGGCGGCGGAAGGCCTGCAAAACGTCTCCGTTTCCCAGGTTGAGCTGCGTTCCCACATCCAGTTCTACGACGGCATTAAAACCTCCGATATCCACGAGACCATCATCAAGGCCGCCGCGGACCTGATCTCGCGTGACGCGCCGGATTACCAGTACATGGCCGCGCGCCTGGCTATCTTCCACCTGCGTAAAAAAGCCTACGGCCAGTTCGAGCCGCCGGCGCTTTACGATCAGGTCTCACGCATGGTGGAGATGGGCAAATATGACCGCCACCTGCTGGAAGACTACAGCCGTGAAGAGTTCGAGCTGATGGACAGCTTTATCGATCACTGGCGCGATATGAACTTCTCCTACGCGGCGGTGAAGCAGCTGGAAGGCAAGTATCTGGTGCAGAACCGCGTCAGCGGCGAAATTTATGAAAGCGCCCAGTTCCTCTATATCCTGGTCGCCGCCTGCCTGTTCTCCAACTATCCGCGCGAAACTCGCCTGGATTACGTGAAACGGTTCTATGACGCGGTTTCCACCTTTAAGATTTCCCTGCCGACGCCGATCATGTCCGGCGTGCGCACGCCGACCCGTCAGTTCAGCTCCTGCGTGCTGATTGAGTGCGGCGACAGCCTCGACTCGATTAACGCCACCTCCAGCGCCATCGTGAAATATGTTTCACAGCGTGCCGGCATCGGCATCAACGCCGGTCGCATCCGCGCGCTGGGCAGCCCGATCCGCGGCGGCGAAGCGTTCCATACCGGCTGTATCCCGTTCTACAAACATTTCCAGACCGCGGTGAAATCCTGTTCTCAGGGCGGCGTGCGCGGCGGCGCGGCCACTCTCTTCTACCCGATGTGGCATCTGGAAGTAGAAAGCCTGCTGGTGCTGAAAAACAACCGCGGCGTGGAAGGCAACCGCGTGCGCCACATGGACTACGGCGTACAGATCAACAAGCTGATGTATCAGCGTCTGCTGAAAGGCCAGGATATCACCCTGTTCAGCCCGTCGGACGTGCCGGGCCTGTATGACGCGTTCTTCGCCGATCAGGACGAGTTCGAGCGTCTCTATACCAAATATGAGCAGGATGAGAGCATCCGCAAGCAGCGCGTGAAGGCAGTCGATCTCTTCTCTTTGATGATGCAGGAACGCGCCTCCACCGGTCGTATCTACATCCAGAACGTCGACCACTGCAACACCCACAGCCCGTTCGATCCGGCTATCGCGCCGGTACGCCAGTCCAACCTCTGCCTGGAAATCGCGCTGCCGACCAAGCCGCTGATGGATGTGAACGACGAGAACGGCGAAATCGCCCTCTGCACCCTCTCCGCCTTTAACCTGGGTGCGATTGAGAGCCTGGACGATCTGGAAGAGCTGGCGACCCTGGCGGTACGCGCGCTCGATGCCCTGCTCGACTATCAGGACTACCCGATTCCGGCGGCGAAACGCGGCGCAATGGGCCGTCGCACGCTGGGCATTGGCGTCATCAACTTCGCTTACTATCTGGCGAAGCACGGCGTGCGCTACTCCGACGGCAGCGCCAACAACCTGACGCACAAAACCTTCGAAGCCATTCAGTACTACCTGCTGAAAGCCTCTAACGAGCTGGCGAAGGAACAGGGCGCCTGCCCGTGGTTCAACGAAACCACCTACGCGCAGGGCATCATGCCGATCGATACCTACAAGAAAGATCTGGATGCGATCTGCAACGAGCCGCTGCACCTCGACTGGGATACGCTGCGCGCCTCGATCAAAGAGCACGGCCTGCGCAACTCCACGCTCTCCGCGCTGATGCCGTCTGAGACGTCTTCGCAGATCTCCAACGCCACCAACGGCATTGAGCCGCCGCGCGGCCACATCAGCATCAAAGCGTCGAAAGACGGCATCCTGCGCCAGGTGGTGCCGGAGTATGAGCGTCTGAAAGAGAGCTATGAGCTGCTGTGGGAAATGCCGGGCAACGACGGCTATCTGCAGCTGGTGGGTCTGATGCAGAAGTTTATCGACCAGGCGATCTCCGCCAACACCAACTACGATCCGTCGCGCTTCCCGAACAGCAAGGTGCCGATGAAGCAGCTGCTGAAAGATCTGCTGACCGCCTATAAGTTCGGCGTGAAGACGCTCTACTATCAGAACACCCGTGACGGTGCGGAAGATGCGCAGGATGATATCGCGCCTTCTATCCAGGACGACGGCTGCGAAAGCGGCGCCTGTAAAATTTAATCGGGTCTGGCCGGCGTAAACCGGCCATGACTTTTCTTCTGGCCCCGCCAGCAGGCGGAGCCGCAAACATGGCAGGCCGCGCGGCGCGCGGTCAAAACGGCTGTCAGCGCGCTGCTTTACCGCAGCGCCAGCCTGTCCCGTTAGCATGTGGAATGAACTATGGCTTACACCACGTTTTCTCAGAATAAAAACGATCAGCTGCTGGAACCGATGTTCTTCGGCCAGCCGGTTAACGTCGCGCGTTACGATCAGCAGAAATATGACATCTTCGAAAAGCTGATTGAAAAGCAGCTCTCCTTCTTCTGGCGTCCGGAAGAGGTGGACGTGTCGCGCGACCGCATCGACTTCCAGGCGCTGCCGGAGCATGAAAAGCACATTTTTATCAGCAATCTGAAATATCAGACGCTGCTCGACTCCATCCAGGGCCGCAGCCCGAACGTGGCGCTGTTGCCGCTGATCTCGATCCCGGAGCTGGAAACCTGGGTAGAGACCTGGGCCTTCTCAGAGACCATCCACTCGCGCTCTTATACGCATATTATCCGCAACATCGTCAACGATCCGTCGCTGGTGTTCGATGATATCGTCACCAACGAGCAGATCCTGAAGCGCGCCAGCGATATTTCCGGCTACTACGACGATCTGATCGAGATGACCAACTACTGGCATCTGCTCGGCGAAGGCACGCATCAGATCAATGGCAAAACCATTACCGTTAACCTGCGCGCGCTGAAGAAACAGCTTTATCTCTGCCTGATGAGCGTCAACGCGCTGGAAGCGATCCGCTTTTACGTCAGCTTCGCCTGCTCCTTTGCCTTTGCCGAGCGCGAACTGATGGAAGGCAACGCGAAAATCATTCGCCTGATCGCCCGCGACGAAGCGCTGCACCTGACCGGCACCCAGCATATGCTGAACCTGATGCGCAGCGGTGAAGACGACCCGGAAATGGCGGAGATCGCCCAGGAGTGCCGTCAGGAGTGCTACGACCTGTTCAAGCTGGCGGCGGTGCAGGAAAAAGAGTGGGCGGAATACCTGTTCCGCGACGGCTCGATGATCGGCCTGAACAAAGATATTCTTTGCCAGTACATCGAGTACATCACCAATATCCGTATGCAGGCGGTGGGCCTGGATCTGCCGTTCCAGACGCGTTCTAACCCGATTCCATGGATCAACGCCTGGCTGGTTTCCGACAACGTGCAGGTGGCGCCGCAGGAAGTAGAGGTCAGCTCCTACCTGGTGGGTCAGATCGATTCGGAAGTGGGTGAAAACGACTTCGACGATTTCCAGCTGTAATTATGGCGGGTATGAAGATCAAACTGCGCGTTTCCGGCGCGCAGCTTGAATGCACCGACGAGCATCCCTCGCTGCTGGCGCTGCTGGAAGCGAATAATATTTGTGTCGAGTATCAGTGCCGCGAAGGCTACTGCGGCTCCTGCCGCACGCGCCTGGTGAAGGGAGAAGTCAGCTACGCCGGGCAGCCGCTGGCCTTTATCCAGCAGGGCGAGATCCTGCCCTGCTGCTGTAAAGCCAACGGCGATATCGAAATCGAACTCTGAAGCGGGCCGCGGCCCGCTTTTTCTTTATAGGCCTATGCGCCTCTATAAGCGGCATCGCTCTTCTCTTCCCTTTCTCTCCTGTTCTTTTACTTTTATCCGTTGCTTTGAAAACAAAAAATTCCGTCTTATGCCGCAGGATCGGAACATCTCATTTGACGGCAATGGCCATCTCAAAAAGAATGGCTGGCGAAGGGAGCTGATTTTCTGTATGGAAACAGAAAGATGCATATTATAAAAGAAGAATATCTTGAAGATTATGCCATGAGACGGAAAAAATTCGTCTACGATCGCCGTATTCATCACAGCTATATCTTTATTGTCGGCAATGAAATATATACGGTTATTATTGGCAGCCTGACAGATAAGAACATATTTATCAGAGCGGGTTACGCTATGCCGGAAGGCGTTTCTTTTCCTGCCAACGGTATGGCGGAGGTTTATTTCGATACTTTCGACGGCATGGATTCACTCGGCGATTTCCGCCACGTTCATTTTGCAGGGCTTGGTAGTGCCGTTGTGCTGCAATCGGTTTCACTGGCATTAATTGCTCACTTTGAAGCGTTTAATATTGGCGGCTTTGTATTTCAGGCCGCTTCCGGCGGAATGATCGATTTGAACAGAAAAATTTCGCTGGAAGAGATCTATGACTACATGCTTGGGTTAAAAAACGAACCACGTTATAATCCGCTTACCGGGCTGCCCAAAAAAACACCTCGTCCGCTATTGCCAAAAGAGCTGCACGCCTGGAAATTACTGTCTGAGGGGAAAGCCTGTTATGTCGTCTTACAATAAGCACGCGCAGCCTGAACGCTTCGGCACTGCTCATCACGAGAAAAAAGCCATGCTGGAACTGCTGGCCACTGAGATGCAAATAGATTCAGACGCCGCTCTGCAAAATCTGAAAGCCAGTATTGAGGGCGATAAAAAGCACTCTTCTGCAACGCTATTACGCCGAAAACTTCAACAAGCGGCTCTTGTACGAGCGTTTCAAAACATTTAAAAAAGCTCCCCACAGCGTTCTTTATTGTCGACCTTTGGTCAACCGCCTTTGCCCTGCTGCTGTAAAGCCAACGGCGATATCGAAATCGAACTCTGAAGCGGGCCGCGGCCCGCTTTTTATGCCTTTCCGCTTATTCCTTCAGCGTTTCGACAATATCGACCCAGCCGTGGCCGGTGGTCACTTCCATACCGTGCAGCCAACGGCGCAGCATATTCATCGCCATCATCGCCACCAGCTCCTGTCGCGTTTTCAGCGTATGGCGCTGGTTGTTGAATCTTACCTGCTGAGCAAAAAGCCCATCCGGCGTTACAAGCGCAAAGCCGAGCTGCTCGTTTTGCAGCGAACCGACGCAGAGCGCGACGGCGGCCTGCTGCGTTTGCGCCCGCTGGCGCGCCCGGTGCGCCAGCTGCGCCAGGCTCTCTTCGCCAGCGGGCAGCACTTCGCCCGCCACGCTGGGCGCCTCGCCTGAAGCCAACTGCCACTGCAAAAGACCGGCGGTAAAGCGCTCGCTAATGGTCAGCGTCTGGCCGCGTTCCTTAAGCTGACGCGCCAGCAGCGCAGGCAGCCCTTCCGTGCCCTCAAACAGCGTGCATTCCGCCAGCTGTAGCCGTACCTGCTGCCACACCTGCTCCATCGCCACCCGCTGCGCGGCCGGGCCGGTCAGCTTGATTTCGATAATCGGCATCGAGGAGCGGTAGCCCATCACCACCCCGTCCGGCAGCGCCAACGGCTCCAGCTCCGCGGCCAGATCGCTCTCGCCGCGTCCGAAGGTGGTCAGCCGCAGGCAGAGCGGTGGTTCCGGCAGATCGAAACGCGCCTTCAGACGCGGCAGGATCTGCTGCTCGACCATCACTTTAAATTCCGACGGCACGCCGGGCGTAAAGAAAATCCAGCAATCATTGAGCGTGACGGCGAAACCGCAAGCAGTGCCGACCGGGTTATCGATCATCTCGCTTCCCGCAGGAATTTCCGCCTGTTTGCGGTTGCTGGGCGCCATGGGTCGTCCACGGCTGGCGAAGAAGGCTTCGATTTTCTCCAGCCACGCCGGTTGCAGCTCCAGCTCAACGCCGCAGGCGGTGGCGGCGGCCAGCGCGCTCAGGTCATCGCTGGTCGGGCCGAGGCCGCCGTTAACAATCAGCACGTCGGCGATACGACTGCGCTCCGTTAACGCCTCCACCAGCGCAGGCAGGCTGTCGCCGACGGTGGAACGGCTGCTCATCGGCAGCCCCTGCTGAAACAGCACATCCGCCAGCCACGCGGCATTGGTATCGATTATCTGGCCGTGCAGCACCTCATCGCCCGTTGAGAGCATTTCCACTCTAATCACGTCACGTCCTCCTGTGGTTAATGCTTTCACTGTAGAAAGGCGCGGTGACGAATACAACGTAAATCTCCCGGCGAGAAGCGTTTTCAGAGATGGCAGCGATAGCTTTTGCCAGATTGTCAGCGCAGCGGCTTTAACGGCAGAATGGCTTAAACAATAGGTTCCTCCAATTGAATTTTAAATTTAATTAGTTTTAACCTTTAACAATCACACCGATAGAGAACAGCCACATGAGTAAAAAAGGTCTTACTACCGCTTCAGGCGCGCCGGTTGCCCATAACAATAATTCCATGTCTGCCGGTCGCCGCGGACCGCTGCTGCTACAGGATGTCTGGCTGCTGGAGAAACTGGCGCACTTTGATCGTGAAGTGATTCCGGAGCGCCGTATGCATGCCAAAGGTTCGGGCGCTTACGGCACCTTTACCGTCACGCAGGATATCACCCGCTTTACCCGCGCTAAGCTGTTCTCTGAAGTGGGCAAGAAAACCGATCTCTTTATTCGTTTCTCCACCGTCGCTGGCGAGCGCGGCGGCGCCGACGCCGAGCGCGATATTCGCGGCTTTTCTCTGAAGTTTTACACGGAAGAAGGCAACTGGGATCTGGTGGGCAACAATACGCCGGTCTTCTATCTGCGCGACCCGCTGAAATTCCCCGATCTGAACCATGTGGTGAAGCGCGATCCGCGTACTAACCTGCGCAACCCAACTTACAAATGGGACTTTTTCTCCCATCTGCCGGAGTCGCTGCATCAGCTGACCATCGATTTCAGCGACCGCGGTCTGCCGCGCTCCTACCGTCATATTCACGGTTTCGGCAGCCACACCTACAGCTTTATCAACGAGCGGCAGGAACGCTTCTGGGTGAAATTCCATATGCGCTGCCAGCAGGGCATCGAAAACATGATGGACGACGAGGCGGCGCTGCTGATTGGCCGCGATCGTGAAAGTTCGCAGCGCGATCTGTTCGAATCGATTGAACGCGGCGATTTCCCGCGCTGGAAATTCTACGTGCAGGTGATGCCAGAGAAAGAGGCGTCGCAAACGCCGTACAACCCATTCGACCTGACCAAAGTATGGCCGCACGCTGATTATCCGCTGATCGAGGTGGGCGAGTTTGAGCTGAACCGTAACCCGGACAACTACTTCGCTGAAGTTGAGCAGGTAGCAATGAGCCCGGCGAACGTGGTGCCCGGCATCGGTTTCTCGCCGGATCGGATGTTGCAGGGCCGTCTTTTCTCCTACGGCGACGCGCACCGCTATCGTCTGGGCGTGAACCACCATCAGATCCCGGTTAATGCGCCGAAATGCCCGTTCCACAGCTACCATCGCGACGGCGCGATGCGCGTTGACGGCAACAGCGGCAACGGCGCGACCTACGAGCCGAACAGCTTCGGCGTGTTCCAGGAGCAGCCGGACTTCAGCGAGCCGCCGCTGTCGCTGGAAGGCGCGGCCGATCACTGGAACCATCGTGAAGATGATGACTACTTCAGTCAGCCGCGCGCGCTGTTTAATCTGCTGAGCGAAGAGGAACATCAGCGCATGTTCGCCCGCATCGCCGGCGAGCTGGCGCAGGTGCCGGAGTTTATCCAGCAGCGTCAGCTGGCGCTGTTCCTCCAGGTTGACCCAGCCTACGGCGCAGGCGTGGAAGCGGCATTGCGAGCGCTGAAAGGCTAACATCGGCCATATCGCGCGGTCTGCTTTTTCTGTCGCTGCGTTTATCGCTAAGTAGCCTGACAGCGGTAAAAGCCCGGCCCCGGCCGGGCTTTTTTATCTCTGCGCCGATGTCAGCGCGGCTGCGCCTGTAGCCATTGCGCCAGCCGCTGACGCGAGAGCTTAATGCCGCCGTCGCCTATATCCTCCGGCAGCCGCAGCCAGCGCTCTGGACGCTGAAAATTCGCCAGCTGCGGCTGCGCCCATTCCGCCACGCTTTCCGGTTGACAGCCCGCCGCCAATATCAGCAGCGCGACCGGCCTGGCCCCCACTCTTCATCCCGCTGCGGAATAATAAACGCCTGATTGACATCCGGGTGCCGCTGCAACAGATTTTCAATCGCTTCCGGCTGCACCGCCTCGCCGCCGCTAAAGAAAATGTTGTCCAGCCGCCCCAACACCTGCAGCTCGCCATCCTGCCAGCGGCCGCGATCGCGGGTATGAAACCAGCCCTGCGCATCGGTCAGCGGCCAGAGCCGGCCATCCCGCCAGTAGCCCTGAGCTAAGGTCGCGCCACGGAGCTGGATCTCTTCGCCGACGATACGCACTTCGCGTCCGGCCAGCGGTAATCCAACGCCCGGACGCCCATCGGCGCGTTTGGCGCACACCGTCGCCGCGCTCTCCGTCATGCCGTAGCCGCACCAGCAACGGATGCCCACCGCCTCGGCGCGCGCCACCAGTTCCGCCGGGATCGCGGCGCCGCCGAGCAGCACCGCTTTCAGCCCTGCCGGGCGCCGCGCCTGCTGCAACAGACGCCACAGCTGCGTTGGCACCAGCGAGGCGAAGCTGCATCCTTCCAGCGCCTGCGCCAGCGGCGCGCCAGCCGTCGGGATCGTCATGCAGCCGCCTGCCAGCAGCCAGCGCCAGACGATCCCCTGGCCGGAAACGTGACAGAGCGGCAGCGACAGCAGCCAACACTCCTGCGCATTGAAATTCATCAGCTGATTAACGCCCGCCGCGCTGGCGATCTGCGCGCGCAAGCTGTGCGCCGCCGCCTTCGGCAGGCCGCCGGAGCCGGAGGTCAGCGTCAGGGTAGCGATAGCGTCGGGCTGCCAGACAAGCTGCGGCGGCTGCGCCGCTGTGCGCAGCGTCAGCGCTGGCGGACCACTGACGAGCGGCTCCGCTAGGTTCAGCATAAAATCCGGCGTTAACGCCGTCAGTAGCGGATTAAGCGTTGCGGAGGGCAGCTGTGGATTGAGAGGCAGCAGCTGCGCGCCCGTTTGCAGCAGCGCCAGGCAGGCGAGCAACAACGCCAGGCTGTTTTTGCCGCGCAGCGCGACGCGCGAACCCGCGCGTACGCCCTGCTGCTGAAAGCCTGCGCTCAACCCATCCAGCCGCTGCGTCAACGCGCGCCAGCCGATCCGCTCCCCTTCGGCGCGCAGCGCAATGGCGTCAGGCGTGACAGTCGCCCAGCGGCGCCAGGGAAAATCGCCGTTCAGTAAATCTGCGTCCACTGCGCCTGCTCCTGTAACGGGCGATCGCAGCCCGGCCAGCGCCGCACCAGCTGCTGACGCATCAGCGACAGCGTGTCCAGCCCCGGCGTCGACTGCGGCGTCAACCAGCAGGCCAGCCGCGCCAGCTGCGTTAAACCCAGGCTCGACTCCAGCGCGGAACTGACCACCGCCTCCAGGCCCAACTGCCGGGCGTCAGCAATGAGTTGGCGAACGCGAGCGATGGAACCGGTCAGCGTCGGCTTAATCACTACCGCCGCCACGCCCGGCTGTGTCCGCAGCGTGAAGCCCGGCTCGCGCAGCGTTTCATCCCAGGCGATGCGGAGGTCGCAGTCGGCGGCGAAACGCAGGCTCTCTTCCGGCGTGCGGCACGGCTCCTCAATGAAAGCGATGCGCATGCGCTGCTGCGGCGTCAGCCAGCGGACAAACTGTCGCGCTTTTTCCGGCGTCCAGCTGCGGTTGGCGTCCAGCCGCAGCCGCAGCTGAGGCAGCGCGTCCAGCAACAGGCTGACCTGCATGCCGTCGCGCGCCGCTTCATACAGTCCCACTTTCATTTTGGCGCAGGGCGTAGCCTGCGCCTGTAACTGCAACAGCAGCGCATCCGGGTCGCCGTAGCACAGCGGCGCACTCTGCCAGCTGGCCGCGTTCGGCAGCACGCCATCAAGTTCGGCGCAGGCGCATGAGATGCCGAACGCCGCCGACGGCAGCGCGCTTTCTGCGGGGGACCGGCCGGTCAGCCAGTCGGCGATCCATGCAAGGCATGCCTGCTGCGCCTGCGCCAGCGTCTCGCTGCTGAAGCCCGGCAGCGGCGCGATTTCGCCCCATCCCTGGCGCCTGTTTTCCTGCAACAGCAACAGCAGCCCTTCCCGCTGCGTCAGGCGACGGTCGCGCAGCAGCACGCCGCTCTCCATCGGAATGGCGTAGCGCCACAGTTTCGCCTGGCGCATCAGGGGTTGCGCCGGAACTGGCTGAAATCGGGCTGGCGCTTCTGGTTGAAGGCGTTACGCCCCTCCTGGCCCTCTTCGGTCATATAAAAGAGCATGGTGGCGTTACCGGCCAGCTCCTGGAGTCCCGCCTGGCCGTCACAGTCGGCGTTGAGCGCCGCCTTCAGGCAGCGCAGCGCCATCGGACTGTTTCGCAGCATTTCGCGGCACCAGCGCACCGTCTCCTGCTCCAGCTGCGTCAGCGGCACCACGGTGTTGACCAGACCCATCTCCAGCGCCTGCTGCGCGTCATACATGCGGCACAGGAACCAGATTTCGCGCGCTTTTTTCTGTCCGACGATGCGCGCCATATAGGAAGCTCCCCAGCCGCCGTCGAAAGAGCCGACTTTCGGCCCGGTCTGACCAAAGCACGCGTTATCCGCCGCAATGGTTAAATCGCACAGCATATGCAGCACATGGCCGCCGCCGACCGCGTAGCCCGCCACCATCGCCACGACCGGCTTAGGGCAGCTGCGGATTTGCCGCTGAAAATCGAGCACGTTCAGATGATGGACGCCGCTCTCATCCCGATAGCCGCCGTAGTCGCCGCGCACCTTCTGATCGCCCCCGGAGCAGAAGGCCAAATCGCCTGCGCCGGTGAGGATAATGACGCCAATGCCCTCGTCGTAACGCGCATCCTGTAACGCCAGCATCATCTCCTGCACGGTCAGCGGCCTGAACGCATTGCGCACCTGCGGACGGTTAATGGTGATTTTAGCGATGCCGTCCGGCGATTTGTGATAGCAGATATCAACAAAGTCGCCGCTGCAGTCATGCCATTCAACGGGCGCCGCGAGCTGTGGGTCATCTGAGTTAAGCATTGCATTCTCCATAAGATCAGACAGGCTGACGCAGCAGCTGCGCCAGACAAAGGCTAAAGTCGACGGGGCTGGCGCGATGGGCGTTATGCCCGGCGGCGGCGATGGTATGCAGCGGCAATCGCGCCTGCTGCGCCAGCTGTAAAAACTTGCTGTCCCACTCGCCGCAGAGATAGCTGAAAGGAACCTTTAGTTCGCGCAGCTCTGGCAGCAGATTGGGCTGGCGGCTGAGCGCCGTGGCGTGCAGCATCGCCGCCAGCGACGGTCCATGCCCCGCCCCGCGCTGCGCCACCAGCTCGCTGCGCTGACGCGCGCACAGTTCGGCGAACAGCGGCTGGCGATACCAGGCCTCCAGCGTGGTGGTAAGGGGTACATCGCGGAAGCGGGCGATCCAGCGTCGTTCATGTGCCAGGCGCGCCTGACGCTCGCGTTCGTCGCTCAGGCCTGGATGTCCCGCCTCCACCACCAGCCCGCACAGACCCGGCAGCGCCGCCCGACAGGCGTAATACATCGCCACACGGCCGCCCATTGAATAGCCGATCAGCCAGTATTTACGGATCTGGTGATGGCGCAACGTAGCGCTCAGCTGTTCGCATAGCGCATCGAAGCCGCTGACGCGCTGGCTGCGCGATCCGCCGTGGCCGGGCAGATCGATGCTCAGCATCGGCCAGTCAGGGAAGGCCTGTTGCACCGACAGCCAGTCATCGGCTGAACCGAGAAAACCGTGCAGCCAGACCAGCGTCGGCTTGCAGCTGCGGCGGTGGCCCTGCCAGCGGGCATGAAGGATCATTGCTGCCCCCCAACGCCACCA
Source organism: Mixta calida (assembly GCF_002953215.1). NCBI lineage: Bacteria > Pseudomonadati > Pseudomonadota > Gammaproteobacteria > Enterobacterales > Erwiniaceae > Mixta > Mixta calida. The sequence goes on from NZ_CP026378.1 coordinate 3,041,098, forward strand.
GACGGGCGAACGCCTCCGCGCCGCGATCCGGCGGCACGCAGAACTCCGCCAGCGTCGCGCCCCGGCGCGTAAAGCCGCGGTGGACGGCTTCATGCAGGGTTTCCCATTTTTCAACGCGCCGGTAATCAAGGCCGAACATCTGCGCCGCCGGCGCGAAGCTGACGCCCTGCGGCAGCGTGAAAAAGGCTTCCCGTCGGTCGGGCGGCGTCGGCAGCAGGGAAAAGATGCGTCCGCCGTCGTTGTTAACCACGACCAGCACCAGCGGGATATCAACCTGGCGCAGCAGCGCCAGGCTGTTGAGATCGTAAAGGGTGGAGATATCGCCCAGCAGCGCCAGCGTGGGGCGCGGCGCGGCGCGTTGCAGGCCAGCGAAGGTGGCGATCAGGCCGTCGATGCCGCTGGCGCCGCGATTGGTACAGACCGGATAGCCCGCCGGCAGCTGCGCCAGCGCATCCGCCAGCCGCACCAGCAGACTGTTGCCGAGACACAGCTGTCCCTGCGGCGGCAGCAGTTCGGCCAGCCGGTGCGCCATCAGCGCCTCATCTTCCTCCGCCAGCAGCGCGCCGACCTGCTGCTGCATCGCGGCCGCCAGCGCGCTCAGCTCCGGCGCCCAGCAGGCGGCGTCGCGCGCCGGATGCGCCTGTAGCCAGACATCGATTTCGCTGACGATACGCCGCCCTGGCTGGCTGGCGGGATCGCGTCGTCCCGGCAGCGGGTCGATCAGCCACCACTGCTGCGGGCGCGCCTGCTGTTGCCACTGCAACAGCCGTTTGCTGACGAGGTTGCCGCCAAACTGCACCACCAGCTCCGCCTGCGCTAGCAGTCGCTGCGCGCGCGGGCTGTTGAGCCACAGATCGGCGCAGGGCAGCGGCTGACCGGTTTGCGACTGAATATCCGCCAGCAGTGGCCAGCCGAGCCTTTCCGCCCAGTTTGCCAGCGCGGCGCCCTCTTCCGCTTTTATTCTTCCTGCGATGACCACGCCGCGCTTTTCGCGCCAGCGCAGCCAGTCCGGCTGCGGCGCCTGCCCGTCGCCGACGCTGTGGCTAACCCAGGGCGTCTCCTGCTGCGGCCACTCCGCCAGCGGCGACAGCCAGTCACGCCAGGCGTCGTCCTCCGGGCCATAGAGCGGTTCGGCGAAGGGACAGTTAACATGCAATGCGCCGGCGCGGGTGGCGGCAATCGCCTCGTCCAGCGTCGCCGCCAGCCAGCGGGCGCTGATATCCGGCATCGGGCGCGGCAGATCGCAGCGGCGGGCGAAGTGCGAAAAGATGCCGGGCTGGGCGATCGCCTGGTTTGCGCCGCAGCCAATCAGCTCCGGCGGCCGGTCGGCGCTCAGGACAATCAGCCGTTCGCCGGTCAGCCGCGCCTCTATCACCGCAGGCAGCAGATTGGCGACGGCGGTGCCGGAAGTGACGATCAGCGCCACCGGCGCGTTAAGCCCTTTCGCCATGCCAAGGGCGAAAAAACCCAGTCCCCGCTCGTCAAAATGCGTGTGGCAGGCCAGCGCAGGTTCGTTTGCCGCCGCCAGCGTCAGCGGCGCGGAGCGCGAGCCGGGCGCGATGCAGATATGGCGCACCTGATGGCGCGCCAACGTCGCGATGATGACCTGCGCCCAGCGGCGGTTAAAGCTAATGACGGACATGCTTCCTCCCGAAAACCTTGACGGTAGATAACGATAAGCCGCGCCCGCGCTATTCGCCGGGCAGCAGCGCCGCCAGCGCGGCGATTTTGTTCTCCGTTTCCTGCCACTCCAGCAGCGGATCGGAACCGGCGACGATGCCAGCGCCGCCATACAGCCGCACCCGCTCGCCCAGCATCAACGCGCAGCGCAGCGTGACGCAGAATTCGCTTTTCTGTCGTGAAATAAAGCCCAATGACCCGGCGTACCAGTCGCGATCCAGCCCTTCGTGCCGCTGTAAAAAGGCGCGGGCGGCAGTGCGCGGCAGGCCCGCCACCGCCGCCGTCGGCTGTAGCCGTTGCAGACAGAGCGCATCGCTGCGGCTGCGCAGCTCGCCATGAATGCGCCGCCGCAGGTGCTGAACGTTGCGCAGGCGCACCAGCTCCACCGGCATCACCTCCAGCCCGCTGACCATGCCGTGCAGCCGCTGGCAGATATCCTCCATCACCAGCCCGTTTTCGCGGCGATTTTTCCCGTCGCGCAGCAGCCATTGCCCCTGCCGTTGGGCCACTTCCGGCTGGCTGTCGCATGCGACCGTGCCCGCCAGCGCCTCTGTCAGTAGTTCGTTCTGCTGACGCAGCCAGAGTCGTTCCGGGCTGGCGCAGACCAGCGCGCTCTCATCTTCGAGACGCAGCATGATTTGATAGCAGTGCGGATTGGCGCGGCGGCTGGCCGCCAGCAGCGCCTCAGGCGGCAGCGGACGGTCCCAGACGAGATTGGCGGTGCGCGCCAGCACCACTTTTTCCAGCACGCCAGCGTCGATGGTCGCCAGCGCGGTTTCGACCCGCCGACGCCACTCGGCCTGCTCCGGCTGGCACTGCCGTTCCCGCAGCGTTCCCGTCAGCGGCGGCAAGGGCCGTGACGGCAGCAGCTGTTGCAGAAAGCGCGCGGCGGCGCGCGCATCGTCGCGCAGGCAGCTGTCGCTGTGGAGAAACAGGGTCAGCCGATCGCCGCGGCGATCGCGTCGCCACATCAGGCGCGGCAGAAAGAAGAAGCTGTTGGCCGCCTCAAAACGGTTGCCGCCCCAGATGCGCCAGTTAACCGGCAGATGACGACATGCCTGTTCCGCCTGATATAGCGTCTGATAACGGCGAATGGCGCCGCAGAGCGCCACCTGCTCCTGGCCGGAACGGTGCTGCCACCAGAGCTGGGGCCGGTGCGGCTGAGCGCTGAGCCAGGCGAGTGAGTCGCCAGCCGCGTCAAGGGGAACGGTAAGCGAGCGACAGCCCGCTTCGACGCTATCGATCTGCGTCAGCTGAGTGAGCAATGCGGCACAGGCGGCAGGAAGCGAATACACAAAACCTCCTTAAGCAAAAAGAGGTAGATAGTGTAAAAGCGTCACCAGCGCAGAATGTTGACGCAGGACAGTTCGACCGCGGTTTGCCCTGGCGGTTTATCCAGCGTAGCGTGAGCGTGAATCAGGAAAGCAAAGGGGGTTGCAACGGTAAAAACAGACCAGCCCCTCTCCTTGCGGCCAGGGGCTGGTAAGACGGGGAAAGTTTAGCGGCGCGCCAGCAGCAGGCCGAAAACCAGACCGGCGGCTGCGCCGATGCCGATGCCCTGCCACGGTTTTTCGTGCACGTAGTCGTCGGCGCGGTAGGCCGCTTTTTTCGCACGATAGTAGTAAGAATCTGACGCTGCGCTAACGCGAGCTTTCACATCATGCAGCGCCTGCTCCGCCTTCGCCTTCAGTTCAATATATTTCTGATCGGTTGGATCGCCGGAAGATTTCAGCACCTCTTCCAGCGTTTCGGTGAGCAGGGTTAAGTCATCATCCAGGCGCGTTTCATGCGGCTCACGCGTTGCCTGAGCGTCGTCCGTTAATAGCGGATCGCGGTTTTCTTGTGAGTCAGTTGATACAGCCATTTTCTTCCTCCGTGTAAAACACATGCATGTTCAATAACTATAGACACTTTTTTCAGCGCTGCCTGTTCATCCTTCCAGGAATTCACTGATAACGAACGGCCGAAATCCGTTGGTTTATCTGAATAATCTGATAAATTTCCTGCGTACTGAATTTTTACCGCTCCCGTCTGTCGTAGCTGACTGTAGCCCGGGTCCCGCCGGGGAAAATGGGTGCAAAAGCACGACCTCTACACACTCGTTCAGCACAAGGAAATCGTTTCTGGCATGAATCGAAGAATGTTTATGAAAACGTCTATGGCATTTGCCGCCGTCAGCGGGATGTCCGGCTTATCTACGCTGTTCGCGCAGTCCGCCTGGGCGGAAGATGGCATTGCAGACGGCACCGCGACGCGCTTCGACTTTGAGGTGCTGAAGAAGAAAGCCGCCAATATGGCAAAAAAGCCCTGGGGCGGCGCGCCCGGCCCGTTGCCAGAAACGCTGGCGACCATGACGCCGCAGGCTTATAACGCAATTCAGTATGACGCCAACCACTCGCTGTGGAACGGCATCGACAACCGTCAGCTGGACGTTCAGTTTTTTCACGTCGGCATGGGCTTTAAACGCCGTATTCGCATGTTTTCGGTCGATACCGACAGCCGCGAAGCGCGTGAAATTCACTTCCGCCCGGAGCTGTTCAACTATCAAAACACCGCTATTGATACCAAACAGCTGGAAGGCAAAACCGATCTCGGCTTCGCCGGTTTCCGCGCGTTTAAAAAGCCGGAGCTGGCGCGCCGCGATATCGTCTCGTTTCTCGGCGCCAGCTATTTCCGCGCCGTGGACGATACGTATCAGTACGGCCTGTCGGCGCGCGGCGTGGCGGTAAACACCTTCAGCAACGGTCAGGAGGAATTCCCCGACTTCGTGGCGTTCTGGTTTGAAACGCCGAAAGCGGAGGATACCACCTTTACCGTTTACGCCCTGCTCGACGGCGCCAGCCTGACCGGCGCCTATAAATTCGTGATCCACTGCGAGCCGAAACGGGTAGTGATGGAGGTGGAAAATCACCTGTACGCGCGCAACGATATTCGTCAGCTCGGCATTGCGCCGATGACCAGCATGTTCAGCTGCGGCAACAGCGAACGCCGTATGTGTAATACCTATCATCCGCAGATCCACGACTCCGATCGCCTGGCGATGTGGTCCGGCAAGGGCGAGTGGATCGCCCGTCCGCTGAACAACCCGCGCAAGCTGCAGTTCAACGCCTATGAGGATGAGAACCCGCGCGGTTTCGGCCTGCTGCAGTTGAATCACGATTTTGAAGATTATCAGGATGTGATCGGCTGGTATGACAAGCGTCCCAGCCTGTGGGTAGAGCCGGTTGGCAAATGGGGCAAAGGCGCGATCAATTTGATGGAGATCCCGACTACCGGCGAAACGCTGGATAACGTCGTTTGCTTCTGGCAGCCAGCCGAACCGGTTAAGGCGGGCAGCGAACTCGCTTTCCAGTACAAGCTCTACTGGAGCGGCCTGCCGCCGGTGCAAAGCGAGCTGGCACGCGTGGAAGCCACCCGTTCCGGTATCGGCGGCTTCCCGGAGGGCTGGGCGCCCGGCGAGCATTTCCCGGATGTCTGGTGCCGCCGCTTCGCCGTCGATTTCGTAGGGGGCGATCTGAAAAACGCCGCGCCGAAGGGCATCGAGCCGGTGATTACCGTCTCTGCGGGCACCATCAAACAGGTAGAGATTCTCTACGTCGAGCCGCTGAACGGCTATCGCATTCTGTTTGACTGGTACCCCACCAGCGACGCCGTCGATCCGGTGGATATGCGTCTGTTCCTGCGCACCAAAGAGGCGACGCTGAGCGAAACCTGGCTTTATCAATACTTCCCGCCGCCGCCGGACCAGCGCAAGTACGTTGACGACCGCCAGATGACGGTCAGTTAACCTGAGCGGCGAGGGAAACCTCGCCGTTTTTATTTCTCGCGCCGGAGAGCCGCGCGTTGGCGCGATGGCTCTTATACTGAAAGGTCACTATTCATGATGGAAAAAGGTGGGGAAAAGATGAGTGAGAAAAAACAGTTCGTCACGCTGGTCGGCAGCCTGCGCAAAGGCTCTTTTAACGCGGCGGTGGCGCATACGCTGCCAGAGCTGGCGCCTGAAGGGGTGACCATCAGCCATTTAGGTTCGCCGGGCGAATTTCCTCACTATAACGCTGATTTACAGGAAGAAGGCTTTCCGGCGGCGGTGCTGGAGATGGCCGGGGCGATCGCTAAATCTGACGGCGTGATTATCGTCACGCCGGAATATAACTATTCGGTGCCCGGCGTGCTAAAAAACGCGCTCGACTGGCTGTCGCGCGTGTCGCCCAATCCTTTCGCCGCTAAGCCGGTGCTGATCCAGAGCGCCTCGCCGGGCAATATCGGCGGCGCGCGCGCCCAATATCATCTGCGACAGATTCTGGTCTTTTTTGATGCGCGTGTGATGAACAAGCCGGAAGCGATGATCGGCCAGGTGACCGATAAGGTAAAAGACGGCGTGCTGGTGGATGACGCCACCCGCACCTTCCTCAGCAAGCAGTTACAGGCGTTTGTTGATTTCAGCCGTTAAAACGCTAGCGGAGCGTCACGCTCCGCCCGCCTGAGTCTCCTGGCTCACCATGGCAATATGGGGAATATTATCCTCAAGGTAGATATCGCCAACCGACTTAAAGCCCATACGCATATAGAAAGCTTGTAAATGCGCCTGCGCGGAAAGCGCCTGCTGGCGACCGGGCCAGTGCTGCTGGCAGCTGAGCAGCACCTGCTCCATTAAGCGATAGCCCAGCTGTAAGCCGCGCGCCTCGCTGGTCACGATCACGCGGCCGATGGTCACCGGGCTGCGATCGTCAACCGGCGTCAACAGCCGCGCGCAGGCCAGTAGCCGCCCTTCGCCGGTGGCGAAGATATGGCGGTTGTCGCGCACTAAATCTTCGCCGTCGATATCTTCGTAAGGACACTGCTGCTCGACGATAAAGACCCGGTTGCGCAGCGCCAGAATCTCATACAGCTGCTGAATGTTTAATTCGCTGTGGTGCAGATCGTACCAGGTTAACTCCATTCTTTTCACTCCTGCAAACATTCCCCGGCTTTCCGGTCCGTATCCGTTTTATAACATCCCAAACGGACATAAAAACAGCGGCGGCGCTCTCGTTTCCCTGTTATATGACTGAAAAGCGCGGGCCATGGCCAAAAAAAAGCCCTGTATCGCTACAGGGCTTTTTCGTCATAACGCAGATTACATCAGCGGCTGCGCCATCTGCACCAGACTGATCAGCGGCTGAGGATAAACACCCAGCAGCAGTACCAGAATAGCGGAGATCAGCACCACCACGCCGCCTGCGGTAAACGCCCAGTTAGCCGGCGTATCGCGGGTATGCAGTTCCGGCGGGCTGAGGTAGAGGCTGACGGTGACGCGCAGGTAGTAGTAAAGGCCAATGGCGCTGCCTAAGACGACCGCGCCGGTCAGCCACCACAGCGAGGCGTTGACGCCCAGCGCGATCACATAGAACTTGCCGATAAAGCCCAACGTCATCGGGATACCCGCCAGCGACAGCATCATTACCGTCATGACCCCCGACAGCACCGGACGATGCCAGAACAGACCACGGTAGGAGTAAAGCGAATCGGCGTCCGGCCCGCGATAAGGGCTGGACATCAGGCTGACCACGCCGAACGCGCCGATGCTGCTGAACAGGTAACCGGCCAGGTAAACGCCGGCGGTTTCCAGCGACATCTGATGCGACTGCACCGCAATCAGCGCCACCATCAGATACCCGAGGTGGGAGATGGAGGAGTAGCCCAGCAGACGCTTGATGTTGCTCTGGCTGATCGCCAGCAGGTTACCAAACAGGATGGAGACCACGGCGATGATCGCCAGCACGTTGCGCACCGCTTCGCTGTCGGTGGCTGGCGCGTACATAAACAGACGCATCAGCGCACCGAAGATGGCAATTTTACTGGCGGTCGCCAGGAAGGTGGAGACCGGCGCAGGCGCGCCCTGATAGACATCCGGCGTCCAGAGGTGGAACGGCACCAGCGACAGCTTGAAGCCCAGACCGATAATCATCATTCCCAGGCCTACCAGCAGCAGCGGCTGATGCAGCATGCTGTCGGTCAGGCTTTTACCCAGATCGACAAAGCTCAGGCTGCCGGAATCGGCATAGACCAGCGCGATGCCGAACAGCAGGAAGGACGAGGCGGCCGCCGACAGGATGGTGTACTTCAGCGCCGCTTCCAGCGAGCGCTTCTGACGGAAGGCGTAGCCAATCAGACCGAACAGCGGCAGCGACAGCAGCTCTACGCCGATAAACAGCGAGGCCATGTGATTGGCGCTCGCCAACACCACGCCACCCAGCGCGGCGATCAGCACCAGCAGGTAGAACTCGTCGCAGTTATCGCTGAAGCCTTGCAGCCAGGGATAGGCGAAGGTACAGGTCGCCAGGCTCGCCAGCATCACCAGACCGGTATAGAACATCGAAAAGCCGTCGACGCGCAGCAGCGGCGTGACGTCCATCGGCCCTGCCTGGCCGACAAACCAGAGTGACAACAGCGCGAGGTTGAGGCCAATTACGGTCAGCGTCGCATTGACAAAATGGTTGCGTCGCCACGCAATGGACAGCATCACAACCACCACCGTCAATCCGACGATCAACAGCGGCAGCAGCGCGATCAATTGTTGAGGAGTTATTGTCATGGCGAATTACGGCCTTGTAGTTGAAATTGAAGCGGTATACCACTGCTGAATGTTGCTCATTGCAGCGTGTGAGGTGTCCAGAATCGGCTGCGGGTAGATCCCCAACAGCACCAGCAGAACCACCAGCACCATAATCATAATGAACTCACGCGGGGACATGCCGCGCAGCGGCGTCTCCGACTTCGGCGCACCGTAATAGGCGCGCTGCATCATGATCAGCGAGTAAACAGAGGCGAACACCAGACCGAACGTGGCGATAACGATAATGGTCGGCACGACCTGGAAGCTGCCGGTCAGGATCATAAATTCGCCAGCGAAGTTGCCGGTACCCGGCATCCCCAGGTTCGCCACCGCGAAGAACAGCGACAGACCGGGAATCCACTTGATGCGTGACCAGAGGCCGCCCATCTCGCGCATATCACGAGTATGCAGACGCTCATAAAGCTGGCCGCAAAGAATAAACAGCGCCGCTGCGGAAAGGCCGTGCGCGATCATCTGCACCACCGCGCCCTGGAAGGCCAGCTGGCTGCCGGTATAGATGGCGATCAGCACGAAGCCCATATGGGAGATGGAGGTGTAGGCGATAAGACGCTTGATATCGGTCTGCGAAAAGGCCATCCAGGCGCCGTAGAAGATGCCGATAATGCCAAGCCACATTGCGACAGGCGCGAATTCCGCCGACGCGTTCGGGAACAGCGGCAGGCTGAAGCGCAGCAGACCGTAGGCGGCGGTTTTCAGCAGAATACCGGCCAGATCGACGGAACCCGCGGTCGGCGCCTGACTGTGCGCGTCCGGCAGCCAGCCGTGCAGCGGCACCACCGGCATTTTTACCGCGAAGGCGATAAAGAAGCCGAGCATCAGCAGGTATTCCACGGTGTGCGACATCGGGGTCTGCAACAGCGTTTCATAGTTGAAGGTCCAGACGCCGGTCGCGCGGTAATGCACGAACACCAGGCCCAGAATCGCAATCAACATCACCAGGCCGCTCGCCTGGGTATAGATAAAGAACTTGGTGGCGGCGGTAATACGGGTTTTGCCGTCGGACGCCTTATGTCCCCAGAGCGCGATGAGGAAATACATCGGCACCAGCATCATCTCCCAGAAGAAGAAGAACAGGAACATATCGATAGAGAGGAACACACCGATTACGCCGCCCAGGATCCACATCAGGTTGAGGTGGAAGAAACCCTGATACTTTTCGATTTCATTCCAGGAGCAGAGCACCGCCATCAGACCCAGCAGGCCGGTCAGCACCACCATCAGCAGCGACAGACCATCCAGCGCCAGGTGGAACGCAATGCCGAAGCGCGGTATCCAGGGAACGGAAAACTCAGACTGCCACTGCGGAAGACCGGCGGCCTGGGTCAGTGAATAGCCTCCCTGCAACCAGAGCTGCAGTGAAAGCGCCAGCGTCAGGCCCATTGTAATCAGGGCGATCCAGCGCGGCGTCCTGGCGCCTAAGCGCTCGGCGAGCCAGCAGAGGAAGCCACCGACAAACGGGATAACAATTAGCCAAGGTAATAACATGGCGGTTACGGTCCCTTTTCTAGTCCTGCATGAGCCGTCGGCAACCTTTGCCGCACGCGCTCAACCTCAGGTTTTTTTACAAGCTTATCGGGTGGGATGCGGCTAACCGCATCCCGCTCACTAACCTTACATCACCAGCAGCAGCGCCAGCACCACAACGGCGCCTACGCCCATGGAAGCGACATACCAGCGCAGATAACCATTTTCGCTTACCACCAGACCTTTGTTGGCAAGGCGAGACGCCAGCGCCGGGGTATTCAGCAGCGCGTTCAGCGGATCGCGCTTCAGCAGCCAGGCAATGCCCAGGTAAGGTTTAACGAAAATTTTGTCATACAGCCAGTCGAAGCCCCATGCGGCGAACCACCAGGTGCCGAAGAAGCGGCCCGGCGCGCTGTTCGCCACGCTGGAAACCAGCGTGCGCTTGCCGAGCCACAGCCAGGCGGCGATCAGGATGCCGACGATGGCGACCACGCCTGAGGCGATCTCCAGCGCAGTTTTCCCCGCTTCGCCATGATCGCCTTCCGGCAGCACGCCCGCCAGCGGCGGCGTGATTAACGCGCCGACGAAGGTGGAGAGTACCAGCAGGACGATCAGCGGCAGATGGTGAGTAATGCCTTTGCCCGCATGCGCATGAATTTTCTCTTCGCCGTGGAAGACGATAAAGATCATGCGGAAGGTGTAAATCGAGGTCAGGAAAGCACCGACCAGCCCGGCAACCATCAGGTTGACATGGCCATTTGCCAGCGCGCCGAACAGGATCTCATCCTTACTGTAGAAGCCCGCGGTCACCAGCGGCAGCGCGGCCAGCGCGGCGCCGCCCACCAGGAAGCAGACATAGACCAGCGGGATGCTTTTACGCAGGCCGCCCATTTTGAAAATGTTCTGCTCATGGTGACAGGCGAGGATCACTGAACCAGAGGAGAGGAACAGCAGCGCCTTGAAGAACGCGTGGGTCATCAGGTGGAAAATCGCCGCATCCCACGCCTGCACGCCCAGCGCCAGGAACATATAGCCGATCTGACTCATGGTCGAGTAGGCCAGCACGCGTTTGATGTCGGTTTGCACCAGCGCCGCGAAGCCCGCCAGCACCAGCGTCACCGCCCCGACGATGCCGACCAGATGCAGTACTTCCGGCGTCATCAGGAACAGGCCGTGGGTACGAGCGATCAGGTAGACGCCCGCGGTCACCATGGTGGCGGCGTGGATCAGCGCGGAAACCGGGGTCGGACCCGCCATCGCGTCGGCCAGCCAGGTCTGCAACGGCAGCTGCGCGGATTTACCCACCGCGCCGCCCAGCAGCATCAGCGTCGCCCATTGCAGCATGTGATTGTCCGCCGCGAAGTGCGCCGGTGCCAGTTCGACCATTTCACGGAAGTTCAGCGTGCCCAGTTCGTTGTAGAGAATGAACAGCGCGAACGCCAGGAAAACGTCACCGACGCGGGTGATGATGAAGGCTTTCATCGCCGCTTTGCCGTTGTCTGGATTGGTGTAATAGAAGCCAATCAGCAGATAAGAGCAGAGGCCCACCCCTTCCCAGCCGAGATACATCAGCAGCAGGTTATCGGCCAGCACCAGAACCACCATGCTGGCGATAAACAGGTTGGTATAGGCGAAGAAGCGCGAGTAGCCCTCTTCCCCACGCATATACCAGGAGGCGAACATATGGATGAAGAAGCCGACGCCGGTCACCACCGACAGCATGGTGAACGAGAGGCCGTCGAGCGTCAGCGTGACGCCGATATTGAAGTTGCCGACATGCATCCAGGTCCAGAGCGCCTGGGTAAACGGCGCACGCCCCTGGTTAAAGAAATCGATGCCGACCCAGGCGGTGACCAGCGCCGCCAGGCCAATCGAGCCGACGCCCACGGTCGCCGACAGATTTTCCGACCAGCGGCCGCGCGAGAACGCCAGCAGCGCAAAGCCGATCAGCGGCAGCAGTATGGTTAAGTACAGAAGATTCATCCGCGCATCTCGCTTACTGTGTCAATGTTCAGGGTTTGACGACGGCGGTAAAGCTGCAGCAACAGCGCAAGGCCGATACTGGCTTCCGCTGCGGCGAGGCTGATCGCCAGGATATACATCACCTGGCCATCCGCCTGCCCCCAGTAGCTTCCCGCCACCACTAACGCCAGGGCTGCGGCATTAATCATGATTTCCAGACCGATCAGCATAAACAGCAGATTGCGACGCAGCACCAGCGAGGTCAGTCCGAGAACAAACAGCACGGCCGCCAGAATCAGTCCATGTTGCAGAGGGATCATACGCGCTCCTCCTTACTTTTTGCCGTCGCCGCATCGCTGACGCGATTGCTTAATATTTCGCCATGGCGATCTTCACGGCCGATATGGAACGCCACGACCAGGCCCGCCAGCAGCAGCATGGAGGCCAGCTCCACCGCCAGCACGTAAGGACCGAACAGGCTGATGCCGACCGCTTTCGCGTCGATCATCGTGCCGTCGATGCCCTGATCGTTGGCGGTCATGATGGCGTAGACCATCACCACCAGCAGCAGCAGCGAGACCAGGCCCGGCCCGATCCACAGTGAAGGCTGCAACCACTGGCGCTCCTGGTTTTCCACCGATTTGCCGAGGTTCAGCATCATCACCACGAAGACAAACAGCACCATGATGGCGCCCGCGTAAACGATGATCTCCAGCGCGCCGGCGAAATAGGCGCCGAGCGAAAAGAAGACGCCGGCAATCGCCAATAGCGAGATGATCAGGTACAGCAGCGCATGTACCGGGTTGGTGTGGGTGATCACGCGCAGCGTGGTTAACACCGCCACCAGACCACAAAGATAAAACGCAAATTCCATGCCGGGCTCCTTAAGGTAACAAGCCTTTGACGTCGATGGGTTTGGCTTCGTTTTCCGCTTCGCCCTTGTCTTTCCCTTCGATCGCCATGCCTGCCATACGGTAGAAGTTGTATTCCGGGTATTTGCCCGGCCCTGAAATCAGCAGGTCTTCTTTTTCGTACACCAGATCCTGACGTTTGAATTCACCCAGCTCGAAATCCGGCGTCAGCTGAATCGCGGTCGTCGGGCAGGCTTCTTCACACATGCCGCAGAAAATGCAGCGCGAAAAGTTGATGCGGAAAAATTCCGGGTACCAGCGGCCATCTTTCGTTTCCGCCTTTTGCAGCGAAATACAGCTGACCGGGCAAGCGACGGCGCACAGGTTGCACGCCACGCAGCGCTCTTCCCCGTCCGGGTCGCGCGTCAGTACGATGCGTCCGCGGTAACGGGGCGGCAGGTAAACCGGCTCTTCCGGATACATTTGGGTTTCGCGCTTGGCGAAGGCGTGCATGCCTACCATCCAGATACTGCGTACCTGAGTGCCGAAACCGACAATAATGTCTTTTAATGTCATGGTTACAACCCCTTTACTGCGCGTTGTACAGAATCACTGCGGCGGTAGCCAGCAGGTTCAACAGCGTCAACGGCAGACATACTTTCCAGCCGAAGGACATTACCTGGTCATAGCGCGGACGCGGCAGCGCGGCACGAATCAGAATGAACATCATCATGAAGAAGGCCGTTTTGATGGCGAACCAGATAAAGGGCGGCAGCCACGGGCCGTGCCAGCCGCCGAAGAACAGCGTCACAATCAGCGCGGAAACCGTAGTAATCGCCACATACTCGCCCACGAAGAACAGACCGAACTTCATGCCGGAATATTCGATGTGGTAGCCGTCCGCCAGTTCCTGCTCCGCTTCCGGCTGGTCGAACGGATGACGGTGACACACCGCCACGCCAGCGATACAGAAGGTGAGGAAGCCGAAGAACTGCGGGATGATGTTCCACAGGTGCGTCTGGTCGTTAACGATGTCGTTCATATTGAACGATCCCGCCTGCGCCACCACGCCCATCAGCGACAGTCCAAGAAACACTTCGTAGCTCAGCGTCTGGGCGGACGCACGCATCGCGCCCAGCAGCGAGTATTTGTTGTTGCTCGACCAGCCAGCGAACAGCACCGCATAGACCGCCAGGCCCGCCATCATCAGGAAGAACAGCAGCCCGATGTTCAGGTCGGTCACCATCCAGGTCGGACTGACCGGCACGATAGCGAACGCCAACAGCAGCGAAACGAAGGCGATAACCGGCGCCAGGGTGAAGATAAAGCGATCGGTAAACGGCGGAACCCAGTCCTCTTTAAAGAACATTTTGATCATGTCCGCCACCAGCTGCAGCGATCCGCCCCAGCCGACACGGTTAGGCCCGTAGCGGTTCTGGAACAGACCGAGCAGACGGCGCTCGCCGAAGCTCATAAAGGCGCCGCAGGCAACCACCACCAGCAGGATGACGATCGCTTTCAGTACGCCCAGCAAAATATCGATAACATCCGGTGTCAACCAGCTCATTGTGCCGCCTCCCGCAGAGTCTCAATGTCGGCGCCCGACAGGAACGGCGGAACGCCCGGCATGCCGAGCGGCAAGCCCACCTGCCCCGCCTGCAACGCGTCCGAGAAGCGGACGGGCAGACGCAGCGTTTCGCCGGCGCAGTTCAGCTCCAGCGCCGCGCCAGCGTTAACGCCGAGCGTGGCGGCGTCGGCCGGGTTGATCACTATCGCCGGCTGCGGCATACGCTGCTGCATCACCGGCGCGCGCTGCGACATCTCTTCGCTGCCGAACAGGTTGTAGTAAGGCGCGACGCGCCAGCCGCCGTTGCGGGCGAAGGCGGTCGGCACGCGATCGAACCAGCTAAGCTGGCCTGCGGAAGCTTCAAACAGACGCACGCCGGGATCGCCGTTGCGCAGTTTGCCGCCTACTTCATCCTGGAACTTATTCCACGCCTGCGGAGAGTTCCAGCCTGGCGCCCAGGCGAAAGGAATATCCGAGCGCGGCGCGCTGGGCTGGTTGTTGCCTTCCATCGAGAAGGAGAACATGGTATCCACATCCTGCGGCTGACGCGGCTCGTGCACGCTGATATTGGCGCGCGCGGCGGTGCGTCCGCTGGAGCGATGCGGCGAACGCGCCAGCTTCTGACCGCGAATGCGGAAAGAGGCGTCCGGCGCGGCCTCTTTAATGCCTTTCAGCTGCGGCAGCGCGAGCGCCACGGCGTCGATAACATGATCGAGCTGCGTCCAGTCGACGCGGCGGCTCTGGATGGCGCTGTGCAGCGAGTGCAGCCAGCGCCAGCTTTCCAGCATGACTACCTGATGATCGTAATAAGCAGGATCGTAAACCTGGAAGAAGCGTTGCGCGCGTCCTTCCTGGTTAATCAGCGTGCCGTCGCTTTCGGCAAAGCTGGCGCCCGACAGAATCAGACCCGCTTTTTCCATGGTCGCGGTGCGCTGATGATCGAGCACGATAACGTTGTCAACGTGGCGCAGGGCCGCGTCCACCTTCGCTTTCGGCGCGTGACGGTAGAGATCGTTCTCCATGACCACCACCGCGTCGGTGCTGCCGCTCTCCAGCTGGTTCAGCGCATCGTCAAGCGTCATGCCGCCGATCATGCCCAGGCCGACGCTGTTGGCGGCGGAGGCGATCAGCGTAATGCCGACGTCGGCGCCGCGGCCTTTCAGCGCGCGCGCTACGTTAGCCGCCGCTTCAATCATCGCTTCGCTGCCGGAATGGGTGCCGGAGATGATTAACGGTTTTTTCGCACCGGCCAGCGCCTGCACGATCACATCGACTTTGCTGTTGAGACTGCTGTCGAAATCGCTAACCGCCGGGGCGCTTTCATCAAGCGCATGGGCGATGGCGAAGCCGAGACGCGCCTGATCTTCCACCGGCGCGCGGTAGCTCCAGGCGGCGATATCATCTAAGCGGGTTTCATCGACGTTAGTGACGAACAGCGGATGTTTGGCGTGTTGGCCGATATTCAGAATGGCGGCGATCTGCCAGTCGGCGACTTTCTGCGCCGCCGCCATTTCACGCGCCTTGCCCTTCACGGCCTGACGCACCGCCAGCGCCACGCGCGCGCCGGTCTGGGTCAGATCTTCGCCCAGCACCAGCACCGCATCGTAGCTTTCGATTTCACGCAGCGCCGGCGTATGGATGCCGCCTTCGCGCAATACTTTCAGCATCAGATCCAGCCGCGCCTGCTCGCCCGCCGGCATGCCGGTGGAGAAGTTGGCCGCGCCGACCAGTTCGCGCAGGGCGAAGTTGCTTTCCACGCTGGCGCGCGGCGAGCCGATGCCGATCACTTTTTTCGCCTGACGCAGCACATCCGCCGCGCCCTGTATCGCCTGTTCAGCGTTAAGCGCCACCCAGTTGTCGCCGCGACGCTGCATCGGCTGACGCGGACGATCCTTACGGTTCACATAGCCATAGCCGAAACGGCCACGATCGCACAGGAAGTAGTGGTTCACGCTGCCGTTGTAGCGGTTTTCGATACGGCGCAGTTCGCCATAGCGTTCGCCTGGGCTGATGTTGCAGCCGACGCTGCACTGCTGGCAGATGCTCGGCGCGAACTGCATGTCCCATTTACGGTTGTAGCGTTCGGAGTGGGTTTTGTCGGTAAAAACGCCGGTCGGGCAAATTTCCACGAGGTTGCCGGAGAATTCGCTCTCCAGCGTACCCTCTTCCGGGCGGCCGAAGTAGACGTTGTCATGTGCGCCGTAAACGCCCAGATCTTTGCCGTCGGCATAATCTTTGTAATAGCGCACGCAGCGATAGCAGGCGATACAGCGGTTCATCTCGTGGGAGATAAACGGACCGAGATCCTGGTTGCGGTGGGTGCGCTTGGTGAAGCGGTAGCGGCGGAAGCTGTGGCCGGTCATCACCGTCATATCCTGCAGATGGCAGTTGCCACCCTCTTCGCAGACAGGACAATCGTGCGGGTGGTTGGTCATCAGCCACTCGACCACGCTTTCACGGAACTCTTTCGCTTCACTATCATCAATAGAAATAAAGGTGCCGTCGGCGGCGGGCGTCATGCAGGACATGACGAGGCGACCGCGGGTATCCTCAGCGTTTTGGTATTGCTTTACCGCGCACTGGCGGCAGGCGCCAACGCTTCCCAGCGCCGGATGCCAGCAAAAATAAGGAATATCCAGGCCAAGGGAGAGACACGCCTGCAGCAGGTTGTCCGCCCCGTCCACCTCATATTCTTTACCGTCTACATGAATTGTAGCCATAGTGAACATGCTTCCGTAAGGCTCGGATTTCCGAGCGTTAAACACAATTCTTTTTTACCCTTCGCCTTTCAGGCCGCAGCGGTGTTGGCTGCCTTCACTCACCGCGCTTGCTTATTTCTGTAAGCGCGGGGGACTGATTCATCGCTGCGCCAGGCGACAGGGTAAAGCGGCGCTAACCGTATTCCGTTGCTGCTCTGTTTTACCAGCGCGCTTTCAGCAGGTTAGGCTGAATGCCGTTAATATGACGGGCATTGCCAAAAACCTGCGGCGCGATGCCGGCTTCGAACTCTTTACGGAAATACTTGATGGCGCTCTGTAAAGGCTCGACCGCGCCGGGCGCATGGGCGCAGAACGTTTTACCTGGGCCGAGCTGTCGGCAGAGCTGCAGCAGCGTCTCGATATCGCCCGGCTGGCCTTTGCCCTGCTCCAGCGCGCGCAAAATTTTTACGCTCCACGGCAGACCGTCGCGGCACGGCGTACACCAGCCGCACGATTCGCGTGCGAAGAACTCTTCCAGGTTGCGCACCAGCGACACCATATTGATCTCGTGGTCTACCGCCATCGCCAGCGCGGTGCCGAGACGGCTGCCCGCTTTACCGATACTGGCGAACTCCATCGGCAGATCGAGGTGCTGCTCGGTCAGGAAATCGGTGCCGGCGCCGCCTGGCTGCCAGGCTTTGAATTTCAGTCCGTCGCGCATGCCGCCCGCGTAATCTTCCAGAATTTCACGCGCCGTAATGCCGAACGGCAGCTCCCAGACGCCAGGGTTTTTCACGCGCCCGGAGAAGCCCATCATCTTGGTGCCCGCATCGTCGCTTTTCGACAGCCCCTTGTACCACTCCACGCCGTTAGCAAGGATAGCGGGCACGTTGGAGAGCGTTTCCACGTTGTTGACGCAGGTCGGCTTGCCCCATACGCCAGCAGAGGCCGGGAACGGCGGTTTGGAGCGCGGGTTGGCGCGGCGGCCTTCCAGCGAGTTGATCAGCGCCGTTTCTTCGCCGCAGATATAGCGCCCCGCGCCGGTATGCACGATCAGCTCGAAATCGAAGCCAGTGCCGAGAATATTCTTTCCGAGGAAACCGGCTTCGGTCGCTTCAGCGATAGCGCGGCGCAGATGCACCGCCGCCTCGATATATTCGCCGCGCAGGAAGATGTAGCCGCGATAAGCTTTCAGCGCGAAGGCGCTGATCAGCATCCCTTCCACCAGCTGATGCGGCATCTGCTCCATCAGCAGGCGGTCTTTATAGGTGCCCGGCTCCATCTCATCGGCGTTGCAGAGCAGATAACGAATGTTCATCGATTCGTCTTTCGGCATCAGGCTCCACTTCAAACCGGTGGAGAAGCCTGCGCCGCCGCGCCCTTTCAGGCCGGAATCTTTTACCAGCGTGACGATTTCGTCCGGCGCCATGCCTTTCAGCGCCTTTTCCGCGCCAGCGTAGCCGTTTTTGCTGCGGTATTCGTCAAACCAGACCGGCTGCTTGTCGTCGCGCATGCGCCAGGTCAGCGGATGCGTTTCCGCAGTACGAATGATTTCTTTAACTGTCATTGATACTGCTCCAGTAACGATGGGATGTTTTCCGGCGTCAGGTGAACATGGGTGTCCTCGTCCACCATCATCGTCGGGCCTTTATCACAGTTACCCAGGCAGCAGGTCGGCAGAAGCGTGAAGCGGCCGTCGTCAGTGGTCTGACCCGGCTTGATGTTCAGCGTCTGCTCCAGCGCGGCCTGAATGCCCTGATAGCCGGTAATGTGACAGACCACGCTGTCGCAATAGCGGATAACGTGGCGCCCTACCGGCTGACGGAAAATCTGGCTGTAGAATGTCGCAACGCCTTCTACGTCGCTGGCGGGAATGCCCAGCACTTCGGCGATGGCATTGATGGCACCATCCGGCACCCAGCCGCGCTGCTTCTGCACGATCTTCAGCGCTTCGATTGAGGCTGCGCGTGCATCTTCATAATGGTGTTTTTCATGCTCTATCGCGTCGCGTTCTGCCGCACTCAGCTCAAAGACCTCATTCGGGTCGATCGTTTCGATGGCAATTTTTTGATCGTGCATAATTAGCGGTCCACGTCTGACATAACAAAATCGATACTACCCAGGTAAACGATCAGGTCGGATACCAGGCTGCCGCGGATCACCGATGGGATCTGCTGCAGATGCGGGAAGCTTGGCGTACGAATACGCGTGCGATAGCTTACGGTGCTGCCGTCGCTGGTCAGGTAGTAGCTGTTGATCCCTTTGGTCGCCTCAATCATTTGCAGCGATTCGTTAGCGGGCATCACCGGTCCCCATGAAACCTGCAGGAAGTGAGTGATCAGCGTTTCAATATGCTGCAGCGTGCGCTCTTTCGGCGGCGGCGTGGTCAGCGGATGATCGGCTTTGAACGGCCCGGCAGGCATGTTGTTCAGGCACTGTTCCAGAATGCGCAGGCTCTGCCACATCTCTTCCATTTTCAGCATTACGCGGGTGTAGGCGTCGCTGACACCGCTGCCGACGGGAATCTCAAAGTCGAAGTTTTCGTAGCCGGAGTATGGACGCCATTTACGCACGTCGAAGTCGACGCCGGTGGCGCGCAGCGCGGCGCCGGTGGTGCCCCAGGCCAGCGCTTCGTCTTTGCCGTAGGCGGCGACGCCTTTGGCGCGTCCCACCAGCACGCTGTTTTTCAGCGCGACGGTTTCATACTCTTTCAGGCGCTTCGGCATCCAGTCGAGGAACTGACGCATCAGGCGTTCCCAGCCGTTCGGCAGGTCGTGCGCGACGCCGCCGATGCGGAACCAGGCCGGGTGCATACGGAAACCGGTAATCGCTTCCACCACGTCGTAAATTTTCTGACGGTCGGTAAAGGCGAAGAACACCGGCGTCATTGCGCCGACGTCCTGAATAAAGGTGGAGATGTAGAGCAGGTGGCTATTGATGCGGAACAGCTCGGAGAGCATCACGCGAATCACGTTAACGCGATCCGGCACTACGATGCCTGCCAGTTTCTCAACCGCCAGCACGTAAGGCATTTCGTTGACGCAGCCGCCCAGATATTCCACGCGGTCGGTATAGGGAATGTAGCTATGCCAGGACTGGCGTTCGCCCATTTTTTCCGCGCCGCGATGGTGGTAGCCGATATCCGGCACGCAGTCGACGATCTCTTCGCCGTCCAGTTGCAGAATGATGCGGAAGGCACCGTGCGCCGACGGGTGGTTTGGACCGAGGTTGAGAAACATAAAGTCCTCGTTTTCGGTGCCGCGTTTCATTCCCCACTCTTCCGGTTTGAAGAGCAGCGCTTCCATTTCCAGATCTTCTTTCTGCTTAGTCAGCTCATACGGGTCGAACTCGGTGGCGCGTGCCGGGTAGTCTTTACGCAGCGGGTGGCCTTCCCAGGTCGGCGGCATCATGATGCGTGTCAGATGCGGGTGACCGTCGAACGTGACGCCGAACATCTCCCAGGTTTCACGCTCATACCAGTTGGCGTTCGGGAAAAGTTTGGTAAAAGTCGGCAGGTGCATGTCGTTTTCGGACAAAGCGACCTTGAGCATAATGTCGCGATTACGTTCAATGGACAGCAGATGATAGAAAACGGAGAAATCGGCGGCAGGCAGGCCGTTACGGTGAGTGCGCAGGCGCTCATCCATGCCGTGCAGATCGTAGAGCATCACATAGGGTTTCGGCAGTTTACGCAGAAATTCCCCAATTTCCAGCAGCTGTTCGCGTTTTACCCAAACGACCGGCATCCCGGTGCGGGTTGGCTGAACAGTAAAGGCATCCGGCCCAAAACGGTTACGCAGCTCGCCGATCACCGGATCATCCAGATGATCCCGGGTTTGCCATGCAGGCTGAGCGAGATCTTGCGTGGTCAAATCTGTCATACGTTACTCACCATTCTGGCCTGAAAACAGGCGCGAAGTCGTTGGTGTCAGGATGAGGTGCGCGCGTTGGTTTGTAATGTTATTGCGCGGCGTGTCAGGCCTCATCCATAAACAGTTGTTTTAAATTTCGTCCGGGGTGCGCAGGTTGGTCACCGCAATACGCTCGCCGCGCTTCCTTTCGCGCTCGGCCTGCATATTGGCGCGGTATACGCCCTGGTCGCCTACGACCCACGAGAGCGGACGACGCTCTTTGCCGATCGATTCCTGCAGCAGCAGCAGCGCCTGCATATAAGCTTCCGGGCGCGGCGGGCAGCCGGGAATATAGACGTCTACCGGCAGGAACTTATCGACGCCCTGCACGACGGAATAGATGTCGTACATGCCGCCCGAGTTAGCGCAGGCGCCCATGGAGATAACCCACTTCGGCTCCAGCATCTGGTCATAAAGACGCTGAATAACCGGCGCCATCTTTTTAAAGGGCGTACCGGCGACCACCATGAAGTCCGCCTGACGCGGCGAGGCGCGCAGCACTTCTGAACCGAAGCGCGCAACGTCATGCACGGCGGTAAACGAGGTGGTCATCTCCACGTAACAACAGGAAAGGCCGAAGTTATACGGCCAGAGAGAGTTTTTACGACCCCAGTTCACCATGTCGTGCAGCGCGTGTTCCAGTTTGCCCATGTAAACGCTACGGTGGACGTGCTGCTCCAGTGGGTCTGGAACGATCTCCTGTTTCTGCAGGGGATAACGGTCGTTCTCACCACCGTTGGGGTCTATGCGGGTGAGCGTATAGTCCATCTTAATGCCTCGCTGTTACTGCTTTTGAGGGTTGGTGTTAGTGACCTTGCCGGTATCAACGTCCACGCGACGACGCGCAGGCGCCCAATCCAGCGCGCCAATACGCACCAGATAAACCAGTCCAGCCAACAGCACCAAAATGAAAATTGCGGCTTCAACAAAGCCGACCCAGCCGCTTTCGCGGATCGATGTCGACCATGCGTATAAAAAGAGGGCTTCCACGTCGAAGATGACGAAGAACATCGCCACGAGATAGAACTTGGCAGAAAGGCGAAGATGCGTGCTACCAACCGGATCGATGCCGGATTCAAAAGGCGTGTTTTTATGGCGAGCGCGAGCGCGGCCGCCCAACAGCCAGCCGCCGGCCAGCATAAAGATGCACAGGCCAAAAGCGACAACGATAAAAACAGCGAATGCCCAGTGATGAGCGATAACTTCTGTGGTTGTTGACATACTCTCTGCTTACTCATCAAAAGTGGCGTTTAGCGTCCTGCGAAGCCGATGGCGAAGAACACACCACATTAATTCAAGGGAAGGATGAAAAACCTTATAAAATATGCTGTCTTTAACCTATAAGCAGCAATTTAATGGGGTTTTTTACCCCTTTCTATAACCTTTTGTCAACTTTGACAAAAGTATCCACACGTTAATTTACACTAGCATCATTTTATTAACATATGATGCGCAGAAATTAGGCTAAATCGTGTCAGTTTATGAATGTAAATTAAGTGTAGTGGGTATTTGCACGCTTGGATCGTGCATTTAACAAACATATTTTGACAGGAAAATGAAAGATTTCCTGCCCCACAACAGGGTTATTTTTTTGATCCAGGACACACTTTTACCCTTTTTGCTAAAATAACAGACAGTTCGCATGATTATTTTTTAAGCAAAATGAATAAAGTAGCCCGTTGAAGACAAGAAAAACCTTTTGGTCAAACGACCGACGCTTTTCAGCACAGCGATGCAATTAACAGCGGCAAAACAAGCAGAATAACGCCAGGAAAGCACCATAAAAAAAGCCTCCCGGCGCCATTAACGCTCGAGAGGCTTTTTTCCGGCGCTTTTATTCAAAAAACGCCATTAATAATGAGAAAAATTCTCATTATTAATACTTATTCTTCATCATCCAACAACATCGCGTCGCCCTGTGCGGCCAGCGCCAAGTTATACGGGTCGTTGCTTGATTCCATAGCGTTGAAAATCGCCAGCGCCAGTTCGTTTTCACTGTCCGGGTTACGACACAGCAGGTACTGCGTATCCGGCAGCACCGGCAGCCCTTCCGCCGCGCCCATTACGCGCAGTTCAGGACTCATCATTTCTACCGGACGCGCGGTCACGCCCAGACCCGCTTTCACCGCCGCGCGTACGGCCGCCAGCGTTGACGCGACGTAAGAGATACGCCACGGAATGCCCGCTTCGTTAAGATGGTCGATCGCCATATCGCGATAAGGGCTTGGCTCATCCAGCAGCACCAGAGGAATCGCTTCGCCGCGCTGGAAGATATAATCGGCGGCGCAATACCATAGCGTCGGCGACGTGCGCAGCACCTGATGAGTAAAAGCGCCTGGGCTGGAGGTGGTGACCACCAGGTCAACTTCGCCCTGGTTCAGCATCTCCATCATAAACGGGTTGCGTTTTACGCGAACGTCGATCGCCAGCTTCGGATAGACAGAGGTTACGCGGTTCAGCAGGAACGGCAAAATCGTATCTGATGTATCATCGGACGCGCCGATGGTCAGAACGCCCTGCACGTTGCTGTACATCAGCGAGGTACAGGCTTCGTCATTAAAACGTAAGATTTTTCGGGCATAACCGAGCAACTGAATGCCATGCTCGGTCAGCAGCTTGTTACGGCCATGGCGAGCAAACAGCTCTTTGCCCACCAGCTGCTCCAGACGCTGCATCTGCTGGCTCACCGCCGACTGCGTTCTGCAGACGGCGGCCGCCGCGGCAGCAAAGGTGTTGAGATCGGCGACTGCTACGAAGGTTCTCAGCAGATCGAGATCGAGATTGAGTATCGGACGATTTGCACTAGTCATATTTTTTTCTTCACTTATAAGTTTTTAAGAACAACTACCCTGGTGTTACTTCCGTCGATCAAATGTCAGACGGAGATAAAGCTGGCAAAAATGACGTTTCCCGTCAGGAAACGACAGCTTTAAACTGTAAAAATGAAAAGCTGCTATTCACTCTACTGCTGAAGGAGATGCATACAACTCCGCCAGTGCCGTCAGTATTTTAGGTTGACAATCATTGAGCGCATACGCGCTGAACCTAAACGCCAAACGCGTCCTGCTTATTGATGGAAACCGAGCTAACTTCAGGCGAGCTAACTTCGGGGCCGCTGGTTCATAACTTCAATATGGCACGTCAGCAAAACTGCATAACGCAAAAACATAATAACCAACCGGACTTAACATTTACTGACGCCGCTGCAGCTTTTAGCCGCAGTCTGACGTACTTATTTTTGTCACAAAGCCCGTTGATGGATATCCTGCCACAACGACGCTTACTTTTTAAGCCCCAATCGCATTTTTCTTATCAATAAAGCACCATTTTAGCATTAATACGCCTTTTTCCCTGGATTGCTTTTTGCCCTCCCTCGCCTGAAAAGCATCCTGTTGTGCGACAGGACAGATGATGAGCGGAAGGTGTCGAAAAAGAGAACGCGATGGATCGTTCTGCGCTTTTCAGGTTATCGACACTTTAAGTAGCAAAATTTAACTGTTTCGTTCCGTATCAATCTACTATTTTTATCTTACTTTACTTCTTTTTCTGATCTGGCTCGCAAACCGTTGTGCAAGGTTTACAGCAAAAACGGCGATAACAGTTATTAATGCTACTTTTTACTCGTTAAATGGTTTTTTATACCAGATAAATCATGCTGGCTAATGTTGCATACCAGCCAGCGCGACGTTGTCTCGCGGTTGCGCCAAAAGCCTGGCCCGCCCTTCAAAAGTGGATATCAGAAGAGTAAATTGAGCGGGTTTATTTCCACGGCAGGAATGCAGTTCTGTCAGTTAAGGCGCAAGTAATGAATACAATTATCGAAAAATCTTCGAAGCTGGATAACGTCTGCTATGACATACGCGGTCCGGTATTGAAAGAGGCCAAACGCCTGGAAGAAGAAGGCAATAAGGTGCTGAAGCTCAATATCGGCAACCCAGCGCCCTTCGGCTTCGAAGCGCCAGATGAAATTTTGGTCGACGTGATTCGCAACCTGCCGGGCGCGCAGGGCTACTGCGATTCCAAAGGACTCTACTCCGCACGCAAAGCGATTATGCAGCACTACCAGGCGCGCGATATGCGCGACGTCACCGTTGAAGATATCTATATCGGTAACGGCGTCTCTGAGCTGATCGTGCAGTCAATGCAGGCGCTGCTGAACAGCGGCGATGAGATGCTGGTGCCGGCGCCCGACTATCCGCTGTGGACCGCGGCGGTCTCTCTCTCCAGCGGCAAAGCGGTGCATTACCTCTGCGACGAATCCGCCGGCTGGTTCCCTGACCTGGCGGATATCCGCAGTAAAATCACTCCCCGCACGCGCGGCATCGTGATTATCAACCCGAATAACCCCACCGGCGCCGTTTACAGCAAAGAACTGCTGATGGAGATCGTGGAAATCGCGCGCGAACATAACCTGATTATTTTCGCTGACGAGATTTACGACAAAATTCTGTATGACGCCGCACAGCACCATTCGATCGCCGCACTGGCGCCCGATCTGCTGACCGTCACCTTTAACGGCTTGTCAAAAACCTACCGCGTGGCGGGCTTCCGTCAGGGCTGGATGGTGCTGAACGGGCCGAAAAAGCACGCGAAAGGCTATATCGAAGGTCTGGAGATGCTGGCGTCGATGCGCCTGTGCGCCAACGTGCCGGCACAGCACGCGATTCAGACCGCGCTGGGCGGCTATCAGAGCATCAGCGAATTCATTATGCCGGGTGGGCGTCTTTATGAGCAGCGTCAACGCGCGTGGGAGCTGATCAACGATATTCCCGGCGTCAGCTGCGTTAAGCCGCAGGGCGCGCTCTATATGTTCCCGCGCATCGATGCGAAAAAGTTTAACCTTCACGATGACCAGAAAATGGTGCTGGACTTCCTGTTGCAGGAAAAAGTGCTGCTGGTGCAGGGTTCCGCCTTTAACTGGCCGTGGCCGGATCATGTGCGCATCGTTACGCTGCCGCGCGTTGACGATCTGGAGATGGCGATCGGCAAGTTCGGACGTTTCCTCGAAGGCTACCGGCAATAGTCGGCCGCATGACGCGCGCAGCCGCTGTAGCGTGCGTCATGAAAAGGCTATACTGTGTCGCTGCGGAGATCGGGTTCGCCGGTTTCCGCAGCCGCCCTGAGGAGACGCCTTTTTCATGAAGCAGAGCCACTTTTTCGCCCATCTTTCCCGTCTTAAACTGATCAACCGCTGGCCGCTGATGCGCAACGTGCGCACGGAAAATGTCTCTGAGCACAGCCTGCAGGTGGCGATGGTCGCCCATGCGCTGGCGCTGATTAAAAATAAAAAATTCAATGGCAGCCTGAATGCGGAGCGCATCGCGCTGATCGCGCTCTATCATGACGCCAGCGAAGTGCTGACTGGCGATCTGCCGACGCCGGTAAAGTATTACAACGCCCAAATAGCCCATGAATATAAAAAGATCGAAGAAATTGCGCGCCATAAGCTGATTGAAATGTTGCCTGCGGAATTGCAGGACGCCTGGCGTCCGCTGCTGGATGAACAACAGCAAAGCGAGGAGGAAACCGCGATTCTTAAGCAGGCCGACGCGCTGTGCGCCTACCTGAAGTGCCTGGAAGAGCTTTCCGCCGGCAACAACGAGTTCCGGCGAGCGTTGGCGCGCCTGGAGAAAACGTTGCAGCAGCGGCGCAGCGAGGAGATGGATTACTTTATCGAGGTCTTTGTGCCAAGCTTCAGCCTCTCTCTGGATGAGATATCCCAGGACACCCCGCTGTAAGTCAGAAAGGAAACAGCAGCGGCACCAGCAGCACGCTGACCGCCATCACCACCAGCGTAAAGGGCACGCCGATTTTCACAAAGTCGCCGAAGCGGTAGCCGCCTGGCCCCAGCACCAGCGTATTGACCGGCGATGAGACCGGCGTCATAAAGGCGGCGGAGGCGGCGATGGCGATAATCATGGTGAAGGGATAAGGCGATACGCCCATCTGCTGCGCCGCCGCCACGCCAATCGGCGCCATCAGCACCGCCGTCGCCGTATTGGAGATAAACAGGCCGATAGTGGCGCACAGCACAAACAGGCAGAGCAGCATAACGTGCGGCCCTCTGCTGCCAGCCACATCCATCAATCCCTGCACCACCAGCGCCACGCCGCCGGTCTTTTGCAACGCCAGCGCAAACGGCATCATGCCCGCGATCAGAATCAGACCCGGCCAGTGAATGGCTTTCCAGGCGCTTTCCATATCGATACAGCGGAATTTCCCCATCAGCAGACAGGCGATTAAGGCGGCGATGGGCCCCGGAATCACATCGGTGATCATCAGCGCCACCATCAACGCCAGGCTGAACAGCGCATGCGGCGCCTGACTGTGCGCCGGTACCGCCTCATCGATCTCGGCAGGCAACGCCAGCAGCAGCAGATCGCGTTTTTGCTGTTGCAGCTGCTGGATGCAGCGCCAGTCGCCGATCGCCAGCAGCGTATCGCCTACTTCCAGCGGCTCGTCGGTCAGCGTGCCCTCCAGCAGGCTGTTGCGTCGTCGGATGCCGATGATGCTGACGCCGAAGCGACTGCGAAAACCGAGCTCGCGCACGCTTTTGCCGGTCAATTCGGAATCAGGAGTAAGCAATACCTCCGCCATGCCGACATCGCGGGCGCGGTCGGAAAAGTAGTCGCCGCGCAGGATCAGCGGCTCCAGCCGCTGCTCGCTGCAAAACTGCCGCAGATCGATCTCGGCGGCGGACATATCAATCAGCAACACGTCACGGTCGCGGAACGTCGTCTCGCCGGTCACCGTCACCATCACGCGGCGGAATTTACGCCAGCGCTCCAGGCCCACCACGTTGGCGCCATACTTTTCACGCAGTTTGAGATCGTCCAGACGACGGCCAATCAACGGCGAGCCTGCGCGTATCGCCAGACGGCGGGCGCGTCCGCTGAGACGATATTCACGGATAAGGTCGCGGAAGTTGCGGCGGCGCGGCGCGGCGGCGACGGCAGCGTCCGGCGGGGCGGCCAGCCAGTAGCGCGCCACCAGCATGTAGCCAATGCCCAGCGCCAGCACCACCAGGCCAATAGGGGTTACGGCGAAAAAGCTGAAGCCCTCCAGCCCTTCGCGCTGTAGCTCACTGTTTACCACCAGATTAGGCGGCGTCGCCACCAGCGTCATCATCCCGCTGATCAGCGCCGCCACGCTGAGCGGCATCATCAGCCGCGCCGGCGACGATCCGATTTTGGCGGCAACGCTCAGCACGACCGGAATAAAAATCGCCACCACGCCGGTGGAGCTCATAAACGCGCCCAGTCCGGCCACGGTCAGCATCAGCCAGAAAATCATTTTGCTTTCGCTGTTGCCGGCGATTTTCATGAGCCATTCGCCGGTTTGCAGGGCGACGCCGGTACGCACCAGCCCCTCGCCTATCACAAACAGCGCGGCAATCAATATCACATTGGGATCGCTGAAGCCGATGGTGGCTTCCTGCAGCGTCAGCGTACCGCTAAGTACAAACGCGATGATCACCAGCAGTGCGACGACATCCATTCGCAGCCTGCCAGACGCGAACAGCCAGACGGTCACCGCCAGCAGACCCAGCACCCACAGAAGTTGATTATTCACAGCATTCCCCGCCATCAGATGCGTCCTGAATGCGCAGCATGCCATAAAACAAACCCCGCGATAGCGGGGTTAAATCAATCAGTTTTGGGTTAGCACCGTGACCGTGCCGTCGGGCGCTTTGCTGATGCGCAGCGCGGTGAGCGTAGTGAGCTGCAACGCGGTCTCCGCCAGGCGCGGCGTATCGGCGGGCGCGTTGACGGCGATCACCGCGCAGCCGGCGGCGAGGCCGGAAAGGATGCCGGCAGGCGCGTCCTCTACCACTACACACTCTTCAGGTTTTAACCCCAGCAGCTTTGCGCCGGTCAGGTAGGCATCCGGCTCCGGCTTGCCGTTTTTCACCTGCTCGGCAGTGACAAAGTGGACCGGCAGCGGCAGTCCCGCCGCATGACGACGCGCCGAGGCCACCGGCATCGAGCCGGAGGTGACGATCGCCCAGGGAATCTCAAGCGCGTTGAGCTGCTCCAGCAGATCGCGGGCGCCAGGCAGCGCGCGGACGCCGTCGGTATCCTCCGCTTCGGTTTTCTCCAGCAGGCGAAACTCCTGCTGGATCTCTTCTTCGCTGCTGCCGCGCATAAAGTGACGCAGTGAGGTGATAGCCTGCTTGCCATGGATAAAATTCAGGATCTCATCCGCATCAATAGCGTGACGTTTGCCCCAGTGAGTCCATGCGCGTTCCACCGCCGGTAACGAATCCACCAGGGTGCCGTCCAGATCGAACAAAAAGCCTCTACACTTCACTTGCGTTTCCTTCTCAGGCGTTGATGATTTGCGCAATCTCAGTCGCGCACAGATGATACTGCCGCGGACAGGTTTGCCAGGCGGCAAGCATACGTTGATATTTTTCCCACATCGGCGTCTGAGCGTTAAAGCCGTGCGTGCCGCCGTCAAAGTGGGTATAGCGCCCTTCCACATTGATCATAAAACGCACGTAGCCCAGATAGCGCGCTTCGGTCGCCGCGTCAAAGCCGAGGAACTGTAGCCGACGCTCGTCAATGTCCGCTCTCTCCTTCAGGTTTTCCCAGGAGACCAGCAGCGCATGGTGCATTTCCATTATATTGATAATGGTGCGGCATATCTCTTCGCTCAGCTCGCCAAATTCGCGATCCAGCTCGCGCATCTGCAGACTGTAGCCTCGCTCAACAATGGTCTGCAACCGGCGATAGCGTTCGCCGTTGTCCGGGTCGAGCAGCGTCATCATTTTATACTGGTTAGAAAGAATCAAGCGCTGCGCGTGCGTCATATCCATCTTCAACTCCTGTTTCACGGCAAGGTAAAAAGATGTTCAAGAATCGCACAGCGTTCAAAAAGGCGGAATCATAAGCCCGCCTTTCTTTGATTTGAGCCAGGTTGCCGCAAAAAATTATCGGGCAACCGGCTATTCAGGCTCAGAGATCGTCGAGGAAGGTTTTGTCCAGCTGACGAAAGGCGCGCTTCAGCAGATCCGCCAACGCCTGATAGGTAGGTTTACCCTCAAGCGGCGCAATGGCCTGGCCCGCCTGCTGCAACTTCTCACGCACCTCATGGAACCAGTGCAGCAGCGTCGGCGGCAGCGGCGTGACGGAGCGGCGACCCAGCCACCACAATCCCTGCATCGGCAGGCTGCAAGCGAATAGCGCGGTGGCCACTGCCGGTCCCAGCTGGCCGCCGAGCGCGATTTGCCAGGTCAGCGTGAAAACCGCCAATGGCGGCATAAAACGGATCGCAAACCGCGTGGCGGTCGTAATGCGGTTTTCCGGGAAAATTGGCGCGAGGCGTTTATCGTTCGGCCATGTTTTCATGTAGTGCTGCCCAAGCTGGAAGGTCTTAAACCAGCCGACGCTGGATTCATTTGCCATGGCTCACCTCAACTTCTTTAGCAAGATTTAAAAAATTTAAATAACGACACAACTTTCTATAACATCCTTCAAAAAATTTTGTTTTTGCTGGGGACTGCCGTTATTCTGGGCGCGTTATCAGCGCCCGCAAAACGGGTTATCCTCATTATCCTGAGGCCGAGCCGTTGAAAGCCAAGGGACTTTCAAATTTTTACGTAAAATTACCGTCTTTTTTTGCTGTCAGATAACTTTTTGCTGGCAGTATGATGGTAATCATTAATGTACCAGCTTTCATACTTTAGGATGATAGACTGATTGCGTTTTTTTTAGCCACTTTTGACTAATAGGTACTTCCATGTCGAGTAAGTTAGTACTGGTTCTGAACTGCGGTAGCTCTTCTCTTAAGTTTGCCATTCTCAATCCGGCTGACGGAGCAGAGTACCTGTCAGGTCTGGCCGAATGTTTCCATCTGCCCGAAGCGCGCATTAAATGGAAACTGGACGGCGCTAAACAGGAAGCTGCGCTGGGTGCGGGCGCCGCGCACAGCGAAGCCCTGAACTTCATCGTTAAAAACATTCTGGCACAAAAACCGGAGCTGTTGGCACAAATCGCTGCAATCGGTCACCGTATCGTCCACGGCGGCGAAAAGCTGACGCACTCCGTCGTCATCAGCGATGAGACGGTGCAGGATATCAAAGACGCTTCGCCTTTCGCACCCTTGCATAACCCGGCGCATCTGATCGGCATCGAAGAGGCGCTGAAAAACTTCCCGCATCTTTCTGATAAAAACGTAGCGGTTTTCGATACGGCTTTCCATCAGACGATGCCTGAAGAGTCTTACCTCTACGCCCTGCCCTATCATCTCTATAAAGAACACGGCATCCGCCGCTACGGCTTCCACGGCACCAGCCACTACTACGTGTCGCGTGAAGCGGCGCGCATGCTGAACAAGCCGGTCGA
Source organism: Mixta calida (assembly GCF_002953215.1). Taxonomy (NCBI): domain Bacteria; kingdom Pseudomonadati; phylum Pseudomonadota; class Gammaproteobacteria; order Enterobacterales; family Erwiniaceae; genus Mixta; species Mixta calida. The sequence continues at coordinate 3,072,194 of NZ_CP026378.1, forward strand.
AGAGCTGAATGTGATTACCTGCCACCTCGGCAACGGCGCATCGGTTTCCGCAATCCGCAACGGCGAGTGCGTCGATACCTCTATGGGGCTGACCCCGCTGGAAGGCCTGGTAATGGGCACCCGCAGCGGCGATATCGATCCGGCGATCGTTTTCTTCCTGCATGATACGCTGGGCATGAGCGTTGACGCGATCAACAAAATGCTGACCAAAGAGTCCGGTCTGCTCGGCCTGACCGGCGTTACCAGCGACTGCCGCTATGTGGAAGAGAACTACACCACCAAAGAGGACGCCAAACGCGCGATGAATGTCTTCTGCCACCGCCTGGCCAAATATATCGGCTCCTATACGGCGATGATGGAGGGTCGTCTGGACGCCGTGGTATTTACCGGCGGCATCGGCGAAAATGCGGCGATGGTGCGCGAGCTGTCGCTGGCGAAGCTCTCCCTGCTGGGCTTCGAAGTGGACCATGAGCGCAACCTGGCGGCGCGCTTCGGACAGGAAGGCTTCATTAACAAGGAAGGCACCCGTCCGGCGCTGGTGATCCCGACCAACGAAGAGCTGGTCATCGCCCGCGACGCCGCGCGTCTTACCGCATAAGTTTTTCTCCGACAGCCTCGGCTGACGGAGTTGTTTTGACACCCTGAAATACCTGAGAGGTTTACTGTGTCACGTACCATTATGCTTATTCCTACCGGCACCAGCGTCGGGTTGACCAGCGTCAGCCTCGGCGTTATCCGCGCGATGGAGCGCAAAGGGGTCCGCCTCAGCGTGTTCAAACCCATCGCCCAGCCCCGCGCCGGCGGCAATGCGCCTGACCAGACCACGACGATTATACGTAAAAACTCCTCAATCCCCGCCGCTGAGCCGCTGCAAATGTCGCGCGTTGAGTCGCTGCTCGGTTCCAATCAGCAAGATGTGCTGATGGAGGAGATCATTGCCCGCTACCATGCCAATACGCAAGACGCTGAAGTCGTGCTGGTAGAAGGCCTGGTGCCGACGCGTAAACATCAGTTCGCCAACGCGCTGAACTACGAAATCGCCAAAACGCTGAACGCGGAGATCGTCTTCGTGATGGCGTTGGGCAACGATTCCCCCGCCCAGCTGAAAGAGCGCATCGAACTGACGCAAAGCAGCTTCGGCGGCAGCAAGAATAAAAACATCACTGGCGTTATCATCAACAAACTCAACGCGCCGGTGGATGAACAGGGCCGCACCCGTCCCGATCTGTCAGAAATCTTCGATGACTCCACCAAAGCCAGCGTCGCCAACATCGATCCGAGCCAGCTGTTCGCTAACAGTCCACTGCCGGTGCTGGGCTGCATTCCGTGGAGCTTCGATCTGATCGCCACCCGCGCGATCGATATGTGCCGTCACCTGAACGCACGCGTGATTAACGAAGGCGAAATACAGACCCGCCGCGTGAAATCCGTGACCTTCTGCGCACGCAGTCTGCCGCATATGCTGGAGCACTTCCGTCCCGGTTCGCTGCTGGTCACCTCCGCCGATCGCCCTGACGTGCTGGTCGCCGCCTGCCTCGCCGCGATGAACGGCGTAGAGATCGGCGCCATCCTGCTGACCGGCGGTTATGAAATTGATGACCGTATTTACAAACTCTGCGAACGCGCGTTCCAGACCGGCCTGCCGGTGTTTATGGTTAACACCAACACCTGGCAAACCTCGCTCAGCCTGCAAAGTTTCAACCTGGAAGTGCCCAGCGACGATACGCAGCGCATTGAGAAGGTGCAGGAGTATATCGCCAGCCATATCAACAGCGACTGGGTAGAATCGCTGACGGCCGCTTCTGAGCGTAGCCGTCGCCTTTCTCCGCCAGCCTTCCGCTATCAGCTGACCGAGCTGGCGCGCAAAGCGGGCAAACGCATCGTGCTGCCGGAAGGCGACGAGCCGCGCACCGTGAAGGCGGCGGCGATTTGCGCCGAGCGCGGCATCGCGCAGTGCGTACTGCTGGGCAACCCGGACGAAATCCATCGCGTCGCGGCGGCGCAGGGCGTTGAGCTGGGCAAAGGCATTGAGATCGTCGATCCGGAAGAAGCGCGCAATAACTATGTAGCGCGCCTGGTCGAGCTGCGTAAAAACAAAGGCATGACCGAAGTGGTGGCGCAGGAGCAGCTGGAAGACAATGTGGTGCTGGGCACCATGATGCTGGAACGCGATGAAGTGGACGGCCTGGTTTCCGGCGCCGTGCACACCACCGCCAACACCATTCGTCCGCCGCTGCAGCTGATTAAAACCGCGCCGAACAGCTCGCTGGTGTCATCGGTATTCTTTATGCTGCTGCCGGAGCAGGTGCTGGTTTACGGCGACTGCGCCATCAACCCGGATCCGACCGCCGAGCAGCTGGCTGAAATCGCTATTCAATCTGCGGATTCCGCCGCGGCATTCGGCATCGAGCCGCGCGTGGCGATGATCTCCTATTCGACCGGCAACTCTGGCGCTGGCAGCGACGTGGAGAAAGTCCGCGAAGCGACGCGTATCGCGCAGGAAAAACGCCCGGATCTGGTGATCGACGGCCCGCTGCAATATGACGCGGCGATTATGGAAGACGTGGCGAAATCGAAAGCGCCGAATTCGCAGGTTGCCGGACGCGCAACGGTATTTATCTTCCCGGATCTGAATACCGGCAACACCACCTACAAAGCGGTGCAGCGTTCCGCCGATCTGATCTCCATCGGGCCGATGTTGCAGGGTATGCGTAAGCCGGTGAACGATCTGTCACGCGGCGCGCTGGTTGACGATATCGTCTATACCATCGCTCTGACCGCGATTCAGGCGTCACAGGCGCAGGAACAACAGGGTTAATGACCTCTGTTTAAAAGGCGGCCTGCGGGCCGCTTTTTTTGTTTTTCAGCTGCCACGTTCGTGATTTTCGTTAATCTGTTCTTCCCACCCTGCTACTGTCCTCCTGCGTCGATCATTAGTGCCATTATTTACTTTTCATCTCATGGAAAAATATAAAACGCCATTTTAATTAACCTGTAATTATACTGCCTGCAATAGTGAAAAATCGTTAAAAATAAACGAAGCGGTAAACTTTTGGTTTATTTTATGTCGCAAATTAGCAAATTAATTTGGTCAAATCGCTATTCCCTAACTAGCCTTAAATTGCCTGAAATAAGAGGTATCACTATTTTTCACGCAAGTTGAAAGAACAATTCTGTGGCAACGGCTTAAAAGATAAGGATAGGGAGTAAATATTATGAGTGAACATCCTGAACATCTCCGCAACCGGCATGACGCAGCCTGGGTGGACTCAGTGAATGGTGTACCGCTAAAGCGCATTTCATGGAGCGCTATCTTTGCTGGCGTTATTAGTTCCGTGGTGATCCACCTGTTATTAACCTTACTGGGCACTGCCGTTGGCACATCCAGCATCGATCCGCTGCATGAGCAAAACCCACTGGACGGTATCGGCACCGGCGCGGCGGTCTGGACCGGCATCAGCATGCTGGTTTCCATCGCCGTCGGCGCCTGGGTCAGCGGCCGACTCGCACAGCGTGAAGGCATGCTGCACGGCCTGTTAATGTTCGGCGTCAATACGCTGTTCAGCGTCTGGCTGGCGATCATGCTGGTCAACTACACCATGAGCGGCGCCATGAACGTGATGGGCGCTGGATTGAATGCTATGGGCAGCACGATTTCCGCCGTTGCGCCGAAGGCGACGCAGATGGCGAGCGACAAGCTGCAGGAGAGCGGCATTAACCTGGACGATCTGCAAAACGAACTGGAAACTACGCTGCGTCAGACCGGCAAACCTGAATTGCAGCCGGAAAACCTGCAGCAGGATGCGCAAAATGCGGCGAACAGCGCGCAGAACCAGGCGCAGGCCACGGCTAATAATCCGCAAAACGCCGACACCGATATTACCAACTGGGTGAAAGGCTTAATTAACAGCAATCAGGATACCCTGCAGGCCGCTGACCGCGACGCGCTGAAAAATATCATTAAGGCGCGCACCGGAAAAACCGACGCCGAAGCGGAACAGATTGTCGATCAGACAGAGAAAAGCTATCAGCAGGCGCGTCAGAAATACAATGAGCTGAAACAGCAGGCGGAGCAGAAAGCACGCGAAGCCGCTGATAAAGCCGCTGCCGCTACCGCGAAAGCCAGCTGGTTCGCCTTCTTTATGCTGATTATCGAAGCGATTCTGGCCGGTGTGATGGGTATGGTAGGTCGTCGTACGCAACCGCGTCAGGTGCTGAGCCATCAGCGTCCGACCAAACGCGACTAATCCGCCAGCGCATACAGCCATCTCCTCTGGGGACGGCCCTGACAAATAAGGCGACCTGCAGGTCGCCTTATTATTAACGAAATATCTTACTGGCAAAAAAGGCGCGCCTCATATATTGCGCGACGGGCCGCCTCCCGGGCCTAAAGCAGCTCGCGCGCCGCCGCTACAATATTGTGCGCCGTCAGGCCATACTCCTTTTGCAGAAAATCCTGCGTGCCGACCTGACCGTAGCGCTCCTTCACCCCCACGCGGCGCATCGGCACCGGACAGGTTTCCACCAGCACCTCCGCCACCGCCGATCCCAGCCCGTTATGAATGCTGTGGTTTTCGCAGGTCACGATGCGTCCGGTTTTTGCAGCGTATTTTTCAATTAGCGCACGGTCGACAGGCTTCAGGGTAAACATATCGATCACCGCCGCGCTGATGCCTTCCCGTTCCAGCTGGCGTGCCGCTTCCAGCGCTTCCGCCACCATAATGCCGTTGGCGATTAGCGTCATATCCTCACCATCGCGCAGCACGTTTCCTTTGCCAATGGTAAAGGTAGAGCCAGGCGCATAGATGCTCGCTGCCTGCTTCCGAATGGTGCGTACCCAATAAAAACCGTCGAGATCGATAAGCTGGCGTAAAAGATCATCGAACATGACCGCGTCGGTTACCTCCAGCACGACCGAATGCGCCAGCCCGCGCACGATGCCCATATCTTCGAACGACATATGGGTACCGCCGTTATGGCAGGCGGTAACGCCCGCGTCGGAAGCGATCACCTTAACGTTGTTGCGCTGATAATCGAGCGCCATAAACAGTTGATCGAAGCAGCGGCGGCTGGCGAAGGCGGTAAAGGTATGCACAAACGGCCTGCGTCCGGTCAGCGCCAGCCCGGCGGCGGTGCCGATGACGTTGGCCTCCATAATGCCGCAGTTAATCACATGCTGCGGATAGTCGCGCGCTACGCCGTCCATCGCCATGGAACTCATCAGATCGGCCTCCAGCGCGATAATCGGGCTTCCCGCCTCAATCTGCCGCGCC